>JAODMH010000168.1 GCA_025465035.1 Microbacteriaceae bacterium | reverse complement strand
CGACCGCGATCGCCCTGTCGAACCGGGCGATGGCCGCACTGTCCTCCTCGTCCGATGCCTCGGCGATGTGAGTCCAGACGGCATGGAATTCGGCTACGCCGTCGCGATCCAGTCCGATGGCACGCCGGACGAGTTCCGGCCATTCCGCTTCCGTCGCCCCGTTTCGATGGAGGCCGGTATCGATCTTCAGATGGAGGCGCGCCGGGATCGCGGCACCGGCATCCGCAATCTGGTCGAGCTGCTCTGTCGTGGAGATGCCGAGGTCGATTCGCGCTTCGATCGCCTCGCGATAGTCCTCCCAGGGACCGAGCAGCCAGGCGAAGATCGCGACGTCCTGGCTGATCCCGGCTTTCCGCAGCTCGAGGCCGGTGGCGATGTCGAGCGAGCCGAGCCAGGTGACGCCGCCCGCGACAGCCGCGCGTGCGATCGGCACGAGTCCGTGCCCGTAACCGTCAGCCTTGACGACGGCCATAAGTTGGGCAGGGGCCACTTTCGCGCGCAGCGTGTCCAGGTTACGGGCGTAGGCGGCAAGGTCGACGGTGATCCTGGCGTCGCTCACAGATATCTCCGCGGGAGTTTCGCGCCGAGTACCGAGACGACCTCGGCGGCATCCTTGCCCAGGTGGGCAGCCCAGTCGAGCGCGCTCGGCTCCCCGACACTCGCGTCGCCGAACAGCACTGCTTCATCGCCGATCGCGGCGGAGTCGAAACCGAGTTCGAGTACGTGCGCATTCATGGCCACGCGTCCCGCGATGAGCCGCGGCTTGCCCGCGAGCCAGAGCGTGCCGAGATTGCTCGCCGGCCGATCGAGTCCGTCGGCATAGCCCAACGCCACGAGCGCCAGCGAGGTGCGGGCAGTCGCACGATAGGTGTACCCGTATGACACGCCCTCGTCGCGTTCGATCATCTTCGTGCCGACCACGCGTGCGCTCACCCGCATCGCTGCTCTGAGCTCCGCGTCGTCGCCGAGGCCGTACAGTGCGGCCTCGGCGCGCTCGAGATCGAGACTTCCTGTCGTGACCCCGAGCTCCTCAGCGGCCAGGGGGTCGACGGGATAGGAGGCGAGGATCGGAGCACGGATGCCCGCCCGGCGAAGCTCCGAGGCATCCACCAGGTTGCTGACTCCGAGCCAGACAGCTCCGCCGTCGAGCGCGGCGCGAGCGGATTCGACAGCGCCGTGACCATAGCCGTCGCCCGCGACATCCGCAAGAAGCGGACGATCACCCGCACGCGCGGCCAGAACGGCAGCGTTCTCGCGGATCGCACCCGTGTCGATGAGGGCCTCGCGCAGGGAAAACTCGTTCAGAGTCGACACCTCGCTGTTTCGTACGGACTGAGAAAGGGACTCAGCGCTAGATTCTCGAGAAGCTAGATTCTCGAGAATACGTGTTTCGCGTTCGCCGAGATCACTTCGCGCGCGCGGGTCGCATAACGATCGAGATCCGCGTGCGCGGCGCCCGGTTCGTAGTCGAAGCCTCGACGACTCGCAATCGACCGGATGAGCGCATCCGTGAGCAACGGATTGAGCGGCAACGCCGGCCCGCCGACCTGGGTCGCGATCGATGGGCCGAGCACGACTCCCTCGTGCGTTCCGTCGCCGTTGCCACCGCCTGCCACCAGGGTGCCGAACGCAGTCGCGTCGGAATCGAGCTCCCAGAGGGAGGCGTTGTCCTCGAACCCGACGACCTGTCCCAGGGGCGTGTCGACGATGACATACCCGACCTTCCGTTTCGTCACCCGCTTCGCGTGGAACGGGAAGATGTCGAGCCCAGCGAGGCGGGTTCCATCGAGAAGGGCAAGGTCATGGCCGAGCAGCTCCGCGCCGGCGCCATAGGCGAAGACCGGAACCCCGTCGCCGATGATCGTGCGGAGCTCAGGGGCCACGGTCTGCAGGTCGTCATAGACGTTGCGGATGGCCGAAAGCGGGCCGTTCCCGACGAGTACCAGATCGGCATCGGAGCGGAAGCTGTCGCCGACGCGGTGTTCGGCGACTGACACTGTCACGCCGGCGCGCGCCAGCCGTTCTCGCACTGCCATGACGTTGCCGCGATCGCCCGCGACACCGAGTTCCTCCGGATAGAGCTGCACGATCGTGACGGACGAGTCCGGCAGGAACGGCATGGGCATCATCGCGCTCATCGCTGGTTCTCCAGTTCGAGGAAGCCGATCTGCTTTCTGGCGAGCATCATGATCTCGTAGTTGACGATCCAGGTCTTCATCCCTGTCCTGGGCTTTGGCATGGATCTCATGAGATCGATGGCCTTACGCAGGTCCGGTTCGACCGCGCCGATCGTCATGCCATCGTGCTCGAGACGCAGCGCGATCTGCCAGGCCTTCGCCCCAGTGATCACGTCGATGTGGTCGAGGGCTGCGAAGTCGATGTCGTAGATCCACGAGATATCTGGCGTGCCCTCGTCGATGGCGAACAGTACCTGTTCCGGTGGCTCCGGCAGGGCGTCGAGATTGAGTTGCAGGCTCGCGGCGTTCTTGAACATCACGAACTCGACCTTTTCGTCGCCGCCGTCCCTGTTTGTGATGGCGAGCAGTTCGCCACGCCCGTAGGCCGGCTTCATCGCGGCGAAGGCACCTGCCGCGCACGCTGGGTCGAAGTCGTCGCCGAGGATGATCGCCGCCGTCGCGATCGCGGCCGCGGCATCGATGCCATAGTGCAACCCCTTGGCCGGAAGTACCACGTCGATGGACTCGCCTCCGACGACGATCGACGCACCGGTGCGATCGGTGGCGACCAGCTCCGCCAATGCCGCATGGGACTCCGGCGCCAGATCGGCATCCCGGTAGTCGGTGGCGTTGAACAGTCCGTGCGGCGCATTCGCGATGACCTCGTCGGATGCGCCGAAATAAGTGATGTCGGGGCCGGTCGCCGCATCCCCGGCACCATATCGCCTGGCGATCTTGCTGAGGTAGGGATCTTCGCGATTCGTCACGATGTGCAGTTTCGCCTGCTGAGCGGTGTCGAGCATCATGTCGGCCACCCGCTCCGTCTCGTAGAAACGGTAGAGCTGGTCGACCTGTGTGTTGAGCACGAGCACCGTCGATGGGGGCACGGTCGCCGCGAATTCCAGGGCGAAGGCCTCATCAACCTCCAGCACGCCGATATCGGCGTCGAGCCTTCCCAGCAGACTTGATTCGGCGAGGATGGACGACGCGATCCCCTGTGGCAGGTTCGCGCCAGACGGGTTCGTGAACACCTTCAAGCCATGACCGCGCAGCACTCCGGTGAGCATGTGGGTGGTCGTCGACTTGCCGTTCGAGCCCAGCACGTAGACGATGCCGTGGCGGAACTGACCCGTGACGTCCTCGAGAAAACGCGGGGCGAGCTTCGTCGTGACGTAGCCGGGAAAGGCGGACCCGCCGCCGCGAATCTTCGCGAGGGCGCGGACCGCCTTGCCCAGTACGACGGGAACGAAGTACTTGAGGCCCGAAAGGCTACTCAAGATAGTCGCGCAGCGACTGGGACCGCGACGGATGACGAAGCTTCGCCATCGTCTTGGACTCAATCTGGCGGATTCGCTCCCGAGTGACCCCGAAGGTGTCACCGATCTGGTCGAGCGTCTTCGGCATCCCGTCGCCAAGACCGAACCGCATGCGGATGACGCCCGCCTCGCGTTCGGAGAGTGAATCGAGCAGCGACTCCAGCTGCTTCTGCAGCATGGTGAAGCCCACGGCATCCGCGGGAACGACGGCCTCTGTGTCCTCGATCAGGTCGCCGAACTCGCTGTCGCCGTCTTCACCGAGTGGCGTATGCAGCGAGATCGGCTCGCGGCCGTACTTCTGCACCTCGATGACCTTCTCCGGGGTCATGTCCAGCTCGCGGCTGAGCTCCTCCGGCGTCGGCTCGCGACCGAGGTCCTGCAGCATCTGGCGCTGCACCCGAGCGAGCTTGTTGATGACCTCGACCATGTGCACCGGGATACGAATGGTGCGCGCCTGGTCGGCCATGGCGCGGGTGATGGCCTGCCGGATCCACCAGGTCGCGTAGGTCGAGAACTTGAAGCCCTTGGTGTAGTCGAACTTCTCGACGGCCCGGATGAGGCCGAGGTTGCCCTCCTGGATCAGGTCGAGGAACTGCATTCCGCGACCGGTGTAGCGCTTGGCGAGGGAGACGACGAGACGGAGGTTGGCTCCGAGCAGGTGGCTCTTGGCGCGCTGGCCATCCTTCGCCACCCAGGACAGTTCGCGTCCCAGCTGGGACTTGAGCTCTGCCGGCGACATCTGGGAGAGCTTGTCCTCAGCGAACAGCCCGGCCTCGATGCGCATCGCGAGCTCGACCTCTTCCGCCGCGTTCAGCAGCGCGACCTTTCCGATCTGCTTCAGGTAGTCCTTGACCGGGTCGGCGGTCGCACCGGTGATGGCGGAGGAATAGACGGGGACCTCGTCCTCGTCGTCGACCAGGGAGAGGACCAGCGCACCGCTGGGGAGCGCCTCCTCTTCCTTGGACTCCTTGTCATCCTTATCGTCGGCGTCATCGTCCTTGACCTCGTCGGAGTCAGAGTCTTTGACCTCATCGTCCTTCAGGTCATCGACAACGACGACGGCATCGTCGTCGATCTCTTCAACCGCGTCATCGGTTTCGTCGACATCGTCCGGATCGACCGCTGCCTTGGTGGCACGCTTAGCCGGAGCTTTCTTCGCGGCGGCTTTCGCCGGCGCCTTCTTCGTCGCGGCGGCCTTGGCAGGCGCGACGGCGTCAACGCTGACTTCGTCCACCGCCTCAGGCTCGGCGAGGGCTGTTGCTTTGGTTCGGGCGGCCATGGTGGGACACCTTTCACATCGGTTTGTTAACGGGCACAACACTCAAGCGGACGCTGTACTGCCGCTCGGTTGATGGTTTTCGGTTGGCACTGATTCAGCCAACACTGTGTTTTTCAGCTGACATTGTTTTCACGGGCAGCCTGTTTCAGGGCAGCACTAAGACCCATGTCAAGTCCTGATCCGTTGCGCAACGAATGTGCAACGGAACCGCGCGAACCTGAACGGGTCTTACGTCAATTATTGCACGGTTTATCGCTTCCCCTTGCCAACGGCGGCGAATCGCTATATCTTGCGGCGCCGGCGCGACCTTACCAGTGCAACCCAGAGAGGTGGCACCTGTATTCCCTCGTCATCGTGCATTCTGCGGCGCGTGCGGCGTCTGGCGATCACGAGGAAAACGACGCCGACGCCGACGATCAGATATTGCACGGTCAATGCAACTCGGAACGAGTCCCAGGAGAAGACGTCGCTCGGCGACCCAGCGGCGATTCGCGAATGATCGAGCAGATCGAGGACCACGCCGATCAGATACATCATCACGAAACTCGCGAGAAATCCGCCGACGTTGACGATGCCATTCGCCGACCCAAGACTGCGCAGCGGGTTGAAGCTACGGGCGAAGTCGAAGCCGATCAGAGAACCCGGTCCTCCGACGCCGAGCACGACGACCAGCAGCACGATCATCCAGAACGGCGGATGCCCCGGCCAGAGCAATACGGCAGTCCAAGCGATGCCGATCGCGGTCACGATCACCAGCACGACGTTGGAGCGCCGCAGCGGATACCGCGCGATGAGGATGCCGAGGATGGGGCCGCTGACCACCCCGGCCGCCACGAGGAGGGTGAGCATCTCCGAGGCGACCGCCGGGCTGTAGCCGAGTCCAGAGGTGAGGAGGGGAAAGCCCCAGAGAAGGCTGAACACCGTGCCGGACGACTGTGTCACGAAGTGCGACCAGAATCCCAGCTGGGTCCCCGGCCTCGCCAGCGACTCACGGAGCTGCTTCATCGCACCACGCCAACTCGACGCACGGTCCGCCCTGGCGTTGGCGGCCTCACCGTCGGAGAGCACCAGGATCACCAGCACGAGGATGAGGGCTGACAGGCCGGCGGCGCTGAGGAAGGCAGCGGTCCAGCCGTACTGGTGCAAAACGAATGACAGCGGGATGGCGGAGAGCACCTGCCCCAGTTGACCGATGTTTCCCGTCCACTGCGAGACCTGGGGCAGCAGCCGCCCGCGAAACCAGGACGCGAGCAACCGGATGACCGAGATGAAGGTCATCGCGTCTCCTGCACCGACCAGAATGCGCCCGATGATCGCCACCCCGATGGTCGGCGCCGCGGCGAGGACAACCTGGCCACCGACCATGAGCAGAGCACCGAGGCTGATCAGTACCTTGGGTCCGACGCGATCGAGAACCACTCCGACGGGAATCTGGAGCGCCGCATAAACCACGAGTTGTACGACCGCGAGACTCGACAGCAGCGACGCCGAGACGGTGAAGCGATGGGCGGCTTCGACCCCGGACACGCCCAGAGAACTGCGCTGGAGGACTGCCGCGATGTACGCGAGAACCGCGACGCCCCAGATGAGCCAGGAGCGCCGAGAGTTCACTACCTCACTGTATCGCCGGGACGATGGACGCCTACAGCAGCGTCGGCGGCTCGTCCTCGCCGTTGCGGCGGATGGCCAGGAAGTTCTCCAACTCCGCGGCGATCTCGTCGGCGGACGGCAGCTCGCCGTCCTCGTCGGTCAGCTGCGAACGAAGCGGATTACCTGCCATGTAGGAGTCGTGGCGTTCTTCGAGGGCACCGACCAGGCGTGCGAGCTCCGGGTTGGTCTCGACCTGGCTGTCGATCTTGGCGAGGAACTCGCGCCCCTCATCGCGGAAGTGATCGGAGGGGAAGATGAGCCCCGTGGCGGCACCGATGCTTTCCAGGGCCTTCACCGCGGCATCCGGATACTCCGTATCGGCGAGGTAATGCGGGATCAGCAGAACGAAGCCGACGGTTGGATGGCCCATCTGCTGCAACCGATACTCGACGAGGTGAAGGGCGTTGGCCGGAACCTGGGTGTTCGGCTTCCAGATCGACATGGCATCGATGAGTTCGACGCGGTTTCCGCTGACGGTGACGCCGATGGGGCGCGTATGCGGGGTCGGCATCGGGATGGCGTGGACCCAGGTCGTTGTCTTCACCCTGTACTTGGCGATGAGGCCGAGCACCGCTGCGCTGAACCGCTCCCACTGGAAATCCGGCTCGAAGCCGGTGAGAAAGAGGAAGGGCTGCCCGATTTCGTCGGTCGCGAGGTAGAGCGCCAGCCGAGGCGGTCGGTAGTCGCTCAGGTGGTCCTGGTCGAAGTAGATCGTGGGACGACGGGCGCGATAGTCGAGCAGGATATCGGTGTCGAAGGTGGCAACGACGCGCTGGTCGAGGGTGTCGACCAGGTACTCGCTGAGCTGGGTCACCGCCGAGCCGGCGTCGGCAAATCCGGTGAGTCCCGCGATCAGATGGAGGCCTTCCGGCACGTCGGTGACGTCCGGGTTCAACTCGTAGAGGCCCTCTGGATCTTGCATGCCTTAACTCTAATCACGGCCCTCGCGGCCGAGCCCCCGATCGGACATCCTGCCTTCATGCCGTGAGCGAACACAACGGCCATGACGCACAGAAGGGCGCAAATGCCGGCCGATACGATGGCGGCATGACAGTCCCGACCATGACCATCAGCACCGATTCCCTCACCACCGTCTCCGCCGATGTGCTGGTGCTCGGGGTGGGATCCTCGGATGATGGTCCGACGCTGTACACGGACGACCCCGCCTTCGATGGGCTCCGCTCGGCCCTTCCGACGATCGGTGTCACCGGCGGCAGAGATGAGATCGTCCGCCTGCCCGCGAGCGACATCGCGGCGGTCAGCATCGCGCTGGTCGGTCTCGGCTCTGCGCCGGTCACGGCGGACTCCCTGCGCTATGCGGCCGGTACCGCGGCTCGACGGATCACCGGGGTGGACTCCATCGCACTCGCACTGCCGACGAGCGGGCAGAGCGAGCTGCTTGCCGTGCTCGAGGGTGCCGCGATCGGGGCATACTCCTACACCGAATATCGGTCGTCGTCCCTCGAGGCGACCAAGCTGCCTGCCTCGACGATCTCGGTCGTCTCGTCGGTCGCGTCGGATGCCGCCGTCTCGCGCGCCGCAATCGTGGCCGCCGCCATCCATCGCGTGCGGGACCTGGTCAACGCGCCGCCCTCCGACCTCTACCCGGAGTCATTCGCCGATGCTGTGCTCGCCTCCGCCGCTGACCTTCCCGTCACCGTCGAGGTGCTGGACGAGGCGGCACTCGAGGCCGGGGGCTTCGGCGGCATCCTCGGGGTCGGCGCCGGCTCGGCTCGCGGGCCACGTCTCGTCAAGATCGGCTACTCGCCGGCGGGGGCCACGCAACACCTCGCGTTCGTCGGCAAGGGCATCACCTTCGACACCGGCGGTCTGTCGCTCAAGCCCGGGCCATCCATGGTCGGAATGAAGTACGACATGACCGGTGCAGCAACGGTCATGGCCGTCGTCTTCGCGGCCGCCGAGCTCGGCCTGAACATCCGGCTGACCGCCTGGCTCTGCATCGCGGAGAACATGCCAGGCGGATCGGCGACCAGGCCGAACGACGTCCTCCGCATCCGCGGCGGCAAGACAGTGGAGGTCCTGAACACCGACGCGGAGGGCAGGCTCGTGATGGCGGACGGTCTCGTCGCGGCCAGCGAGGAGTATCCGGATGCCATCGTCGACGTCGCGACGCTCACCGGGGCGGCCAGGGTGGCCCTCGGCGACCGGTACTCCGGTGTGATGGGTGACGAGGATCTCGTCGGCAGGGTGGTCTCCGTCGCCACAGCGGAGGGCGAGCTGTTCTGGCCCATGCCGCTGCCCGGAGAACTCCGCGCGCAGTTGAACTCCGACGTGGCCGACATCGCCAACGCGAAGATCGGCAACACCGCCGGCGGGATGCTACTCGCCGGCGTCTTCCTGCAGGAGTTCGTTGGCTCTCGGCGGGCCCCCGGCACCGGCAAGATCCCGTGGGCGCATCTCGACATCGCCGGTTCCGCGAACAACACAGGTTCGGGATACGGCTTCACCGGCAAGGGACCGAGCGGTGTGGCGGTGCGAAGCCTCATCGCTCTGGCCGAGGACATTTCCCATGCGTAGTAAGGTCTTTGTGGCTGGAAAAAATCGAGCCTCTGCAGTCTGCCGCCGACCACGCTGGCGGGACAAACGCACTGAATCCTGAGAACCAAAGGAGCCGCTGGGTGTCGGAACAGAACTTTGACATTGTGATCCTCGGAGCAGGAAGTGGCGGATACGCCGCGGCCCTGCGTGCGAGCCAACTGGGATTCTCCGTGGCCCTGGTCGAAAAGGGAAAACTGGGCGGCACCTGTCTCCATGTCGGTTGTATTCCAACCAAGGCCCTCCTCCACTCCGCCGAGGTGGCCGATGTGACCCGCGAGTCCGCCAAATACGGCGTGACCTCCACCTTTGGCGGCATCGACATCGCCGCTGTCACGTCGTACCGCGAAGGCATCGTCTCGAGCAAGTACAAGGGCCTGCAAGGCCTCATCAAGGCTCGTGGCATCACCGTCATCGAGGGCGCCGGTCGCCTCGTCTCCCCCAACTCCGTTCAGGTCGGCGATGACATCCTCGTCGGCAAGAA
>JAODMH010000163.1 GCA_025465035.1 Microbacteriaceae bacterium | reverse complement strand
ACCGACGGGCACCTCTTCGCCGGGCCGGCCGTCGAGAACGGGGCGGCGTTGCTGGTCGTGGAACGTGCCATCGATCTGCCGGTTCCCCAGGTCGTCGTCGGAGACGCTCTCGAGGCTCTCGCGGCACTTGCCCGGCATGTCGTGGCCGCCGTCCGTTCCGCGGGTGCACTGCGGATCGTCGGCATCACCGGATCGAACGGCAAGACCACCACGAAGAACCTGCTGCGCGCTGTGCTGTCGAGCCAGGGACCGACGGTGGCTCCGCCCGGTTCGTTCAACAATCAGGTCGGCGCGCCGTTGTCGATGCTCTCGGTCGATCACGGCACGAGGTTCCTGGTCATCGAGATGGGGGCGAGCGGGATTGGCGACATCGCCCGCACCGTCGCGATCGCGATGCCCGATATCTCCGTCGTGCTCAAGGTGGGGCTCGCCCATGCCGGCGAGTTCGGCGGCATCGAGGTCACGCAGCGTGCGAAATCCGAGATCGTGACGCAGCTGCCGGCCAGCGCCGTCGCTGTCCTCAACATCGATGACGAGCGGGTCGCGGCGATGGCGGAGCAAACGGCGGCCCGTCCCGTCTGGTTCGGTCTGGATGCGCGGGCCGACGTTCGCGCGGACGATCTGCGAGCCACAGCATCCGGTACCTCGTTCACCCTCTCGATCGGCGACGTGCACCGCCCAGTCAGGCTACGGATCCTCGGTGAGCACCACGTGATGAACGCGCTCGCGACGCTGGCGGTGGCGAACGAGCTCGCGGTGCCCCTCGACGAGGCCATCGCGGCGATCGAGTCCGTGCCGCGCGCGGAACGCTGGCGCATGGAGGTGCTGCCTCGCATGGACGGCGTGGTCGTGATCAACGACGCGTACAACGCGAGTCCCGACTCGATGGCCGCCGCCCTCAAGACCCTTGCCCAGATCGTCGAACCGGGGCAGCGCTCCGTCGCGATCCTCGGCGAGATGACCGCGCTCGGCGAATACGCGAACGAGGAGCACGATCGCATCGGCCGCCTTGTCGTGCGCCTCAATATCCAGAAGCTCGTGGTGGTCGGCCATGGCGCCCGTCACATCCACAACGCGGCCGGCCTGGAGGGATCGTGGGACGGTGAGTCCATTCTCGTCGAGACCGCGGACGAGGCATACGATCTTGTACGTGAAGACCTGCGAGACGGCGATGTCGTGCTCGTGAAGTCGTCGAAATCGGCGAATCTGCGTTTTCTGGGCGACCGGCTCGGCGAGGTGACGGCGTGATCGCGCTGCTGGTCGCCGGCGGGATCTCGATGATCTTCACGCTGTTCCTCACCCCGCTGTTCGCGAAGGCCTTCCGCAGGCTCAATCTCGGCCAGTTCTTCCGCGCGGATACGCCGACCGCTCACGTCATGAAGCGCGGCACCCCCTCCATGGGCGGTATCGTCTTCATCTCGGCGGCCATCATCGGCTATTTCGTCGGACACCTCGTCGGACAGGACTCAGTCTCCGGCTCGGGGATGCTGGTGCTCGCCATGATGGCGGGGCTCGGTCTCATCGGGTTCATCGACGACTTCCTCAAGGTCAAGCGGCAGAACAGCCTCGGGCTGGCCGGCTGGTACAAGATCCTCGGTACCGTGATCGTGACGATCGCCTTCGCTGTCGTCGCCCTGACCTATCGGGATGCGAACGGCCGCAGCCCTGCCTCCACCGCGATGTCTTTCGTGCGCGACCTCAATCTCAACTTCGTCGTGCTGTTCGGTGGGACCGCCGGCATCATCGTCTTCGTCGTGTGGGTGACGCTCATCACCACGGCGGTGTCCAACGCGGTCAACCTGACCGACGGCCTCGACGGGCTCGCGGCGGGGGCGTCGATCTTTGCGATCGGGTCGTACATCTTCATCGGCTTCTGGCAGTCGATCCAGTCCTGTGTCCTGCCGACCATTCCCAACGCGAATCAGAACGCCTGCTACAACGTCTCCCGTCCGCTCGACCTCGCCGTGGTCGCCGCCTCGATCGTGGGCGCACTCATCGGTTTCCTCTGGTGGAACACCTCTCCGGCCCAGATCACCATGGGCGACACGGGCTCGTTCGGGCTCGGCGGCGCCCTCGCCGCCCTCGCCATCCTGTCCCGTACGGAACTGCTGCTCGTGATCATCGGCGGTCTTTTCCTCGTCATCACCGGGCAGGTCGTCGTTCAGCGCGTCTACTTCAAGGCGACCCACGGTAAGCGCATCTGGCGCGCGAGCCCGCTGCACCACCACTTCGAGATGAAGGGCTGGGCGGAGATCACGATCGTCGTGCGGTTCTGGGTCATCTCCGGTCTGTTCGTCGCCTTCGGAGTGGGTATCTTCTACCTCGAGTGGGTCACGAGGCTGCGGTGAGAAGCGCCAAAGAGGTGACGGATCTGCGCAGCTGGCACGCGGATTGGTCCGGTCTAAGGGTCGCGGTCCTCGGCCTCGGCGTCACCGGCTTCTCCGTTGCCGACACTCTCGCAGAGCTCGGCGGGGAACTGCTCGTGCTCGCCGACCGCGCTGACGACGAGACCGCGGACCTGCTCGAGGTGATCGGCGTACGGCTCGTGCTCGATGAACTCGAGGCCGAGCTGGCCGCCTTCGGGCCGGAACTCGTCATCGCGTCGCCGGGCTTCGCTCCGAGCCATCCACTGGTCGCCTGGGCGGCCTCACGAGGCGTTCCGGTCTGGGGCGATGTGGAACTCGCCTGGCGCCTGCGGGACAAGGTCGGGTCGCCCGCCGAATGGCTCGCCGTTACCGGCACGAACGGCAAGACCACCACCGTGACGCTCGCCGCCTCGATGGTCGCGGCGGGTGGCAAGCGCGTGATCGCCTGCGGAAACGTCGGTGTTCCCGTGCTCGACGCGATCCGCGATCCGCTCGGCTTCGATGTGCTCGTCGTCGAGCTCTCCAGTTTCCAGCTGCACTACCTCGACAGCATGTCGGCCTGGTCGGCGACCTGCCTCAACGTCGCCGACGACCACATTGACTGGCATGGCTCCGCGGCGGCCTACCGCGCCGCCAAGGCCAAGGTCTATCGGAATGCGAAGGTCGCGTGCATCTATAACCTCGAGGACGAGGCGACCCGCGAGATGGTAGAGGAAGCCGATGTGGTCGAGGGATGTCGCGCCATCGGCTTCGGCCGGGGAACACCCGGTCCCAGCGACGTCGGCCTCGTCGACGGGATACTGGTGGACCGCGCCTTCCTCGACGATCGTCAGCGCGCCGCTATCGAACTCGCGACCGTCGACGAATTGGTCGGCATCGGCCTCGGTTCGCCGCACATGATCGCGAATGTGCTGGCGGCAGCCGCCATCGCGCGATCGTTCGGGATCGAGCCGGCGGGCATCCGCTCGGCGCTGCGAGCCTTCCGGATCGGTCACCATCGCACCGAGACCGTCGCCGAACGCGACGGGGTGCGATGGGTCGACGACTCGAAAGCGACGAATCCGCACGCCGCACAGGCCTCGCTCTCCTCGTTCGACTCGGTCATCTGGGTGGTTGGCGGTCTGCTCAAGGGCGTCGATGTGAACGGGCTGGTCGCCGCCAATGTCTCCCGCCTGCGCGGGGTCGTCATCATCGGACTCGACCGTCAACTCCTGGTTGAAGCTTTCGGACGACACGCGCCGGAACTGCCGCTGTTCGAGGTCTCGACGGCCGACACTAAAGAGGTGATGCCGATGGCCGTGAGGTGGTCGGCGGGGGTTGCGCGGAGCGGCGACACTGTGCTGCTCGCCCCGGCGGCGGCTTCGATGGATCAGTTCGCCGACTATGCGGACCGGGGCAATCGCTTCGCGACCGCCGTATACGAGATGTTGGGAGAGAGTGCGGATGACGACAAGCCTTCCGCGCCCGAGAGCGAGCACTAGGCCAGCGGGGAGGCCTCAGCAGGGCGGGCGGCAAGCACCGGATGCGCAGGCAGAGCCGCAACGTCGGCCGCCGGCTGCGGTCGTCGCTGTCAAGCGGATTTTCGCGGCGGAGACCGGCAACTACTTCCTCCTGCTCGGTGCGACGCTTTTCCTCGTGGTCTTCGGCCTCATCATGGTGTTGTCCTCCTCATCCGTCGAATCCTTCATAACCAGCGGTGACTTCTTCAACGGTTTCGTCCGCCAGGTACTGTTCGCCGTCCTCGGCATCCCGCTTATGCTCATCGCGGCGCGGATGAGGGCGCGTTTCTGGAAGCGTTGGGCGGGAACCTTCCTCGTCATCGCGATCGTTCTGCAGATGCTGGTCGTCGCGACACCGCTCGGCGTGCAACACGGCGGTAACAAGAACTGGATCATCCTCGGTCCGTTCAGCGGCCAGCCCTCTGAACTCGTCAAGCTCGGCCTCGTTGTGTGGTTGGGCTACATCCTCGCCAGGAAACAGTCGGTGATGGATGACTGGCGGGAACTGGTCGTGCCACTGGTTCCGGTCGCGGCCGCGGCCGTCGGTTTCGTCGTCCTCGGCGGCGATCTCGGCACATCGATCATTCTTCTCGCCATCATCCTCGGCGCGGTGTTCTTCGCCGGGGTGAAGCTGCGTTTCCTCGCCGTGCCGATCCTCGTCGTCGGCGTCGCCGCCGCGATGCTGTCGTTGGCCACCAGTTCCCGATCCAATCGCATCGACGCCTACCTGAGTGGCTGTGCCTCCGCCAACGACTACGGCGGCGTGTGCTGGCAGAGCGTCCAGGGCTGGTGGGCGCTCGCGTCCGGCGGGTTCTTCGGCGTCGGCCTCGGCAATTCCACGGCGAAGTGGTCGTGGCTTCCCGAGGCCGACAACGACTTCATCTTCGCCATCATCGGTGAAGAACTCGGACTGCTCGGCGCGATTCTCGTTCTGGTCCTGTTCATCGTGCTCGCCATCGCCTTCGTGCGGATTATCCGTGCCAACACCGATCCATTCGCCAAAATCACTGTGAGCGCGGTCATGGTGTGGATCATCGGTCAGGCATTCGTCAATATCGCGGTGGTCCTCGGCATCTTGCCGGTCCTCGGGGTTCCGCTACCCCTCATCTCGGCCGGTGGATCGGCCCTGGTCACCACCATGATCGCGATCGGGATCGCCCTGTCCTTCGCCCGGCATTCACCCGAGCCGGCGCTTTCCATGCCCCCGGCCGGTCGTCAGAGGTGACCAGTTATCTCCTGGCCGGCGGCGGCACCGCTGGCCACGTGAATCCGCTGCTCGCCGTGGCAGATCGCATCATGGACCGCGAGCCCGATGCGAAGGTCCTGGTGCTCGGCACCGCAGAGGGGCTCGAATCCCGCCTCGTCCCCGCGCGGGGGTATGAGCTTCTCGTCGTCGCACGCCTGCCATTCCCTCGCCGCCCGAATGCGGCCGCGCTACGGTTTCCCGGCCGGTTCAGACAGTTGATCGCGACGATCCAGGCGCTCATCCGGGACCACGGCATCGATATCGTCGTCGGCTTCGGAGGCTATGTGTCCGCGCCCGCCTACCTCGCGGCCCGCCGGGAGGGGATCGCGATCGCGATACACGAGGCGAACGCGAAACCAGGAATCGCCAATCGTCTCGGCGCCCGGCTGACGAGATACGTCGGTGTCGCATTCCGGTCCGCCAGGCTGCCGCATGCCCGTTTGGTCGGTATGCCGCTCCGCCGGGAGATCGAATCGCTCGATCGTGCCGCAGCACGTCGGGTCGCCATCGACTATTTCGCGCTCGACCCGCGCAAGCTGACGCTGCTGGTCACCGGTGGATCACAGGGTGCGAAGCGCATCAATGACACTGTCTATGCGGCGGCGGCCAGCATTCTCGGCGCCGGCTGGCAGATCCTGCACGTGACCGGCGAGCGCTCGGAACTCACGTCGACGGAGCTCGCGGACTATCACCTCATGCCGTACTGCGATCGCATGGACCTCGCCATCGCCGCCGCCGACCTCGCTGTCGCCCGTGCCGGTGCGGCAACGGTCAGCGAGTTCAGCGCGCTCGGCCTGCCGGCCGTTTACGTGCCGCTATCCATCGGCAACGGTGAACAGCGTTTGAATGCCCAGGACGTCGTCCAGGCCGGCGGAGCGCTCATCGTCGACAATGCGGCCTTTACCCCCGAGTGGGTTGCCCGCGATCTCGTTCCGCTCCTCCAGGACCGCGCGCTCATCGCCGACATGGCGGCGCGCGCCCGTGCGATCGGCGTCTTGGATGGCGCGGATCGCATGGTCGAGCTCGTCACGGATGCCATTCGCGGCACGGTAAATTCGTCCCAATGATCAAGTCCGATTTCTCCCAGGCCGTTCCTGAGCAGCTCGGGACCGTCCACTTCGTCGGAATCGGCGGGGCAGGCATGAGCGGCATCGCCCATCTCTTCGTGACCGCGGGGCTTCCGGTCACCGGGTCGGACATCCGCGCCACCGAAATTGTCGAGGCGCTGCGGGCGCGCGGGGTCCCGGTCGCGATCGGGCATGCCTCCGAGAACGTGGCGGGCGCGGACACTCTCGTGGTGACGGGTGCCATCGCCGAGGACAACCCGGAATACCGTGCCGCCCGCGAGCGGGGGCTTCCCATCGTCCATCGCGCCCAGGCACTTGCCTGGCTGACGAGGAACCATCGTGTCGTGGCGGTGGCGGGCGCTCACGGAAAGACCACGTCGACGGCGATGATCGTCACCGCGATGCTCGAGCTGGGCGGCGATCCTAGCTTCGTCAACGGGGGAGTCATCCGCTCCATCGGTGTGAGCGCCGGCTCCGGGGGTGGCGAAGTCTTCGTGGTGGAGGCCGACGAATCGGACGGCTCGTTCCTGCTCTACGACACGGCCATCTCGCTCGTGACCAATGTCGATCCCGATCATCTCGACCACTACGGATCGGAGGAGGCCTTCGAGGAGGCCTTCGTCACCTTCGCCCGCGCGGCACGGGAACGCATCGTCATCTCGAGTGACGATCCGCGGGCGGTCGCGGTGACCACCCGCCTTGCAGACCGGACGGTCACCACCTTTGGACAGCATCCGGATGCGGACGTGCGGCTGCACTCCGTGGTGAGCGCGGCGACGGTGTCATTTTCGCTGGCCTATCGCGGCGCGGACTACAGCAGCACCTTGCGGGTCGCCGGGCTTCATAACGCCATCAATGCCGCTGGCGCCTTCGGCGTTCTGGTCGCTCTCGGATACGAGCCCCAGGCCGCGCTCGACGCGATCGCCCGTTTCGAGGGTACGGAGCGCCGGTTCGAACTACGCGGCGAGGTGCGCGGGGTGCGGGTCTACGATGATTTCGCCCATCACCCGACCGAGATCCGCGCGGCGCTGACGGGCGCGCGAGGCGTCGTCGGCGCCGGTCGACTCATCCCGATATTCCAGCCACACCTCTACTCGCGCACGCGCCAGATGGCGGCAGAATTCGCGGCAACCTTCGAATCCCTCGCCGATCACACCATCATCGTGCCGATCTACGGTGCGCGGCAGGATCCAGAACCCGGCGTCACGGGGGAGCTCATCAGCGAGAGATTCGGCGATCCCTCCAAGGTGGCTTACTTCGCGCAATGGGCGGACGCGGTGGACTATGCGGTGTCGATCGCCCGTTCCGGGGACTTTCTGATTCCCATGGGCGGCGGCGACGTCTATCAGCTCATCCCGCAGTTGCTCGCCGCGCTCGAAGCGGGCCGAGAACCGTACGCTTCGGAAACGGCCTAAGCGCATGAAACGTCCAGAGGGGTTCGACCGATCGGCCGCGGACAAGCCGGAGCGGCAGCCGACCACATCCGCGCGTCCACCACGGCCGACGCCCGCCCGCACGCCAAAAGCCGAGAAGGTCGTTACGGCGGCGAAGGCGACCCAGGCGGCCACCCGAGCACCGGTCGCGGACCGCGAAGCGAAGAAGGCTGCCAGCTCGCGTCGGAGATACGAGCGTAATGAGGTCAAGAGGTTCACCCGTCGTTCCCGTCGGCGAAGGATCACGGCCCTGGTGAGCATCCTGAGTCTCGTTCTCACCGGTGCGCTGGTCACGGGCGCCGTCTATTCGCCGCTGCTCTCGCTCAAGACGATTACCGTCGAGGGCGCGTCTCGCATCGATGCCGCGAGTGTGCGGGCCGCGGTCAAGGACCAGCTGGGCAAGCCGCTCGCCACCGTCGATTTCGGCCGGATCAAGAGCGAACTCTCGAAGTTCCCGCTCATCCGCAGCTACGTCACCGAGATCGCGCCGCCCGACACGCTCATCATCCGGGTCGCGGAGCGGGTGCCGATCGGGACGATCGCGACGAGCAAGGGATTCACTGTGGTCGACCCAGCGGGCGTCGAGATCGAGGCCGCTGCCAACCGTCCCGCGGGTTTTCCTCTCATCCAGCTCGGCACCCAGTCGACGAAGAGTCCTGGCTTCACGGCCGCCGTGGCTGTGCTCCTGGCTCTGCCGGCCGAGGTTCTCAAGCGTGTCGACACGGTCACGGCGCAGACCACTGACGACGTGACTCTGGTGCTCACCGGCGCGGGCCAGTCCGTCATCTGGGGGAGTGCAGAGAACTCCGTGCTCAAGGCGAGGGTGCTCGTTGCTCTCATCGCGACACAGAGCCCCAACGCCGTGGTCAAGTATGACGTCTCCGCGCCGAACACCCCGGTGGTCGGCGCAGGCTGATCACACCGCCGATTTCTCGTCACCGCCGGCGAATCCGAGGGGCCGTTTCCGACACGCGGGACAGCCTGACGCCCCCGTGTACCTTGCGCGCCTAACTTCGAATCAAGAAACCTATACTGAGCATAACTTTAAGCTTCAGGTAGAGGTTGAAAGTTTCTAGCGGAGGCCGGACGTGACATCAAACCAGAACTACCTAGCCGTGATCAAGGTCGTCGGCATAGGCGGCGGCGGCGTCAACGCCGTCAATCGGATGATCGAGCTCGGGCTTCGCGGCGTCGAGTTCATTGCGATCAACACTGATGCTCAGGCACTTCTCATGAGCGATGCCGACGTCAAGCTCGACGTCGGTCGCGAGATCACCCGCGGACTCGGTGCAGGCGCCGACCCCGAGGTGGGACGTCGCGCCGCAGAGGACCACGCCGAAGAGATCGAGGAGGCCCTCGCGGGGGCCGACATGGTCTTCGTCACCGCCGGCGAGGGCGGCGGCACCGGTACCGGTGGCGCCCCCGTCGTCGCCCGCATCGCTAAGTCGATCGGTGCGCTCACCATCGGCGTCGTCACGCGCCCGTTCGGCTTCGAAGGAAAGCGTCGCGCCGCCCAGGCCGATGTCGGCATCTCGGCGCTCAAGAGCGAGGTCGACACCCTCATCGTCGTACCGAACGACCGACTGCTCGAGATCAGCGATCGCGGTATCAGCTTCCTCGAGGCCTTCGCGACCGCCGACCAGGTACTGCTTGCCGGTGTCCAGGGCATCACCGATCTCATCACCACGCCGGGCCTGATCAACCTGGACTTCGCCGACGTGAAGTCGGTCATGCAGGGTGCGGGCTCCGCGCTCATGGGCATCGGCTCGTCGCGAGGCGCCGACCGTGCCATCAAGGCGGCGGAACTCGCGGTCGCGTCTCCGCTGCTGGAGGCCAGCATCGATGGCGCTCACGGCGTGCTCCTCTCGATCCAGGGCGGGTCCAACCTCGGCATCTTCGAGATCAACGACGCGGCGCGTCTCGTTCAGGAGGCCGTCCATCCGGAGGCCAACATCATTTTCGGTGCCGTCATCGATGACACCCTCGGCGACGAGGTGCGCGTCACAGTCATCGCCGCTGGCTTCGACGGCGGGGAGCCGGTCGTCAAGAAGGCCGGCCATCGCTCGAACTTCGTCGACGCATTGGTTCCTGCCGAAGCGATCGCGGTTGGTGAACAGGTGGAGACGGAAGAGTCGGTGCCGAACTGGTCTGCCGAGCCCGAGCTCCCCAGCGCACCGAAGGATCCGGTCTTCGACGACGGTGACGACGACCTGGACGTGCCAGATTTCCTGAAATAGTGCGCACTACATGACGGACATCGAGCTACTGCGGGATCGTCTCGATGCCGTGCGTTCGGGAATTGCGGATGCGGCGCGGCAGGCGGGAAGGGACCCGCGAGCGATCACGACGATCGTGGTGACGAAATTCCATCCCGCGCAGCTCGTGCGCGAACTGCACCGACTCGGGGTGCGCGACTTCGGCGAGAACCGCCACCAGGAGGCACAGACGAAGGCGGCCGAGCTCCGCGATCTCGACCTGATCTGGCATTTCATCGGACAGTTGCAGAGCAAGAAGGCGCGCCAGGTGCGCTCCTATGCTCGCGTCATCCACTCACTCGACCGTGCCTCCGTCGTCGATGCACTTGCCTCGAACGCGGTCTCGATCGATTGTTTCGTGCAGCTCAATCTCACGGACGACGATGCGCGGGGCGGGGTCCGCGATGCCGAACTCGAGCGGCTCACCGAACGCGTCCTGTCGACACCGGGCCTCTCGTTGCTCGGCGTGATGGCGGTCGCGCCGGTCGACGATGACCCTCGCGCCGCCTTCGCGCGTGTGCGCGCGGCATCCGATCTGGTGATGAGAATCGCCCCGACCGCTCGGTTCATCTCCGCGGGAATGTCCGGCGACTACCGCGAGGCGATTCTCGAGGGTGCGACACACCTGCGGATTGGTACGGCAATCACGGGAAACCGGCCGGCCGCCGGTTAATCTGATTGAGACACACCACAGGAGGCACGAAATGGCTAACCCGCTGCGTAAGACCATGGTTT
This sequence comes from Microbacteriaceae bacterium, assembly GCA_025465035.1. GTDB lineage: Bacteria > Actinomycetota > Actinomycetes > Actinomycetales > Microbacteriaceae > Lacisediminihabitans. Next base: position 13,019 of record JAODMH010000163.1, on the reverse strand, counting down.
ATCTAGGCCTGGCAGATGAGGAGTTCGAGTACGAGGATGCCGCACCGGCCGCGCCCGCCGCGCCGATTGCGCAGCACGTGCCACAGCCGGCCGGCAATCGTGCGCCAGTCACCCCCCTTCGCCGGGTCCCCAGTCAAAGGAATGCTGCGCCAGCGGACATGAACGAGATCCTCACCGTGCACCCACGTCAATATAAGGATGCCCAGGTCATCGCCGAGAGTTTCCGCGACGGCATCCCGGTCATCATCAATCTCTCCCAGATGAGCGAGCCAGAGGCACGTCGACTCGTCGACTTTGCTAGCGGACTCTCGCAGGGTCTTTATGGGAAGATCGAGCGTGTCACCAACAAAGTCTTCCTGCTCTCACCGGCCCACGTCGCAGTCAGCGGCGACCAGGCAGAGGCCGAGCCCGATGTGGACGCTTCGTTCTTCGCGCAGTCCTAACTTTTTCGCGGGCAGGTTGAGTATTACGTGGTGATTCTCAACGTCATCGCGACGATTGCCTATTTCTTCTTCCTGCTCTATTTCTTCGTGCTCTGGGCTCGGTTCATCCTGGACTTGGCACGTACTTTTGCGCGGAACTGGCGTCCAAAGGGCTTCGCAATGGTGGTCGCGGAACTGGTGTTTTCGCTGACCGACCCGCCGCTGCGTTTGGTGCGCAGACTCATTCCGCCCGTTCGTGCGGGCGGAGTTGCGCTCGACTTTGCCTGGAGCGTTGTGATGCTGCTCGACGTGATCCTGATCTACATCACGTTCGTGCTGAGGTATTCGTGATGGTGATCTCCATCACATTGCTGAGGTATTGAAGGCACCTGTGTACTCTTGGGGCAGTGGTTGACTACCACGCGAGTTCACGCCCCCCTGGACCCGGTAGTTTGCTAGCGTTAGCTAACCGTTACTAGCGCCGTATCAGAGAGTTTTTCGAGGTGACACCCATGGCCCTTACGCCTGAAGACGTAGTCAACAAGCGATTCCAGCCGACCAAATTTCGCGAGGGTTACGACCAGGACGAGGTCGATGACTTCCTCGACGAAGTCGTCGTCGAACTTCGCCGCCTCAACCAGGAGAACGAGGAGCTCAGACAGCGCCTCGTCGCCAGCGAATCACGCATCAATGAGCTGCAGCGCAGCACGTCGGATGAATCGGCCGCCGGGGCCAGCCAGCCGCCGTTCGCCACTCCACCGGTGGTCGCTGTTCCACCCGCGGCGGCAGCTCCGACCTACTCGGCCTCGACGGACCAGAACGCACTGGACTCCGGCAACACCAACAATCTGCTGCAACTCGCCCGCAAGCTCCATGAGGAGCACGTGCGCGAGGGCATCGAGAAGCGCGACGCACTGATCGCCGAGGGCCACGCCACTGCGGCCCGCGTCGTCGGCGAAGCTGAAGAGACGGAACGCGCCAAGATCGCCGCCCTCGAGCAGCAGCGTGCCTCCCTGGAGGGCCGCATCGAGGAGCTTCGTACCTTCGAGCGCGAGTACCGCCAGAAACTGAAGGGGTACATCGAGGGTCAGTTGCGCGAACTCGACGAAAGCGAGTTGGCGACGAGCACCGCGGCGTCGACTCCGGCCGGAGGTTTCGACGCCGTCCAGACGCCGCCTCCAGTCAGCTATCAGGGTTTTGGCGGCAACTGAGCCGCAGGCGAAGGCTCGCGCCAAGGTCAGCGTCAGGGCGCTCATCGCGCTGGCCCTCGTCGCGCTGGCCGTCTACGGGATCGATCAGGTCGCAAAGTTCCTGATCGTCAGCACCATGACCGAGGGCCAGGCGGTCGGCATCTTCGGGACCATCCTGCAGTTTCATTTCGTGAAGAACTCGGGTGCTGCCTTCTCCATTGCGAGCGGGTCCACCTGGGTCTTCTCGATAGCGGCATCCGCGGTCACGGTCTTCATCATCGGCTTCGCGCGCCGCATCCGTTCGGTCGGCTGGGCGGTGCTGTTCGGGATGCTGCTGGGGGGAACGACGGGAAATCTCACCGATCGGCTGTTCAGGGAGCCCGGCTTCGGCGTCGGCCACGTGGTCGACTTCATTCAGGTCGCCGGTTTTCCCGCCATTTTCAACGTTGCCGATTCATTCATCGTCGCGAGCATGGGGCTCTTCGTCATCCTGACGGTGCGGGGCGTTGGCCTTGACGGCCGGCGCGCACACAAGCGGCCGACCGATTCGGATGCTGGAGACGGCCAGGGCGTCCCCGTCGAAGTCCCTGCAGACGGCAAGTAGGCGCCGCGTGGAAACTCGCAGCCTGCCCGTCCCCGACGGTCTCGCCGGGGAGCGCGTTGACGCCGCTCTCGCCAAGCTCCTCGGATTCTCGCGGAGTTTCGCGGCGGAAGTCGCCGGGTCCGGGGGAGTGAGCGCCGATGGTGTTGTGCTCGGGAAGTCTGATCGACTGCGTGCCGAGAGCTGGCTCGAGATTTCGTGGGAGCCGAAGGTTGCGCCGAGCATCGAGCCCATCGTTGTGCCCGACCTGCGCATAGTGTACGACGACGAGGACATCGTCGTGGTCGACAAACCCGTCGGTGTCGCCGCGCATCCCTCGGTCGGCTGGACGGGTCCGACCGTCCTCGGTGCGCTCGCCGGCGCGGGATTCCGCATCTCGACCTCCGGTGCCGCAGAGCGTGCCGGCATCGTCCACCGTCTCGACGCCGGCACCAGCGGCCTCATGGTCGTGGCCAAGAGCGAGCGGGCCTACACCGAACTCAAGCGGCAGTTCCACGACCGCGAGGTCGAGAAGATCTACCACGCCGTCGTGCAGGGCCATCCCGATCCGCTGTCTGGCACCATCGACGCGCCGATCGGACGGCATCCCAGCTCGAACTGGAAGTTCGCGGTGACGTCCGACGGCAAGCACTCCGTCACGCACTACGAAACCCTCGAGGCCTTTCCAAGCGCGTCCCTGCTCGAGATCCACTTGGAAACGGGCCGCACGCACCAAATCCGCGTGCACATGGCCGCCCAGCGGCATCCGTGTGTTGGGGATTCCATGTACGGCGCCGATCCGACCATCTCGGCCAGACTGGGGCTCAGCAGGCAGTGGCTGCACGCCATGCAGTTGGGATTCCGGCATCCGGGAACCGGCGAGCCCGTGCTTTTCAGTAGCGTTTACCCGGCCGACCTGCAACACGCGCTCGACGTGCTCCGCTCGGACTGACCCGGGCTTATCCTTGGATGACACCCTCGGCTAGTCGGAGAAGTTGTGCCATCCAGTAGTGATTCTTTCGTGCACCTGCACGTGCACAGCGAGTACTCGATGTTGGATGGTGCAGCCCGTGTCGGCCCCCTGATGAAGGCTGCGGCCGACGAGGGAATGCCCGCCATCGCGATGACCGACCATGGCAACATGTTCGGGGCCTACGATTTCTGGAAGCAGGCCACGGCGGCTGGCGTGAAGCCGATCATCGGCACCGAGGCATACATCACTCCCGGCACAGCGCGGCAGGATCGCACCCGGGTGAGGTGGGGCGCAAACCACCAGGGGCAGGACGACGTCGGCGGGTCGGGTTCCTATACCCACATGACGCTGCTCTCGGAGAACAACGAGGGCATGCACAATCTGTTCCGTCTGTCGTCGCTCGCCTCGATCGAAGGTTTCTACTTCAAGCCGCGCATGGATCGTGAGCTGCTCAGCCGGTATTCGAAGGGCATCATTGCGACCACCGGTTGCGTCGGCGGCGAGGTGCAGACGAGGCTACGTCTCGGCCAGTACGACGAGGCGCGCAAGGCAGCAGCCGAGTTCCGCGACATCTTCGGGGAGGGCAACTTTTTCGCCGAAGTCATGGACCACGGCATCGACATCGAGCGGCGCACAATGGAGGATCTGCTGCGGCTGGCGAAAGACCTGAACCTGCCACTCGTCGCCTCCAACGATCTGCACTACACCCACGCACACGATGCGACGGCGCACGCGGCGTTGCTCTGCGTGCAGTCGGCGTCGACGCTCGACGATCCCAATCGCTTCAAGTTCGACTCAGACGAGTTCTACCTCAAGTCGGCGAGCCAGATGCGACATCTGTTCCGCGATCATCCGGAGGCGTGCGATAACACGCTGCTCATCGCCGAGCGCTGCGAGGTCAGCTTCGAGCACCGCGACCTCATGCCGCGCTTTCCCGTGCCGGAGGGGGAGTCAGAGGCCACCTGGTTCGAGAAAGAGGTGCACGCGGGAATGCTGCGTCGCTTCGATAACGCGCCATCCCAGGCGCATCTCGCTCAGGCCCAGTACGAGGTCGACGTCATCAAGCAGATGGGCTTCCCCGGATACTTCCTGGTCGTGGCCGACTTCATCTCCTGGGCGAAGAGTCAGGGCATCCGTGTCGGACCCGGGCGTGGATCCGCCGCCGGCTCGATGGCCTCCTACGCCATGGGGATCACCGAGCTCGACCCACTCGCCCACGGGCTGATCTTCGAGCGCTTCCTCAACCCGGAGCGCGTGTCCATGCCCGATGTCGATGTCGATTTCGACGACCGTCGGCGTCCAGAGGTCATCCGCTATGTGACCGACAAGTATGGCGACGACCGAGTCGCGCAGATCGTCACCTACGGAACCATCAAGGCCAAGCAGGCACTCAAGGACTCCGCGCGCGTGCTCGGAATGCCGTACGCGGTGGGGGAGAAGCTCACCAAGGCCATGCCGCCCGCGATCATGGGCAAGGACATCTCGCTCGGCGACATCCTGGACAGGGACGCGCCGCGCTACAAGGAGGCCGCGGACTTCCGTGCGGTGCTCGACAGCGACGAGGAGGCCGCAAAGGTCTTCGAAACCGCACGCGGAATCGAGAATCTCAAACGGCAGTGGGGGGTGCATGCGGCTGGCGTGATCATGTCGGCCGAACCACTGCTCGACGTGCTGCCGATCATGAAACGCGAGGACGACGGCGCGATCATCACCCAGTTCGATCAGCCGCCTCTCGAGTCGCTCGGCCTCATCAAGATGGACTTTCTGGGGTTGCGCAACCTCACCATCATCGAAGACGCGCTGCGGATGATTGAAAAGAACACCGGCACCAGGTTGGTCATCGAAGACCTCGACCTCGATGCCGACCAGAAGACTTACGACCTGCTCGCCCGCGGGGACACTCTCGGCGTGTTCCAGTTGGACGGTGGGCCGATGCGTTCGCTGCTCAAGCAGCTCAAGCCCACGAGTTTCGAAGACATCTCGGCCGTCATCGCCCTCTATCGCCCTGGCCCGATGGGCATGAACTCGCACACCAACTACGCGCTACGCAAGAATGGCCTGCAGAAGATCGAGGCCATCCATCCTGAACTCGAGGAACCGCTCAAGGAGAGCCTTGGCATCACCTACGGCCTGATCGTGTACCAGGAGCAGGTCATGTCGGTCGCTCAGAAGGTCGCCGGATTCACGCTCGGCCAGGCCGACGTCCTACGCCGCGCCATGGGCAAGAAGAAGAAGTCTGAACTGGACAAGCAGTATGCCGACTTCGAAAAGGGAATGCTCGACAACGGCTACAGCGCGAACGCCGTCAAGGTGCTCTGGGACACCCTCATGCCCTTCGCCGATTACGCCTTCAATAAGGCGCACAGCGCCGGCTATGGCGTGCTCAGCTACTGGACGGCCTATCTCAAGGCGAATTACCCCGCCGAGTACATGGCGGCACTCCTTACGAGTGTCGGCGATTCCAAGGACAAGCTGGGGCTCTATCTCTTCGAGTGCCGGCGCATGGGAATCAGGGTGCTCGCCCCGGATGTCAACGAATCGTTCGCGGACTTCACCGCGGTCGGCGGCGACATCCGCTTCGGGCTCGGAGCGGTGCGCAACGTCGGCTTCAATGTCGTCGACCTGATTCGTCAGGCTCGTGAGGAGAAGGGGCGCTTCACCTCGTTCCACGACTTCCTGCGCAAGGTGCCGATCCAGGTGGCGAACAAGCGCACTGTCGAATCCCTCATCAAGTCCGGGGCGTTCGACGAGACCGGTGCCACGCGCCGGGCCCTGCTCGAGATCCACGAGGATGCTATCGACTCCGCGGTGAGCCTCAAGCGCAACGAGGCGAATGGGCAGGTCGATCTCTTCGCGGGGATCTTCGAGTTCGAGGCGGAGGCCGAGCAGGTGCCGGATCGTCCGGAGTGGTCGAAGCGCGACAAGCTCGCCTTCGAGCGCGAGATGCTCGGACTCTACGTCTCCGACCATCCGCTCGCCGGCCTCGAGGTGCAGCTCGCCAAACACGCCAGTTCGACAATCACCGAGGTGCTCGGCGGCGATGTCGCCGGTGACGGCGAGCACGTGACCGTGGCGGGCCTCATCACCTCTGTGCAGCATCGCACCGCACGCAACTCCGGCAACCAGTATGGGCTCATCACCGTCGAGGATTTCGCGGGCGAGATCACCGTGATGTTCCTCGGCAAGGCCTACCAGGAGTTCTCACCCGCGCTGACGAGCGACGCCATCGTCGTCGTTCGAGGCCGGGTGAGCGTCCGCGACGACGGGATGAACCTGCACGCCGTGAGTATGTTCACACCCGACCTCGGCCAGAGCCTCGGTGCCGGCCCGCTCGTGATCTCGCTGCCGGAACTGCGCGCGACGACGGACGTGGTCACCTCCCTGAACGATGTGCTCATCCGACACTCCGGGGACACGGAGGTGCGTCTGCGCCTCGTCAAGGGCGAAAGCGCGCGCATCTTCGAGGTGCCGTACCCGGTCTCGGTGAGCGCAGACCTCTATGGAGAACTCAAGTCGCTGTTGGGGCCGAACTGCCTGGTCTGATCGACCCGAAGGCGCTGGCGAGCGGCTAGACCTGCTCGCCAGGCTTGAGGTAGTTGCGCTCGTGGTAGATCAGAGCCTCGTCCGGTTCCCCGAGCGCGCCCTCCTCGATCTCCACGACGATGACCGCGTTGCCGGCCACGTGGAGTCGTTCGACGATCCGACCGATCATCCAGGACGTGACGCCGTGCAGTATCGGCAGGCCGTGTGGCCCTGCGTACCAGTGATCGCCGGCGAAGCGCAGGCTGTGGTCGCCGGACATGCGCTCCGCGAGATGCCTGGTTCGCACCCCCATCGTCTGAATGGCGACGTAGTCTGTGCTTTCGATCGCAGGCCAGGCGCTGGCGACCCGGGCCATGTTGAAGGTCGCGAGCGGCGGTACGGCCGCGAGGGAGGCCAGAGACGTCGCGGTGAAGCCGACCGGTTCGCCCTCCGGGGTCAGTGCGGTGATCACCACCACGCCCGCCGCATGCCGTCGGAACGCATGCTTAAAGGCGGAGAGTCCGTCGGGTTCCTCGGGAACTGATGTCTCATCCACAGTCGTATCAATCGTGTGTCGGTGATGCATATTCCCTGAGCGTGGGGGCGCCGCGGTGGTCGAAGTAGGATGAACCAGCCATGATCCAGACGATTGACCTGCGAGGTCTCAAGCCTAGCCGCGCCGAGCTTCTCAGCCTGATCCCGCGGTCGCAGACCGACGTATCCGCGGCGACCGCTATCGCGACCGAGCTGATCGCCGACGTGCGGTCGCGCGGAGAGAGCGCCCTACTCGACCAGGCGGAACGCCTCGATGGCATCCGGCCAGTACGGGTGCGGCAGGACATCGCCGACGTTTCTCGCGCCGTCCGTGCGCTCAGCACCGAGGTGCGGGACGCGCTCGAGGAAGCCATCGGCCGGGTGCGCGCGGCCTCTGAGGCTCAACTGCCGGCTCCGGCGGTCACCCAACTCAGTCCCGGCGGCGAGGTCATCCAGCGCTGGATGCCGGTCAGTCGCGTCGGTTTCTATGTTCCCGGCGGGAAGGCGGTGTATCCGTCGAGCGTGGTGATGAACGTCGTGCCGGCCCAGGTCGCCGGTGTTGAATCCATCGCACTCGCTTCGCCACCGCAGAAGGCATTCGGCGGCTCCATCCACCCGACGATTCTCGGCGCAGCCGGGCTTCTCGGCGTCGAGGAGGTGTACGCGATGGGCGGTGCGGGGGCCATAGGCGCCTTCGCCTACGGCGTTCCGGAACTCAGCCTCGATCCGGTGCAGCTTATTACCGGTCCTGGCAACGTCTTCGTCGCGGCGGCCAAGCGGCTGGTGCGCGGGCAGGCGGGAATCGATGCGGAGGCCGGCCCAACGGAGATCCTGGTGATCGCGGATGCCACGGCCACCCCCTTCCTCGTCGCCAGCGATCTGATCAGCCAGGCAGAGCATGACGAGCTCGCCGCCGCCGTGCTGGTGACCGACTCCGTGGACCTTGCGGACAGCGTGCGGAGGGAGCTCGAGCGGCTCGCGCCGGCAATCCACCACCGCGCACGCGTGGATGCCGCCCTGCGTGGACAGCAGTCGGCCATCGTGCTCGTCGACGATCTGCCCTCCGCAGCCGACTTCAGCAATGTCTACGGTCCGGAACACCTCGAGATTCACACGGCCGAGCCGGGCGAGGTGCTCGATCTGATCGAGAGCGCCGGCGCGATCTTTCTCGGCGACAACTCCCCGGTGAGCCTCGGCGACTACCTCGCCGGCTCGAACCACGTGCTCCCGACCGGTGGGCAGGCGCGATTCACGCCCGGTCTGGGCGCGTATACCTTTCTGCGGCCCCAGCAGGTAATCCGTTACGATCGCGAGGCATTACGGGCAGTCGAGTCGAAGATCGTGGCGCTCGCCACCGCGGAGGATCTGCCCGCACACGCCGCCGCGATCACCGCGCGGTTCTCGCAGAGCTGAGTCGAGCATCCCGGCCATCGACGGCGAAGCCGGTATCCTGTAGACACCATGTTCTGCCCATTCTGCAGGTACCCGGATTCGAGGGTCATCGACTCACGCACGAGTGACGACGGCCTCTCCATCCGTCGGCGGCGCCAGTGCCCGGAGTGCGGTCGGCGCTTCAGCACGACCGAGACCGCGAGCCTCAACGTCGTCAAGCGAAGCGGCGTCGTGCAGCCCTTCAGCCGCGAGAAGATCGTGTCGGGCGTGCGGAAGGCGTGCCAGGGCCGTCCGGTGACAGACACTGACCTCGCGATACTCGCGCAGAAGGTCGAGGAGACCATCAGGGCCACGGGAGCATCGCAGATCGACGCGAACGACATCGGCCTCGCCATCCTTCCCCCGCTGAGAGAACTCGACGAGGTGGCCTATCTGAGGTTCGCCAGCGTCTACCAGGGCTTCGATTCGCTCGATGACTTCGAGGAGGCGATCACTCTGCTCAGGGTCGAGCACGACACCGCGGCTTCCCTCCCCGAGGACTGAGCGGCGTCCGGCAGCCGGTAGCCTGACTACGGCATGTATCAACTTCTCTTCTCGCTGGTTCTCTCCCGACTCGATCCCGAGACAGCACACCATCTGGCCATCGACGTCATTCGCTGGCTGCCGCGCCTCGGCCTCGGGTTCATCCTGCGCCGCATGAGCCGACCAGACGCCGGCCTCGCCGTGACCACTCTCGGCCTCGAATTCCCGTCGCCCTTCGGTGTCGCGGCCGGTTTCGATAAGGATGGCAGGGCCATCCAGGGCCTCGGCCAGCTCGGCTTCGGCCACGTCGAGATCGGTACTGTCACCGCCGTCGCGCAGGCGGGTAATGAGCGTCCGCGACTGTTCCGCCTCCTGCCCGACCGCGCCGTCATCAACCGCATGGGATTCAATAACCGGGGCGCGGCGGATGTCGCACCGAGACTGGTGCGCGAGGCGGCGAGGCGCATCCGGCCCGTCATCGGTGCCAATATCGGTAAGAGCCGCATCGTGGATGTCGATCGGGCGACGGACGACTACCTCGTCAGCACACGGCTGCTCGCGCCGGTTGCCGACTACCTCGCCGTGAACGTGAGTTCGCCGAACACGCCAGGTCTTCGCGGTCTGCAGGAGATCGACAGGCTCGCGCCGCTGCTCGCCGCCGTGAAGGCCGCCGCCGGAACGACCCCGGTGCTGGTCAAGATCGCCCCGGACCTGTCGGACGGCGAAGTGCGACGAATCGCGGGACTCGTCGTCGAGCTCGGCCTCGCCGGCATCATCGCGACGAACACGACGCTCTCCCGCGATGGCCTGAAGACTGATGCCGCGACAGTCGAGTCGGCGGGGGCGGGCGGCCTCTCCGGAGCCCCCTTGAAGGCTCGCTCGCTCGCCGTGCTCTCGGTGATCCGCGAGGTCGTTCCGGCCGAACTCTGCGTGATCTCCGTCGGGGGAGTGGACACGACAGAGGATGTCGCCGAACGGCTCGCCGCCGGCGCTACCCTCGTGCAGGGCTACACCGCGTTCCTCTACCGTGGCCCGCTCTGGGCGCGGGCGATCAATCGCGGCCTCGCCAGACTCGACCGCCGAGACGACCCCAGGGTCTAACCGGACGGATCGGGCTACGACGGGTAGTTGCCGCGCTTCACCTGCGGTTTCGGCAGGCGCATGGGCCGCAGCTGCAGGGCGCGCATCGCTGTGTACCAGCGATTGCCCTTCAGCAACTTGCTGGCGCCGAACTTGGCGCCGAGTTTGCGCTGGATGATGAATCCGACCACGACACAGTCGATGACGGCGATGAGGAAGAACGCCCAGAGCCCGAAGATCGCGACGGTCTGCAGCAGAGGATTGTTGATGAAAGTCAGGATGATCACAATGAACATGACGGGAATGATGAGTTCACCGGCACTGAAGCGGGCATCGATGTAGTCGCGGATGAAGCGACGCTGCGGTCCCTTGTCGCGGGTCGGCAGAAACTTCTCTTCGCCGTTCGCCATGCCGACGCGAGCCTTGTCGCGGGCCTCGGCCATCTTCGCGCGCGCTTCCTTGTTGCCGGTCTTGCGGTCCCCGGAGACGAGCGGGCGCAGATTCGCCGCTTCGCGTTCCTTGCGGGTCGGAGTCGGGTGACCCTTTCCGCCAGACACGCTGTCCGTATTCAACTCGTAGTCGACGGTGTCGTCCGGCTTGTTCGCGCCTGGCTTGGCCATTTCATTCCTAGCTATCGATGTCTGCTTAAGATTACCTCCATGACTTCTTCCGCGCCCACCCGTCCCGAACTCCTCGAATCCCTTCGGGATGCGGTCCAGCGCGGATTTCCGACCGCCGTCGCCGATCTGTCGCGGCTCGTGCGCATCCCATCGGTGTCCGCTCCGGCGTTCGACCCGCAGCGGGTGAGTGATAGCGCGGATGCCGTGGCGGCGCTCATCCGCGGCCTCGACGTCTTCGACGTGGTCGAGATCTCACGTGCGTCGATCGGAATCACCGATCTGCCCGGCCAACCGGCGGTGCTCGCGACGCGGGCCGCCCGCAACGGCAAGCCGACCATCCTGCTCTATGCCCACCACGACGTGCAGCCTCAGGGTAAGGACGAGGACTGGGAGTCCTCGCCCTTCGAGCCGACCGTACGTGGCGACCGCCTGTACGGACGGGGCGCCGCCGACGACAAGGCAGGCGTCATGGCGCACGTCGCCGCCATTCGGGCCCTCGTCGAGAGCGTCGGGCCCGATTTCGATCTCGGGCTCGCGGTCTACATCGAGGGTGAGGAGGAGATCGGTTCCCCCTCCTTCGCAAATTTCCTGATCAAGCATCAGCAGCAACTCCGGGCGGATGTCATCGTCGTCGCCGACTCCGACAACTGGGACGTCAGCACTCCGGCGCTGACCGTCGGTCTCCGTGGGAACGTCCTTCTCACGCTTCGCGTACGCACCCTGGAACACGCGTCACACTCCGGCATGTTCGGGGGAGCGGTTCCCGACGCCATGCTTGCGACGGTCAAACTCCTCGCCAGCCTCTACAACGAGGACGGTTCCGTCGCGGTCGATGGTCTTATCGAGCATGAGGCAGAGACCCCAGAGTACGACGAAGCACAGCTCAGACACGAGGCAGCGCTGCTCGACGGGGTCACGCCTATCGGCTCCGGCACCATCCTCGGGCGCCTCTGGTCGAAGCCGGCGATCACGATCACCGGAATCGATGCCGTGAGCGTTGCCAATGCCTCCAACACGCTCGCTCCGGAGATCGCCGTACGGATCAGCGTCCGGGTGGCTCCCGGCCAACCGGCTGCCGACGCGTACGTCGCGATCGAGAGGCACCTGAAGGCGCACGCGTCATTCGGTGCCCATCTCGAGATCAGCAGCGCGGAGTGGGGCAACGGATTCCTCGTCGACACGAGCGACTGGGCAGTCGGCGAGGCGAAGACATCCATGACGGATGCCTGGGGAGTGGAGGCGATCGAAATGGGCGTCGGCGGGTCCATCCCCTTCATCGCCGACCTCGTCGAACTCTTCCCGAGGGCGCAGATCCTGGTGACGGGTGTGGAGGACCCGGACTCGCGCGCACACAGCCCGAACGAGTCCCTGCATCTCGGCGTGTTCCAGCGTGCAATCCTCACGGAGGCCGTTCTGCTCGCCCGCCTCAACGAACGTGCCTGAAAAAATACCCCGCGCAGGGAACAATCGCCTGGCCTTCGGTGCTTACACTGGTGAGAGGCCTTTTTGACACACCCAAGGAGTAGTCATGACCGACACGACGCTGACCGATAACGCGCCGACCGAAACGACGACCGACGCCTCCCACGGTGTTCTCCTCAGCGAGCCGGCCGCGGCCAAGGTTCGCAGCCTCTACGAGCAGGAGGGTCGTGACGATCTCCGCCTTCGTGTGGCAGTACAGCCCGGCGGCTGCTCCGGTCTCATCTACCAGCTCTATTTCGACGAGCGACTGCTCGACGGAGATGCGACCGTCGATTTCGGTGGCGTCGAGGTCGTCGTCGACAAGATGAGCGTTCCCTACCTCGACGGGGCCACGATCGACTTCGAGGACACGATCCAGAAGCAGGGATTCACCATCGACAATCCGAATGCTTCCGGCAGCTGTGCGTGTGGGGACTCTTTCCACTAGCACTCCGAGCCACGACTCGCCAGAAAAAAGATCAGGGAATCGCCTTCGGGCGGTTCCCTTTTTCGACGCCGCCCGTGATGCCATCCGGCCTGTCCCGGTCGAAGGGCGCGAGTCCTTCGGAGTAGGCTGGGGACCACCAAATAGACTGTTGTTCGTAATGGTCCGTGTCATCCGAGAGGTTCCAGGTGCGCTCTAACCGCCGTCTTCGATGGGCTGTCGTTCCCGTAGGTGTCGTGCTCGTCCTCGCTCTCGCTGGTTGCAGCCAGGAGCAGTTG
>JAODMH010000143.1 GCA_025465035.1 Microbacteriaceae bacterium | reverse complement strand
ACGATCCTGGTTTCGGTGATCACCGCATCAGGATCTGGAAGCGCCGGGGTTACGGTCACGGCGACACCCTCCGCCGTGGCGAATGGGGCTCAGGCGATCACCACCACCATAGATCCCACCGACGCGCAGGGCTGCACCTATATCTTGCAGGTCGTTCCCGGCAACTATGACGTGAAAATCGTCAAGACGGGTTTTCTTGACGTCAACCAGGCGTCGAGTTCTACGGTCACCGTTGGTGTGATTGCGGGCGCTGCTGCATCCATTGGCCTCCAATTCGACAACGCTGGAACTTTTGGCCTCACCTACGCGTCGAACTACACCCCTGGCGGCGTGACCATCCCGACGAACCTCACCACGAGCTTTCTCAGTACCTACGGCACCTACGTGACGTCGACCCCGTCGACTCCGGTAAAGCTCTATCCATTTACTGCCGGCTACCAGATCGTTGCGGGAACATATCTTGACCCCAGCCTGCCGTCGCAAGGGTGCGCTTCTGTCGATCCGAGCACCTGGCTCGCAGGGCCGAACGCCGCCGGTGTGGCGATGAAAGCAGGCGTTCGGCCATCAGCCGTTGCAGCAGTGCCTGGAGGGGCGGCGCCGGCGGCTGCTGTTGCTATGGGAGTCGCGAGGGTATCAGGGCTGAGCTCCAACCCCTACGTCTCAGCCGTTGAGACATCAGGGGCGTCCAATACCGGCGACCCGGGGTGTGCAGTCAGTTCTTCATACTCGCTTGGGCGGGTCACCAGCGGCTCCTTTCTTGCCGGGTTGCCCTTCGGATCCTGGACGCTCTATACCTCGTCTACTCTCGGTGGAGCCACCACCCCGATCTCCGCGGCGAACCTTGCCGTGTTGACCGGAGGATCCGTCGATTCCTCCGGAATCGTGACCCTGGATCCCAGGCAGGTCGGTCCCTGATGGCCTCACGCCTCCGCAACACGAAGCGAGCCGAACAGGGCTCCGAAGAAGGGATAACGCTCGTAGAGTTGATCGTGGCGATGTTTCTCGGCGGAATCGTTATCGTGCTCGTTGCGGGCATGTACCTGGGCATGTCTCGCGTAGTCCAGGTCGGGAACACGAGCAACAACAGTACGAAAGCGGCTTCGCTTGCAATGACGGAAGTGTCCACCGCGCTGAGGTTTGCCACGACGAATCCCATAGTCGGAAATCAACTTCCCGATCCCGCCTTCGTCTCTGCTTCAAACGAGTCGGTGACGGTGAACAGCTATATTGACGCCAGCTCCGCCTCACCTCAGCCAGTTCAGGTCAACTTCTCACTCGACTCGTCACGTCGCCTGATTGAGACGCGCTATGCGTCGCATCTCGTGTCGGGCAACTGGGTGTTCTATACGACGGCGATCTGGAGTCGAATTCTCACCGGCGCGGTAGTGGCGCAATCGGGCTCCGAACCGTACCTGTTCACCTACCTCGACTCGTCCAACGCCGTTATCGTTCCGGGTTCGACTGGGCTGACTTCCACGCAATACCCGACCGTTGCGGCCGTTCAAGTGACAGTGAAACTCGCCAGCGCGAGCACGGGAGGAGCCTCTCCGGTTGTCCTTCAAAACATTGTGGGGCTACCGAACCTCGGCACGAATCGAACGGGGCAATAGTGATCTGGTTGCGCAACTATCGACTGCGGGTCGCGAAGCGCGATGAGGGTTTCGTCATGATCATGGTCATCGCCATCGGCGCCGTGCTGATGATCCTCGCCACCGTCGCCGCGAGCTATGCCGTAAGTGGCTTGAACAAAGCAAACTTGGACCAGAACTACAGCGGTGCGCTCTCCGCCGCCTATGCAGGCGTCGAGGAGTATCAGAGCCGTCTCGCGAACGACACGTCCTATACCCAATACGGAAATCCGAGTGCGAATTTCAGCTCGGGGAGCACTCTGATCTTGCCCACCGCGGCAAACCAGGTAAATCCCGCATTCGGGGTCGGCGCGAGCGGAACGTGGGCCACCGTGGCTGGAAGCGGCGGGGTGGCCAGGTTCCGATACGAGGTGGACAATTCAGCCTATGCTTCATCGGGTGTCATCCGGATCCGATCCACTGGGGCGGTCGGCAATTCGACCCGCAGCGTCGTGGCGAACCTGAAACAGCAGGGATTCCTCGATTTCCTCTACTTCACGGACTACGAGATTCAGGATCCCGGTATCAGCAATGATCCGGCGAGTTGCGTCATGTACGCGTGGGCTGGTCGCAGCTCGTCCTGCTCAACGATTCAGTTCGCCACGACCGACACCATCAAGGGACCCGTGCACTCCAATGACACGATGAGGATCTGCGGCTCCACATTCAACGGAACGGTCACCACGAGCAACAGCAAAGCGAACGGGAGTGGGAACCTCTACACGATACCGAGCGGGTGCGGCGATGGTGTCTTCAAGTACGGCAAGCCCGCGTATAGCCCGGTCGTCGGCATGCCCCCAACAAACTCGCAGATGAAGAAGCAGACTCGGTCCGACCTGACGACCGCGGGCGTACCCAACCCCGGCTGCCTCTACACCGGTCCCACCAGCATCACCTACAACACGGGCGGGACCATGACCGTACGCTCGCCATGGACAAAAGCGGTGAACGTGGTCGGGGACCCTGCAACGTCCGGCACCGTTAACGCGGCCTGCGGCACGCCGGGCACGTCCTCAAACCAGTTGGGCTCTGCCACCGGCCAGACGATCACAGTCCCGACCCAGGTTGTCGTCTTCGTCCAAAATGTACCGATCGTCTCAAGCGACCCCAACTACTGGGGGTCATCGACCCCCGGCGGGGGTTACACGTGCACGGGGGCGGCAGGGGGCACCACCGTCGGTAACGGCATCGGTTACCCAACCACCAACGAGACCGCACCCGGTGGAACGTCCACCCCCTACGGCTGCCAGAACGGCGACGTGTTCGTGAGCGGCACTCTCAGCGCGACAACCTCCGCCGGCTCACAGCAGACAGTTGCCGCCGAGAACTACGTATACCTCACCGGTGATCTGAAGTACAACGATCCGAGCGCGGATTTGCTCGGCCTCGTCGGCAACAATGCGGTATGGATCTGGAACCCGGTAAACGGCAACGCCAATCTCCTCAGCGATTCGGATCGTCGGATTGATGCCGCGATTATCTCGGTCGCGCACACGTTCCAGGTACAGAATTTCAATAAGGGTGGCGTTCGCGGTTCACTGACCGTAAACGGCGCGATCGCGCAGAAGTTCCGCGGTCCCGTTGGAACGGGAGGCAGTTCGGGGACGGTGACCGGTTACTCCAAGAACTACGTGTATGACGCTCGACTGAAGTACACTGCGCCTCCGAAGTTCCTCTCTCCGGTCACGACGACGTATGGGGTAACGACCTGGATGGACGTTGCAGCTGCATTTGCTCCCGACGGGAGCAAGAATGCCGGCAGTTGATCTTGGCACCGTATGGATTGTGGTTGCGATATGCGCGCTCGGAGGATTGCTGATCGGCTCGTTTCTCAATGTGGTCGCCTACCGCATTCCGGCGGGCATTTCTCTTTCGAGGCCGCCTAGCGCCTGTCCCGAATGTCGAACGCGAATCAAGCCCTACGATAATGTTCCCGTGGTGTCCTGGCTGGTCCTGCGCGCGCGATGCCGTAGCTGTGGCACCCGGATTTCTGCACGTTATCCACTCGTCGAGGCCGGGACCGCTGTCTTTTTCGCCGCAATAGCGCTTTTGGCCATTCTGGGGTCGCGACACCTTGACGATCCGCGGTCGGTTGTGGCCGGATTGCTGGCACTCAGTTCTTTCCTCTACCTGGCGGCGATCACTGTCGCTCTCGCTCTCATTGATATCGATACGCACAAGCTGCCTAATCGGATTGTCCTGCCGGCCTATGTGGTTTCGGCCGTCCTACTCGTGGCTGCGAGCATTGTCAGCGGCCAATTCGACAGCCTGCTGAGGGCGGCAATGGCGATGGCAGCACTAGCGCTGGTGTATTTCATCATGGCATTCGCCTATCCAGGCGGGATGGGACTTGGCGACGCGAAACTGGCTGGTGTGATCGGGATATACCTCGGTTGGGTAGGGTGGGGCGCGCTCGTCGTGGGTGCTCTCTCCGCCTTTTTGCTCGGCGGCCTCTACGCTGTGATCCTATTGATTCTGCGGAAAGCCAATCGCAAGAGCGGCATACCCTTTGGACCATGGATGCTTGCCGGCGCTTGGCTTGGAATTGGGATCGGCAATATTGCATTTGCTGGATATCTATCGATTTTCGGTCTAACTGGCGCGTAGGACACAGCGAGATAGCGGGGGAAATATGGCCAAGAACATAGTGGGCGTTGACATCAGTGCCAACGGGATTCGTGCCGTCGAGCTGAGCGACGTTACCAAGGCTCGGCCGACGATAGTTCGCCACCATGAGGTTCCCCTCCCTGCAGGAGCCGTGAACCGCGGCGAGGTGGTCGAACCACGAACGGTTACCACCGCCATCAAGCAGCTGTGGTCGGCCGGGGGGTTCAAGACGAAGGATGTTGTACTGGGAATCGGCAATTCTCGGGTTCTCGTCCGAGACCTGACCGTCCCGAAAATGTCCCTCAGGCGCATTCGTGAGTCCTTGCCATTCCACGTTCAAGAAATGCTTCCGTTTCCCACCGAGGATGCGCTACTTGATTTTTATCCGATCAGTGAAGGAACGAGCGAAAGCGGGCCGATCGTCAACGGGCTTCTCGTGGCTGCGGTCAAGGGAGCGGTTCTGGGAAACGTGAACGCTGTGCAGCTTGCCGGATTGAACCCGGTCGAAGTCGACCTTGTTCCCTTTGCATTGAGCCGTGCCTTACTTCGGGGAGAAAGCGCGAGCGGCACCACCACGGTCATCGACGTCGGAGGCACCACCACCACGCTGGTCGTGTCGGCCAATGGCGTGCCGCAGTTCGTACGAATCATTCCCACAGGCGGCGACGACCTCACCAATGCTCTCTCCACTCGCTTGAACATCAGCGTTGAGGAGGCCGAGGCGATGAAACGATCAATCGGCATGAGCCTTTCAGAAGCCGATCCCGAAAAACATGACGCGGCTGCTGTCATGTTCGAGGTGACGAGAGAACTGATCACGAGCCTTCGCAATACGCTCACTTACTTTGCGGGTGCCAGGTCGGTGGACGTCGTCGGCCGGATCGTGCTGACTGGCGGTGGGTCACAGCTCTCCGGATTTGGTGAAGCGCTCTCCGAGTTCACCCGATTACCGGTCTCGGCCGGCACGCCCTTCGATACTTTTGGGCTGGCGCGCCGACTCGATCGGGAAGCTCTTCAGAGGCAGAGCCGTTCGCTGACCGTTGCGCTCGGCCTCGCCATGGGCCGCGCAGCATGAGCCGCGTGAAAGAAACGAGCGAAACGCTCGCGCTTGGGCCGACGGCAAGCGCACACCTTCTCCCGCCCGAGGTCGAGGAGAAGCAAAAGGGCCAGGCTCTCCGGCGAATGATGTTCATTGCTCTCGCTGGCGTAGCAGCCCTCATCATCCTGGGGGTTGGCGTAGCTACCGTAGGCGTCGTTGCATCCGATTCAGCCTTGAGGGCAGAACAAGGTCGCACGACTGGGCTTACCGCACAGCAGGGAAAATACGGGAAGGTGGTCACCGTAAGGGCTCAGGTCACTGAGATCCAGGCTGCTCAGGTCCTAGGGACCGTCGGTGAAATAGATTGGCAGTCCTACATCGCCCAATTGCAGGGCACTCTTCCGGCGGGCACCACGATCACATCGTTTCACGCGTTGTTGCGCGATCCATCTCAAGGCGCTGGAGGCTCGACAGTTCCCCTTCAAGGTCCATACGTTGCGACGCTGAGCATGAGCGCGGATAGTCCAAAGGCCTCAGTCTCGGACTGGCTCGATGCGCTATCGACGATGAAAGGATTCGTCGACGCGACGCCGGGCAATGTGGCGTTGAACGTTGCGACAGGTCGCTACACAGTGGAGGTCGACATGCATATCAGCACGGCCGCGCTCCAAAATCGCTACGCAGGGAAGAAGTAATGAACAGGGACCGGCTATGGGTGATCGGCCTTGGCGCAGCCATCGTGGTGGTGGCGGCACTCGGTTACCTAGCGGGCATTTCACCGATTGTTGCGCAGGCTTCCGCCGCCGATGCTCAACGCACGAGCATTGCCGCCGCGAACGACGCGTCCGCGGCCAGGCTCATTTCGCTCAAGGCCCAATATGCCGGAATTGCGAAGTTGCAGGCGCAGCTCAAGGTGCTTGCCGGGTCTATCCCGGCGGATGCCGAAATGCCTGTGTTTCTTCGGGAACTCAACGCCCTCTCGAACCAATATCAGGTCTCGCTCAAGAGTGTGGCCGTGTCCGTCGCGCAGAATTACGCCAGCCCCACCGTCACGCCGGTCAAACCACCCGCTGGGAGCGCGGCAACGCCCAGCCCAAGCCCAAGCCCAAGTACAAGTACAAGTACAGGAGCAGGTGCCGGGACCCCAGCCGCGACTTCCGCCCCCGCCTCGCGGCTGATTCTGATACCCGTCGCTATCAGCATTTCGGGGTCCTATTCGAATCTGATGGCCTTCGTGGGCGGTCTGCAATCCGGTGACCGGCTCTACCTTCTCACAGGGCTGTCCATGTCATCAGCCGCGGATGCTGCGCATTTCTCGGCAGACATCACCGGCTATGTATACGCTCTACCGCCCGCAGGAGGAACGGTAGCGAAGACTCCCGCCCCTTCTGGAACCACCACCCCAGCGCCAGGCGTGTCTTCCTCGGCAACGCCGACCCCCGATCCAAGTTCCTCGCCCACGCCCTAGCGGGTATCTCGGCAGGTAACCTGTCCGGACCGTCCCGCCGATTGCTAGAGTGACCCTGACCAATGGGATGGCCAGGTTGGCAGTGAGGAAGTGGCACGATGAGCGACGACAAACCCCAGACCGCAGACGAAAAGGAACCCGTAACGCCGCCGGAGACCGTGGCGCACGAGGAGCCGACCCATTCGACCGACCCGGTGGAGGCGACCGACTCCGCCGACTCGGTCGACGAGGTGCCAGCAGGGCTGTCATCCACCGAACCGGTGCTCGCGACCGAGGATCCGGCCGCCGCGGAATTCGAGCCTGTCCCGGCGGTTGCGCCGGTGCAGACGGTTTACGTCGCCGCGCCGAATCCACCGCGCAAGCAGGGCAATCGCGGCGTCGGCGTGCTCATCGCGATCGCGGCGACCATCCTCTTCGGTGTCCTGTTCGCGCTCG
>JAODMH010000040.1 GCA_025465035.1 Microbacteriaceae bacterium | reverse complement strand
GTCGGTGATGGTCCCTCACGCGGAACTGCAGCTCGAACTGGAAAATCTCCTCGGCCGCAGCGTCGTCAAACCGCTGGTGTTCTCCGCCGAACTGGACCTGACGACGGGACCAGGCTGCACGGTGCTTCAGACACTCCACCTCATCGATCTGGCGTCGAAGAACGAACGCGGCCTGCTCCAACATCCGCTCGCCGCGCAGCGCCTTGAACAGGTGCTAATGGAGTCCCTCCTACTTGCTCAACCACATAACCACTCCGCAGCCCTCAGTTCCACCGCTGCCTCCGCCGGACCCCGTCCCGTAGCGCAAGCAGTGGAATTGCTCAGGGCCAGCCCGGAGCACGCGTGGACCGTCTCCGAACTGGCGCGGGATGTCGCTGTCAGTGTGCGCAGCCTCCAGGAAGGGTTTCGCAGGTCGATGAGCAACACCCCGATGGCCTACCTCCGTCAGTTGCGCCTGGAACAGATCCACAAGGAGCTTTCTGATGCCGAACCGGGTTCGGTGACGGTGACCGACGTCGCAGCGCGATGGGGAATCAGCCACTTCGGGCGATTCGCCGCTAACTACCGACGCCGCTTCTCCGAACAACCATCGGACACGATGAGGCGCACATCCATCCCGTCGGACTAGCAACAGGAAGCAATCGCCGGGCGGCTCAAGGCATCGCCCAGAAGATGCCAACTCAATCCGTCCAGGAAGCACCTGCGGGAGCCCCCAGAACATTCGCCGTTTGTATCATCGCCTGCGCGGCCTGTCGTGAATTTCGAACAACTGCTACTGTTTCGATATGGCTGCGCAGTCGAAAACCAGACAGGATGATGCGTACCAGCGGATCCGTGCCGACATTCTCGCTGGGCGGGTGAGGCCTGGCCAAAAACTGCCCTTCGCGGAGTTGTCTGAGAGCTACCCGTTTAGCGTTGGTGTCCTGCGGGAAGCCCTTTCGAGGTTGGTCGAGCAGGGTCTTGTCGAGAACGAGCCACAGAGGGGCTACTTCGTTACTCCGATCTCCCGAACAGATTTGCTGAATCTGACGGTCGCACGCAGGGAGATCGAGACACTCACGTTGCGCCATGCGATGGCCAATGGGGACTTTGTCTGGGAGTCCGAAGTACTCGCAGCACATCATCGACTCGCGACGACCTCGTTCTATGCGCCCGGGGACCCCTCACGAATCAGCGAGGAATGGGCCGAGGCGCACTCCGTGTTTCACGAGACCCTGCTCTCGGGGAGTGAGAATCCGCGTTTGACTGCTGTTGCGACTCAGCTGCGGGCGTCCGCGGAACTCTATCGTCGCTGGTCCCTGCCATTGGGCCACGGCGAGTCGCGGGACATCGCGCAAGAACACAAAGCAATTGTCGATGCTGTTCTTGCCCACGACGTCGAACTGGCGGTCCGACTTCTCACGGATCACATCAACCTCACGACAACTCTTTTGGTGGAAGCGGGCGCCGCTGACCCTCTGGTCACCGGTGACCGCTAGGGATCATCGAATATCGTCACGATATTTCGAAATTAGTTGCCAAATCCGAATACTGTCCTTAGGCTTTCTCTATCTCGCCGATCAACCTCGCAATTGTGCGTGACGGTGGGATTTAAAGAGGATTCCGAAGGAGACAGAGTTGTCGAAGAACCGGGCACCCAATCGCCCCATAGTCGCTCCCAAGTTTCACCACACGACGTTTACGACCCTGCGACTCGATGAAATGGTCGCTTGGTATTGCAATGTTGCCGGCCTCACGCCGGTCTATCACGGCGAATCCGCCGCATGGCTGACGAACGACGAAGCAAACCATCGAATCGCATTCCTTTCCCCACCGGGACTGAAGAATCCGGTCGATAAGCCGCACACGATCGGCCTCCATCACACGGCGTTCGAGTACGCGGATTTCGATGCGTGGATGTACAACTACGTTCGGCTTCGGGATTCGGGCATTGTGCCGTTCCTGACCCTCGACCACGGCATGACCATCTCGTTGTACTACGCCGACCCGGAGGGTAATGGCGTCGAGGTTCAGGTAGACACCTTTGGCGATTGGAGCAAATCCAAAGAGTGGATGTCTGGTTCACTCGAGTTCGCCGAGGATCAGCTTGGAGCGCATTTCGACCCAGACAAGCTCGTCGAGGCGTGGCAGGCAGGGCTTTCGTTCGAAGAGATCCACCGGCGCACGCGAGCTGGCGAATATGCGCCCGCGGTCATACCAACCGACATATTCCTGCCCGAAGTGTATTAGGGCATCCGAATTCACGGGTCTGGCGAAACACTAAGGAGATTTACGTGCGAATAGCGAATGTCGACGGTCGACTGTCACTTGCACTTTCGACGGGATTTGTAGACGTTGAGCGCGCGAGCGCCGGGAAATTCGGCTCGGATCCTCAGGCGATCTATGATCGCTGGAGCGAGTTCCGTGAGTGGGCTCCAGGTGCAAGAGGCAGTGAAGTTGAACCGTTGGGTGACCGACTGCTGGGATCGCCGGCACCTCGGCCTCGTCAGGTTTTCGCTATCGGGCTCAACTATCGCGAGCACGCCGATGAGTCCGGGTTCGATCGACCCGCGGAGCATCCGCCGGTATTCACGAAATTCAGCAGCAGTATCACGGGCCCGGTTGGCGTGGTCGAGTTGCCGCAGGGAGGCAACGTCGATTGGGAGGTCGAGCTCACTGCGGTGATCGGCAAGACGGCTCGCAACGTCGCAGAACACGACGGGTGGAGCTATGTCGCTGGTCTCACCGTTGGTCAGGACATTTCCGAGCGTCGCCTGCAGATGGCCTCCCCGGCTCCTCAGTTCAGCCTGGCCAAATCACTGCCGGGGTTCTCACCGATGGGCCCCGATCTTGTCACCGTTGATGAATTCGACAACCCCGACGATCTCGCGCTCGCCTGCGAGATTAACGGTGAAGCTGTGCAGAACGGCAGGACCCTCGACCTGATCTTTTCTGTGCCACGGCTGATCGAGTACCTTTCTGCGATTCTTCCGCTCTACCCGGGAGACGTCATCTTCACGGGGACTCCGTCCGGCGTTGGCATGGGCCGCTCACCGCAACGATGGTTACAGGATGGGGACGAGCTCGTGAGTCGCATCGAAGGAATCGGCGAAATCCGTCAGGCCTTTGTCGGTGCGCACCGATGATTGGACATGTTGTCGCCCTGAGGTGGAACGACCGTGCGACTGACGAATCGATTGCGAACTTCGAGGAAGGGTTGCGGGCCCTACCGGGAATCATTCCTGAGCTGATCAGCTATCGATTCGGCTGCGACCTGGCCCTGAGGCAGGGCAACGGCGACTTTGCGATTGTCGCACAGCTGGCATCCGGGGATGACGTCCCGAAGTACCTGGACCATCCAGCGCACCAGCGCGTGGTTAGGGAGTTGCTTGCCCCGATCCTGGCGGAGCGCACAGTGATCCAGTTCGAGTGGGAACCCGACTTCGCAGCTTCAGTCTGACGTTTCGCGCAACAGCGCGACGCCGGTTGCGGCCTTGACCTCATCGAACGTTACGCCGGGAGCAAGCTCCCGCAGCACGAGGCCGGAAGGCTCAACGTCCATGACCGCGAGGTCAGTGATAATCCGGCTGACGACCGCACGACCTGTGAGCGGCAGGCTGCACTCGGCAAGAATCTTGTGTTGTCCATCCTTAGTGACGTGCTCCATCACGACAATGACGCGGCGGGCGCCGTGCACGAGATCCATCGCTCCGCCAGGACCTTTGATGAGTCTGCCCGGAACGGCCCAGTTGGCAATGTCACCCGCCGCCGAGACCTGCATCGCACCGAGGAACGCGGCGTCGATCCGCTTACCGCGGATCATCCCGAAACTCGCCGCCGAATCGAAGTACGACGCCCCCGCAAGCACCGTCACGGTCTCCTTGCCCGCGTTGATGAGCTTCGGATCGGCCTCACCCTCCCACGGATACGGGCCGACTCCGAGCACACCGTTCTCCGAGTGCAGCACGACGGTGACGTTCGCCGGCACGTAGTTGGGTATCAGGGTCGGCAGGCCGATACCGAGGTTGACATAGGAGCCGTCCTCGAGTTCCCAGGCGGCGCGCGCGGCCATTTGGGTGCGAGTGAGAGCCATGATCAGGCACCCTTCTGAGTGGGTTTGGGTCGCACGGTCGTCTTCTCGATCGGGAGGTCTGCGGCATCCTTCGCACTGAGCTGCACGATTCGGTGGACGTAGATGCCGGGAAGGTGAATGTCGTCCGGATCGATCGACCCGGCAGGGACGAGCTCATCGACCTCGGCGATCGTGATCCTGCCGGCCATGGCCGCAGGTGGGTTGAAGTTGCGCGCCGACTTCTCGAACACGAGGTTGCCGTGCGTGTCGCCGATTTTCGCTCGCACGAGTGCGAAGTCGGTGACGATGGCCTCCTCGAGCACATATTCCCGGTCGCCGAACCGGCGGGTCTCCTTCCGTGGCGACTGCACCGCGACGGAACCGTCCGCCGCGTACCGCCACGGCAGCCCGCCCTCCGAGACCATCGTGCCGACGCCGCTCGGCGTGTAGAAAGCCGGTATGCCGGCACCACCCGAGCGCAGTCGCTCGGCCAAGGTGCCCTGCGGAGTCAGCTCGACCTCAAGCTCTCCCGACAGGTAGCGGCGCGCGAATTCGCGATTTTCTCCGACGTAGGACGCGATGATCCGGCGGATGCGTCCAGCTTCGAGCAGTTCACCTAGACCCCAGCCATCGACGCCACAGTTGTTCGATACGATCTCGAGGTCTGTCGTCCCCCGCGCGAGCAATGCTCTGATGAGGACGATCGGAACTCCGACGAGACCGAAGCCGCCGACGGCAATCGAGGCGTCGTCGGAGATGTCGGCCACGGAATCCGCGGCGCTGGCAAAGGTCTTATCCAAACAGGGTTCCTTTCAACATGCGCCAGTGGTCGAACTGGCGATCACATCAAGGTCATTCCGCCGTCGATAACGAGGTTCGAACCGTTGATGCCGGCATTGTCGGTGAGCGCGAACGTGGCGGCCACCACCTCGTCGGGTGTGGGCAGACGTCGGCCCGGAGTCCTTGCCAGCATGGCTTCGAAGGCCGCTCTCCGGATTGGGTCCGCCTGATCGAATGCGTCGGTTCCGCCGATGACGCCAGGGGTAATCGAGTTCACCCGTACCGGAGCGATCTGCGTGGCAAGCGAATTCATGAGTCCAATGACTCCGGCGTTGGCCATCGAGATGGTCATGGACCCAGGGAACGGGCGCCACATCGAGATGCCGCTGAACATGACCACCGATCCGGTAGGAGAGAACTTGGGCAGCGCGTAGTGAACGGCCGCCGCGTAGCCCACGTTCTTCATCAGGGAGGTTTGTGCGGCGGCGTCCGGACGAAATTCCGCCACCGTGTTCTGATCGCGGTCCAGTGCGCACAGGATCAGATGATCGATAGTGGGAAGGTCGCGGAATGCCTCCTCGATCGACGGCCAGTCGGTGAGATCGCAGGTGGCGGCCCGGCACCCAACCCCAACCGCTTCCGCGGCAGCCTTCCCGGACTCGGTGTTTCGGCCGGTGATCGTGACACTTGCTCCGTCTGCGGCCACGGCTTGAGCCAGCCGGTGGCCGAGTCCTCGCGTACCGCCGACAATTACGTAATGCTCACCGGGTCGGGGCACTGGGTTCTCCTTTGAAATGAAATTCAGATGAATGGCGTGGGGTTCGCGGGAGGGCTAGCTGATGCGCCCTGCTTCGCTCTCGCTGAACTCGGTCCACTGGTACGGGTTGATTGTGATCGGAACCTCGACCTTGGACGGGTGGCGTGACGCCTCCCAATCTGCTGCGCCGACGGCGGACTCCAGATAGTCGACAGTCTCAGCAATCGCTGCTTGCGCCTCTGCGACAAGATCGTGCAGCAGCAGTTTCCCGTCGTATTTGAGAACCTTGCCGTTGATGACGACCGTGTGGATGTCGCCCTTGCCTGCCTGGAAGACGACGTGGCCCTCGGGGTTGAGGATCGGGAACATCGTGGGGGATGCATCATTCTTGATCAAAACGAGGTCGGCCTTGCGGCCCACGGTGATCCTGCCGAGGCTTTCGTCCTGGTGAATTGCCCGAGCTCCGCCCGCTGTGGCGAACCGGATGACGTCGTCCGCGCGGAGGATGTTACTGGTGACGGTCTCTTTCTTCTCGTGCGCGATGAGATGTTCGCGAGCCCGATCGGCGTTCAGGGTCGAGCGCATCGCGGAAAACATGTCCGCACTCCACCAAACGCTGGTGTCGATCGACAGCGAGATCGGAATTCCGTACTCGCGAAGACGGAAGCTCGGCGGATAACCCTGGCCCGCGTTTTGCTCGCTCTCTGTCGCTAACGAAGCCGAGGCACCCGAAGCCGCGATGCGATGGTAGGAGTCTGGCGACAGGCTTCCAACGTGCACGTGAGTGACCTGGTCGGTCAGAAACCCGTGCTCTGCCATGAGGAGGATGCCGGCGTCGCCGGTTGCCCCCCACGCCCCACTGTGTGTTGAGATGGGCACCCCGAGTTCCCTCGCAACCTCGAACGCGGCACGCTCCGGGAACTCTGGGTCTCCCGGGACGTCGAACGACATTCCGAAGGAGAGCATGTCGGTTGTGTGACCGAGGCGTCGGTTGACGAAAGCCTTAAATGCGGGATCAGTCGACCAGTCCTGCGGTGCACCGGCAAGGTTGCCGTACGAAAAGACGAAACGAGCGGGGACTCGCTCGAGGGCATCGAGAGCGGCGTCGGCGTGGTCCGTCGTCTGGAGGCCGTGGGACCAGTCCAGGGTGGTCGTCACGCCGCTGTCAACAGACTCGATCGCGGCAAGAAGGTTGCCAGCATAGACATCCTGCGGGCGGAATTTCGATCCGTGATTCACGTAGTAGAAGTAGAAGTAATCGGTCAGCGTCCAGTCGGCGCCGAATCCACGCATAGCGGTCTGGTACATGTGGCGATGCGTGTCGATCATGCCCGGCATGAGAACCCCGCCAGAGGCGTCGATCTCGAGAGTCCCGTCGGGGACGATCAGCCTCTGGCCAACGGCGGAAATGAGCTGGTCGACGACGAGCACATCCGCTCCAACCAAGGTGCCGATCGTTGGATCAACGCTGATCACAGTTGCGTTGCGAAAGACGAGGGGGCGGCCCTCGAAATCGGAGGGTGACTGAGCCTGCTGCGCCATGCGTTCGCTCCTTTGCGACGTTCACGGAATCTTGTCTTGCTTGACCGTAGTGCACGTCATTCGAGATTTCAACGTAAATTCGAAATTCAGGCCCTTTATCGCGAATTGCCGTCCGAAACGAAAGCATCGAGGCGATCGATCCAGCGGGTTTTGGATCGACGGCCGCCGAACCCTTGATTCCTAGCGACGGCGCTATTGCGCGAATATTGCACGGCGATCTCGGGCAGAAAAATAGCCCGGTCAAATTAGTCGTCTGACCGGGCCTTTACTGTGCGGGTCTTGCAAAAGTTACTGCAATCGCTCCAAGGAGACCTCTGACATCTACCGGCTCAGCGTCGATGCCGAACGGTCCCATGCGACACGGAGGCCAGGTGCACCTGGTGTGCGGAGTGGTCGCGCTCCAGGAAGATGAGCAAGAACGTCACCCAGCAGATCGTCGATGCCTACCTCGATGGGAAGGACCTGGGGTCGGCGCTCACCGACCGACCCGTCGCGGGCTCAGCTCGATCGCCACCCAGCAAACCGGTGGCAGATGGAGCACCACTCTGTCGTCTTCATCGCGATCGTGAGCGAGGGCGGCGAGTTCTACACGGTCAGGTTCCGCCGCTGTATTACTAGCTGCGAGATCTTCGTCCGACAACATCACAGTGGAGTCGACGACCCACAAGCCCTCCAGAGTTACATCGACGGTTTCTGCGACCGATCGATTGACAACAAACAGTGAAACCCGCCCGTCGTCATCGCGAGTGGCAACAGCGTCGATCAAAGACACCTCACCATGCTGAACGGTCTCGTAGCTGGGAGCTTCGACGCGTACTCCGACTACCGAACCTCTGGCTAGCCGCGAGGTCGTGGCGAACGGGAAAAAGATCGTTTGCCTCCATGCAGGTCCTCCGGGCTCGGTGACAATCGGGGCGATGACGTTCACAAGTTGCGCCAACGAAGCGCTGGTAACACGATCCGCATGCTTGAGAAGCGAAATGAGAAGGCTACCGACTACAACCGCGTCCAACACGGTGTAAACATCCTCAAGCAACCGAGGCGCTTGGGGCCAATTCTCGACGCCGTGGATCTTGTCGACCTTCTCCCAACGCTCGATGTCCCAGACATTCCACTCGTCGAAGGAAATGGCAACTGTCTTCTCGCTAACCTTTTCCTTTGCGACGTTGTCGATCGCCGCTGCAACGGTGTCGATGAATCGGTCCATGTCGACCGCCGAAGCAAGGAAGCTGCCGATGTCGCCGTTCTTGAACTCGTAATACGCGTGACACGAGATGTAGTCGACCTCATCGTATGTGTGAGACAGCACGGTCTGCTCCCAGGTGCCGAAGGTGGGCATCTGCGAGTTCGACGAACCACACACCACCAGCTCCAGCGTCGGATCGAAGGCGCGCATCGCCCGGGCTGTCTGTGCGGCGAGCTTGCCGTAGTCATCAGCAGACCGGTGGCCTATCTGCCAGGGCCCGTCCATTTCGTTGCCGAGGCACCACATTCGGACGTCGAAGGGTTCAGACCGGCCGTTCGCAGCGCGCTGGTCGGCGAGTGACGAGCCGGCTGGCAAGTTGGTGTACTCGAGCAACTCCAGCGCATCCCCCGTCCCGCGCGTGCCGAGGTTGATTGCGAGCATCAGCTCGCTGCCGACTTTGTCCAGCCAGCGGCTGAATTCGTGGAGGCCGACCTCGTTCGTCTCCATCGAATGCCACGCGAGGTCGATGCGGCGGGGTCGATGCTCCACCGGACCGACGCTGTCTTCCCACTTGAACGATGAGACGAAGTTTCCGCCCGGGTATCGGATCGCGCTCACGCCGAGTTCTCGCACGAGTCCAATGACGTCGGTGCGGAAGCCATCCTCGTCGGCGGTGGGGTGATCCGGTTCATAGATCCCGCTATAGACCGCCCTGCCCAGGTGCTCGACGAATGAGCCAAACAGTCGTCGGCTGACGGGAGCGATAGGAACTTCCGCGATTGTGAGATGAGCGTTCGCCATGCTTCTCCTAGATCTCTAGAGGTAACCCTGTAAGACGATGAAGGTCGCGCCAGAAGGCCTCGTCGATTTCGTGGGTGAAATAGCCGAGATCCTGAACGACCTCGGCCACCGACCTCATGCCCACGCAGATCCCCGTCACGGCTTGGTGGTGAAAGGGAAACTGGAGCGCAGCCGCGGTGAATGGCACCCCGCGCTCGCGGCAGAAGGTTTCGATCACGAGGAGTCGCTGATCGGAGAGGGATTGCGCAGACGACCAGGTACGCCTGTCGATGACCCCTGGACTGAGCACTCCCGCGGCGATCACGCTCACTTCGCGTTGCATGGCCAGTGGCAACAGCACTTCCTGCGCGCTCTGATCCGCAAGCGTGTAGCTCGGGGCCGCAAGAATCACGTCCGAGTCGGTCTCTCTCACGACTCGGACGAGCGGCGCGGCGTGATTCGATCCCGCTCCATAGGAGGATATGACGCCGGCCGACCTCAGTTCCTCCAGAGCGGGGAATGCGCCGTCCAGGGCCTCATCCAGGTAATCATCGGGATCGTGCACGAACGCAAGATCGATCCTGTCTAGTCCGAGGCGTTCCATGCTGTCGTCCAGCGACCGAAGCGCGCCGTCCCGGCTGTAATCCCTGCGGCGCTTCAGTGTGGTGCGGACGTCGAAGCCTTCGGAATCGGCGTGTACTCCTATCGGGTCCGGCTCGAGGATGCGGCCGACCTTCGTCGAGACGATGTAGTCGTCGCGCGGATAGCTCGTTAAGGCCTTCCCTAGCCGGCGTTCGGCAAGCCCCACTCCGTAGTGCGGCGCGACATCGAAGTATCGGATACCGCGTTCCCAGGCGGCGGCGATGGTCGATGCAGCATCCTCGTCACTGACGGCAGTGCCCAGGTTTCCTAGTGGCGCGGCTCCAAGAGCAAGTCGGCCGACCGCCAAGCCACCTCGGCCGAGAGGACGTCTATCGGTTTCCAGCCGGGGCACTACATCCATGGCTGCACCTTGGAGACTGCGTCCGATCCTAAAACGATCCGCCTGAGCTCCTCGATGGGAAGTTTCGGCCTGCGGTCGGCCGTGAGGAGCCCGTTCGATTCCTGCAGAGTGTCGGTGAGTTGCGTAAAGCAGAATCCCGTCACGGTCGGACTCCTGCGGAGCGCGTCGAAAAGCACGCTCATGCTCTCACGAAACTCCTGGTCCGAATGGACTACGGAGTATCCCCACGTTTCGTCGCCCGAATAGGAGATGCCCCCGAACTCGGTGACCATGAGAGGAATGCCTCCTTGATCGAAGCGCTCTCGCTGCGTCGGCTCAAGGATCGGACGCCTGCCTTGAGGGCCGAACTTATCGAGGAATCGAGACACGGCTTCGAGCGACGAGTAATTGTCAGCGAACGCGGTTCCCTGTGTGTAGTCGTGAATGCTCAAGATGTCGCTATCGATATGCTCCCACCCGTCGTTGGAGACAACGGGACGGCTCGGATCGAGGGCGCGCGTGAACGAAGTAATCGCCCGCACGAACTGCTGTTGAGCTTTGGAGGTGGAAACGTCTTGCACACCCCAGCTTTCGTTGATGGGCACCCAGGTCACCACCGAGGGGTGGCTACGCTGTTGTTCGACAATCGAGGCCCACTCCGTCATCAGGGCCGAGGCCGCGCGCGGCGTGAACTCGTAGGCCGCAGCCGTCTCTCCCCAGATCAGCAACCCGAGTTTGTCCGCCCAGAACAGCATCCGAGGGTCTTCGACCTTCTGATGGATCCGCGCCGCGTTGAAGCCGAGCTCTTTGATCAGTTCGACTTCTGACCGGTAGCTCGCATTGTCTGGTGCAGTGAAAAGGCTGTCGGTCCAGTACCCCTGCTCAAGAACGGACCGTACGTAGTAAGGGAGGCCGTTGAGCAGGAACCATCCTCGTCCGATCTCCGTCGAACGGATGCCGAAGTAGCTGGCCGAGCGATCAACGACCTCGCCGGATACCTCGACCTCCAGCATCGCGTCAAGAAGCGCCGGGTGTTCCGGACTCCATTGATACAGCTCGCGCTCCTGCGCATTCCTGAGCGCCGGGAGATGAAATGTCAGTTCGACCCGCGAATCCAGAATCTCGGTCGTCTGCTCGGCAAGTATGTCGTCTCCGTGACAGAGGGTCATTCGCAGGAACGATCCGACGGCGGGAAACTGTCCCGCAAGGACCACGACGGCGGCAACCGTACCGCCTATCCTGTCGCTGGTCCATTGAACGGTCGTGACGTGCTGGGGTGCCACCGCCTCCATCCACACAGAGCGCCAGATTCCTGTACTTCGTCGGTACCAGATCGCATGAGGCTCGATCTGCCAGTCCTGTTTTCCTCGCGGAGATTCATGGTCGTCAGGATCGTCGACCGCGCGGACCACAACAACGTGGCGATCACCGGGACGAAGAGCGTCCGTCACATCGAAGGAAAAAGCGGTCTGTCCGCCGACGTGCTCTCCCACAAAGACTCCATCGACCCAGACTCGCGCCGAACGATCTACGGCGCCGAAGTGTAGGAGATGACGACAGTCCAGGCCTGCCCCGAGTGCTACCTCTAGGCGATACCAGACGACGCGATGGAAACCGGGATCGTCGACTCCGGATGCCGCGCTCTCAGGAGGAAATGGCACCCTGATCTCGGTCGTGAACGCATCCGCAGCTGACGGATCGAACCATCGTTCACTCAATCCTCGGTCTTCGTCATCGTGAGCGAATGCCCAGACCCCGTCGAGCGAGGTCCAGTTCTCCCTGATCAACTGGGGACGTGGATGCGAGCCGTCCTGCTCGCTTGCGCGGATCATGCCGCAACCTCCACTCGTCTTCCCGTCGCGTGCGACCGGATCGCCGCGTTGGCCAACTGCAGTGCTCGGCGGCCAGCTCGCGCCGGCACGGGTGGCGCCTCGCCGGCCCGAAATGCGGCCAGTAGCGCGTCGACGTGGCGATCGAACGTCCGATGAAAATCTCGCGCCTCGTCATTGAAGTACCCGGCGCGCCAGACGGACGCGGTCTCATCGCCGACCCGTTGAATCGAGAGTTCGCTGACGGTGTCGTGAATGGCCAAGCGGCCCGTGGTGCCGTTGACCTCGATCAGCTGGCTGTCCGGAAACGCGTACGACGAGTCGTACGTGCCGAGCATCGTCCCCACTGCTCCGCTCTCGAAATCGAGAGCAATGGCGACGGTGCTCCAGTCACCGTAGGTCATGTCCGTCATGTGCGCCGAGACGGCGGAAATCGGGCCGACGAGATGTTCCAGCAGGTCGAAACCGTGACACTGAGTCTCGATGAGGTTCGCGTGCGGCGACGTGCCGTGATTCGCTTCTCCCCCGAAACGCCAGGTGGCGAAGACGGGGCTGCCGATCACGCCATCCACTATGGCTTGGCGAGCCCGCTGCACGGCTTCGGCGTATCGGTGATTGAAGTTGATCGCGAAGAAAACACCGCGATCCTCCGCCTCCCGTAGCAGCGCATCCGCCTGGTCGAGCTCGAAGACGAGTGGCTTTTCGACCAGGAGGGGAACGCCGGCGCGCAAGAGATGACGCGTTGGCTCGAAATGCGCCTCATTCGGTAGGCAGACAGTCACCAGATCGGGGCGGGCATCCCGGAGCATCTCGTCGAGATCCGTGTAAGGCACCGATGCGTAGGTGGCCGCTCGCGATGCCGTGCGACTCGGATCCCTGCCGACGATGCCCACGAGCTCGGTGTCCGACCTTCGCGAGAAAATGCGGGCATGCTGCTCGCCCCATCCCCCCGTTCCAACGACAGCGACCCGGAGGTGCTCACGCATCGTGATTCCCTTGCGTCACCAGCACCTTGCCGGTCTCTCCGGAGAGGAATACCTCGAAAGCCTCCGAAATACGCTCCACCGGAAAACGGTGCGAGATTATGCGAGCGATGTCGTCCTGATGCTCCTCGAGCAGTGCGAGGTTGGCAGACATTTCGTCGTAGCGGAAATATTCGCTGCCGAGAACTGCATGTTCCGGTTCCAGAAGGTCCTTCGATACATCGAGAGTCACGGTCTCTCCGTGACCGACACAGACCAGGGCGCCACGCTTGCCCAGGATATCGAGCGCGGCTCTACGCGCCAGTTGCTTACCCGAAGAATCGAAGGCGATATCCGGTGTGCCAACCGCTTCGATGGCTCGCGGATTCGACGCGTCGACGGGAATGCCGTCGAAACTCTCGGCGAACTCCAGCCGCCATGGTGAAACGTCGCTGATGTGCACGGGAACATCACTTCCGTACCGTAGGCGTGCCATCACAAGCAGCCCGAGGCCTATGGGCCCCGCGCCAGCGATATAGATCGATTCGATGTCGGGCCGCACAAGCTCGGCCCGCCGAAGCGCGTGTCCGCTTGTTCCCATCACGTCGAGAAGCATCGTGGCATTGCCGATCTCGATCGCGTCCGATATCGGGAAGAAATTGGACTCGTGGACGAGTTCGTAGGGGCCGTAGCCGCCGTCCACTGAGAAACCCATGTCGTCCCGTTTGGCGAGACATTGGTTCGTTGCCCCGATGAGACAACTCCGGCATGCCCCGCAGTAGTCCATGAGAAATACCACGCCACGAGTTCCCACGGGACTGATCGTGCCTCGCCCGACACCGATTACGACCCCAGCGGCTTCATGACCCGGAACAACGGCAGATCCCTGGAAATACTGGGACCGGTCGGTGCCGCACACCGCATTCGCGGCAACGCGCAGCAACAGCTGCCCGTCGCCTGGCTCCGAATAGGTCCGTTCCTCGAACTGGATTCGCCCCTCACCGATGAATCGAGGGGCGATTGCACTTCTGCTCATTCTGACTTGCCAATCGCTTCTTTAAGGGAAATGGATGTCCCGAGTGTGTGTTGCAGGAACGCATCGGCGGCGGCGGTACGCAGCCGAGAAATGTCGTCGCCGTCTGTTGCCAGACGGAACAAGCCCATGCGCCGGAAGTAGGCGTCAAGCCCATCTGCCCGCGCGGGAGGGATGACGGGGGTGATAACGCCGTCCACCAGGCGGTGGAACTCTTCGATGACCACGTCGCCGGTCGCCCAACTCCAGTCGACGAAATCGAAGAGCGGCCACCAGACGAGTCCGACGACCGGAATGCCTTCCGCACGTAATCGGGTCACGAGTGTGACGGCGTCGTCGAGCCAGCTGATTCGATGATCATCGTCGCCTTCCACAGCGGTCTCCGACACCAGAATCGGCAGCTGATAGCGCTCGTGGAAGGCGCGAATGAGTAACTCGAGCCCATCCTTCCCGGCATCGAAGGCCACGCTGACCACGCCATCGCCCGGGTCGGTCAACTCGCGAGCCGAGAGCTCGGGATAGTTGATACCGACCACATCGACTGCCTGACGTGCAGCGACCATGCTCGTCAGTCGCTCCTGCTCGATCCCCTGCGATACAAGCCACTCGAATAGCGGGTGGCCGCGATCGACAAGGCCGAGCACGAGGTCTGTCGGCAACCAATTCTTCGCCTCCAAGAGACGACGATCGACGTCCAGGGCGGGGTCGGCCGCCGACCAGATATGAGTTGCTTCGACATGAACGATGCGCATTTCTGGCGCGGCGGCGCGAATTGCGAAGATGCTTCGCTGAATTCCCTCCGCTACAGACACAACCACCCGCGCCCAGCCGTCCTGTCCGCGTTCGTGCGGAGGCCAAATGCCTCGCAGGCCCACAAAGGACGCCGTGACCAGCGGCTCGTTAAGCGGCGTGATGCTGGTGAAACGCCCCCGATAGCGCTCAGCGACGGCGCCAGCCCACGCGGCGACGGCATCCGGATAACTCGGATCCGTGAACGATCCCGCCAACCACGTCGGCGTGCCGTAATGCACTAGGTCGACGATCAGGTCGAGTCCAATGCGCTCCGCCTCGGCGACGACCTGGTCGGTCCACGTCCAATCGAAAGTGTCAGGGGCCGTCTGCACGCGGTACCAGGGGAACCCGTAACGCACCGCACCGGCACCGACAGAGGCCGCGAGTGCCAGGTCCTCGCGCCAGTTGCGATAGTGCCCGGTGATCTCATACTCATCCAGCCCGGTCGGCGAACCGGGCAGCGGCCATCCCACGTTGGTGTCCTCGATGCCAAGGCCCCAGACGAAGTCGAAGTCCTGCTCGGCGGGTCCGTCGTCTGTCATTTGATTCCCGTCGTGGCGATGCCCTGTACGAAATACCGCTGCGCAAAGAAGAACGCGACCGCGAGGGGAAGCAGGCTGATCGTTGCACCGGCCATGAGGACGCCGTGGTCGGTCACGTACTGCCCTGCGAACAGAGTGAGGCCTGCCGGAATCGTGCGCATCTCATCGGTGTTCGTGATGATCAGCGGCCAGAGGAAGTCGTTCCAGTTGTTCATAAAATGGAAGATGGCGAGGGTCGCTAAGGCAGGCTTCGCGAGCGGAAGCATGATCGACCAGTAGATCCGGAACTCTCCGGCCCCATCGATCCTCGCCGCCTGGTCGAGATCCCGGGGCACGCTGACGAAGAACTGACGCAGCAAGAAGATCCCGAATGCGCTCGTTGCTCTGGGCACGATGAGTCCCTGGTAGGTGTTGAGCCAGTGCAGGTCGAAGACCGTCTGAAACAGCGGAACCAGGGTTATCTGGTACGGAACCATCAGGGTCGCGATCACCACGAAGAACGCGATCGTCTTGCCCGGAAAAGACAACCGAGCGAGTGCATAAGCAGCGAGGGAGTCGAAGAACACCGAGAGCACCGTGACGCCGCCGGCGAAAATGATGGAGTTCAAGAACAGTCGCGCAAACGGCAGCTCCGTCCAGACGCGCACGTAGTTGTCGAAGTTGAGGGCCTTCGGAAGAAGGTTGCCCGGGTCGCCGAAGATCTCGCTCTGGGACTTGAACGATGTCAGCACCATCCACACAAAAGGGAAGACGACAAACAGCGCTGCGACTACCAGCAACACGATTCCGACGATCGAAAGGATTCTGCGCATCACGCTGCGCTCTGCTCTCTCGTACAGGGCCACAGGTTCAGTCGACATCGCGGTACCTGAAAATCCGTAGCTGGAGCACTGACACGATCATGATGATCAGGAAAAGCCCCCAGGCGATCGCCGACGCATACCCGGAACGAAATTCGGTGAATCCCTGCTGGTAAATGTAGGTAACGAGGGTCTCCGACCGGAACTGCGGGCCGCCCTGGGTCATGACATAGACCTGATCGAACACCTGCAGTGACCCGATCACGGCGATCACGCTGGAAAAAAGCAGCGCCTGCCGGATCGAAGGAAGCGCGACGCTGATGAAGCGCCTCCACGGCCCTGCACCGTCGAGCACTGCTGCCTCGACGAGAGTCTCAGGAACGTCCTGCAACGCCGCGAGAAGAATGACCATGGTGAAGCCGATGTTCTTCCAAAGCCCGACGACGATCACTGCCGTCAACGCCCAGTCAGGATTGTGAAGCCAGTCCACGGGGCTGACTCCGAGTCCACGCAACCAAGCGGCACTTGGACCCACGTTTGCGGACAACATGAATTTCCACACGATTGCCATCGTCGCGAAGGAGCTGATGACTGGGAAGAAGAACACCGACCGCAGGAACAGCGTCCACCACGAGGATCGACGCAGTCTTACTGCCAGCAGCAGGCCTAGAGCTATCTGGGCGGGCACTGTCGCGACCGTGAACACGACGGTGTTGCTGAGCGCGTTCCAGAATCGCGGATCCCTCAACATCTCCACATAATTCGAGATGCCGACGAACGGATGTTGAGCCTGGAAGAAACTCCAATCGTGAAGGCTCATCCACAGTGACTGAACGATCGGATAGATCACAAAGACTGCGATGAGGATGATGCTCGGTGCGAGGAAAAACCACCCGGTCCTCGCCCGTGAATTAGGGCGACGCGGCCGGGGGTGGGAGATTGCAGTGGCCATTTCTTACTTTCACTAGAGGGCGGACGCCGACTCGCGTCGGCGCCCGCCCGAGTTCACCGCCGCTATTTACAGCCGAGGACTTGGTTCAACTGATCGCTCGCAGACTTGAGTGCGCTCGCCGCGTCACCGTTCTGAGTCGCCGCTTGGATTGCCGGGGTGAAGATATCGACGTCGATCTTGCTGAAGTCCTTCTCCGTCGGCAGGTAGAGGCGAGCGTTGGGGACCTGCGCGGTGAACGCCTTCACCAACGGATCGCTCGTCACGGCCGGGCTATCTGCCATGTCGGTGCGGCTGGGCACATACGCTGCGGCCTTCGCGAGTTGCGCTTGCGACGTCGCACTGAGCCACCAGGCGAAGAACTCCTGCGCCTGCTTGGGGTACTTCGTGCTCGACGACACGATCATCGGCACTGTGCTTCCGAGCGTCACCGGCTTGCCCGAGGCGCCGGTCGGAACGGGGGCGACATCAAAATTGACCTTAGCTTTGGTGTACGCACCGGCAGCCCACGGCCCGTTGATCTCGAATGCCGCTTTGCCTGCGGCGAAGAGGTCGTCAGCGTCCTGCCCGGCTAGGCCGGTGGGCGTGATCTTGTGGTCGCGAACCAGCTTCGACCAGGTGCTCACGCTGTCGACGGTCGCTTGACTGTTGAGATCCGAGCATTTGTTCTTGACGAGATCGCCGCCGTCGGCCCAGATCAAGACGGGCCACTGTGCGATAGTCGCGTGATCGGCGAGAGCGATACCGTACTGGCCGTTGCCGTTGGACAGTTTCACTGCGTCGTCTTGAAGCTCCTTCATGGTGGTCGGCACCGGAATACCGGCCTTCGAAAGAAGGTCCTTGTTGTAGTAGAGCATCAGGGTCGCGAAGTTCGCCGGCGCGGCATAGAGCTTGCCGTTGACGCTGAACGGGTCGGTGAGCGACGAGGGCAGAATCCCCTTCGCCACCTGGGTGTTGCCCGGGCCGACCAACTGATCCAGGGGCAGCGCGAGCTTGTTGTTCGCGTACTGAAGCAGCGTGGCCACGTTGTAGTCAGGCGTGGCGATGTCCGGCCCGGACCCCGCGGCGATCGCAGAAGGAAGCTTCTTCGCGATGGAGTCCCACGGCTGAAGCACGTACTTCACGTTGATGTCTTTGTGTTCCTTGTTGAACTTGTCAACGAGGTCGATGAAGGCCTGCTTATCGCCTCCGGTGAAACCACTCCAGAAGGTCAACTGCACCGGGCCCTTGTCCGAGGCCGAACCTCCGGATGAACAACCTGCTGCGGCAAATCCGATGACCGCGGCGACCGCGATCGCGGCGAGCGTCCTCTTTCTTTTCATTGCTGGTCATGCCTCTCTCTTGTCGTCATTGACGGGCTGTGACGGGGAACTTGGATCGTCAGTCGGTCACATGCGGCGGGCAGCCGCATGATTCTCTGACGATGACTTCGGTGGGGAATACGAGCGGAGCAATGTCGCGCTCCCCTTCGATCAGGGCGGCGAGTTGATGCACGGCCATCTCTCCGACCCGAACCATGTCTGCTCTGACCGTGGTAAGCGGGGGGCTCGTGTAGCGAGACATGGGGTGGTCGTCGTATCCGACGATCCGCGGGATCGCTATTCCATCGCGGCGCCAGACGCCCAGTGCGCCGGTGGCCATTTGGTCGTTGGCGAAGAACACCGCGTCGCCGTCCTCGAGATGCGGTGCGAGCGCTGCCGCGGCACGCGCTCCTGAGACCTCTTCGTAGTCGCCTTCGAATGACAGTCGCGGATCGATCGTCAGGCCAGCACCTCTCAGCGCAGCAATCCATCCGTCTCTCTTGTCGATCGATGACTGGTGGTCGAGTGGCCCGCTCACGTGCGCGATTCGTTTGGTTCCATGCACCTCGATGAGGTGTCGCGTAACGGCCTCCGCGCCACCCAGATCGTCGATTCCGATACTGGCCACGCCAGGCGCCCGACCGACGACTACCACGGGATATCCCATGCGGTGGATTTCAGCGGGGTACGAGTCCCTCACCGAAGCGGCCGCGACGATGACCCCGGCCGCCCGGCCGCCGCGAGTGATTCGCGAATAGGCAGACCTCTCGTCAGACTCCGATCGAGCGGTCGAGAGGATCACCGCCAGGTCGAAATCGTTGGCGGCAGCCGTGATGCCTTCGAGCATCTCGATGAAGACGGGGTGCGAGAAGACGTGTTGCGTAGCGTGCGGCATGACGACCGCGATCGAGTCGGGGCGCTGAGAACGCAGAGAGCTCGCTGCGAAGTGCGGAACGTACCCGAGCTCTGTGGCTGCCTTTCTCACCCGCACCCTGGTGTTCTCAGCCACTCGATGGTTGTCCGCGAGCGCCATGGATGCTGAGGTCTTCGATACGCCGGCGAGGCGTGCGACATCAGCCAGGGTTACTCGTTCGGGCACGGTGTGCTTCTCCTTCGAAGTTCGCGCCAAACCGATTCGCCGCTGGGGGCCTGGATCCCCGTCAGAAGTTCCTGGGTCCGTACTGCGTCAAATCGGTTTGACAATTGAAATAGTGACGATCTTGGCCGTCTCTGTCAAGTCAATACGGCGAATTGATGCCGACGAACGCCCGTAGGTTGTCAAATCGTTTGCTACTGGTGGCGAGTAGACATTTCGGTCTAAGCTCCAATCTGGCGGTGTTGTCGAACCGATTTGACACGATATCTGGAGGTGTCGGGGCCGCCTTCGAGCAAGGGAGCTTGGAGCAAATGATGTCTCAATGCATCGAAAAAAAGTCGCGAGTGCGTCGTAAACTCGCCACGGCTGCCGGCGCAGCGGTTCTCATCATCGGTTCACTGGTCGCAACGTCGAATTCTGCCCAGGCCGTCACACCAGAGCCGTGTGATATCTACTCGTCCGCGGGAACGTCGTGTGTCGCGGCATACAGTTCGGTTCGTGCGTTGTACTCGGGGTACAACGGCAGCCTTTATCAGGTGACGCGAGCGTCGGATAGCACGACCCGCGACATTGGACTTCTGGCCGCCGGCGACTACGCGAACGCCGCGACGCAGGATGCGTTCTGTTCCGGCACTACCTGCATCATCACGAAGATCTACGACCAGTCGCCGCAACATAACGACCTGACGATCGAAGGCCCGGGTACGGCGGTGGCTCAGATGGACAACGGCGCCGTTGCGAATGCTCTCCCGATCACCGCCGGCGGACATTCCGTGTACGGAATCTACATGCCTCCGGGCACGGGCTACCGACGGGTCACCACGACAGGAGTGGCGACCGGATCGTCACCGGAGTCGATGTACATGATCGCAAGCGGTACGAACGTCAACAACAACTGCTGTTCCGACTTCGGGAACGTAGAGCACAACAACAACGACACAGGGGCCGGTCACATGGACGCGGTGACCGTCGGCCTCTACAACACTCCGGGCAGCACCGGTCACGGGCCTTGGGTGCAGGCCGACCTGGAGAACGGTGTCTTCCAGGGCGGTACTGCGGTTTACACGGGAAACACTGGCAATTCCAGCAAGTTCGTGACCGCTCTGCTCAAGAACAACGGAACGACCAGCTTCACGCTTAAGGGCGGCAACAGCCAGACGGGAACGCTTCGGACTCAGTACTCCGGCTCGCTGCCTAGTGGCTACGCCCCGATGCACCTGGAGGGCTCGATCGTGCTCGGCACTGGAGGTGACAACAGCAACTGGGCTCCCGGTTCGTTCTTCGAGGGGGTCATGACCTCGGGCTTCTCGACCGACGCCGCCGACGATTCGATTCAGGCGAACATCGTTTCGGTTGGATACGCCGCGAACTCGACCGGCGGAGGTCCCGGTTCCACGATCGTCGGCCCCGCAGGCAAGTGTGTGAACGTCGACGGAAGTGACACCGGAGGCAACGGTGCGGCCATCACGCTGTGGGACTGCAACGCGCTCGACGCCGACCAGCATTGGTCTCCGAGCGCGCTCGGGAACGGAACGATCGCGACGCTAGGGCGGTGCCTCGACGTGATTGGCAATTCCACCGCGGCAGGAGCGAAACTGCAGCTCTACGACTGCAACGGTGTGGGTGGCCAGCAGTGGATTCCTCAGGAGAACGGCTCCATTCTGAACCCTCAGTCGGGGCTCTGCCTCGACGATCCGAGCGGCAACACGGCCAACGGCACCCAGCTACAGATCTGGACCTGCAACGGCCTGACGCCACAGGTATTCAAGATCACCGCAGGAACGCCTATCATCCTGTCCAGCGGCAACAAGTGCATCAACGTCGATGGCGCGGACAACGGGGTCAACGGCGCCGCCGTCAACGTATGGGACTGCCACACGATCGCGACGGCCGCTGCCTTCGATCGGGACCACCAGTGGACGGTGAACGCGGATCAGTCCATCCGTACGCTTGGTCGGTGCCTGGACATCATTAACAATGGCAACACCGCCGGTGCGAATTTGCAGATCTGGGATTGCAATGGGCACGCCGGGCAGAAATGGGTGCCGCAATCGAATGGTTCCCTGCTGAACCCTGGCTCGGGGCTCTGCCTCGACGATCCGAGCGGCAACACGGCCAACGGCACCCAGCTGCAGATCTGGACCTGCAACGGCCTGACGCCACAGGTATTCCGCATCAACTAATGCCTGGGGCTCCGGGGACAAAGGTCTCCGGAGCCCCATCCCTTCCCTTACAAGATCCCTTGGAGTCGCCTCCCATGCGAGCTGTCTGCGCTCTCGAGTTCGTCATCGATCGAGAGGTCGAATGCGTACTCGACGATCGCGAGGCGGCTCATGTCGCGCGCGCTTCCTCCGGCCGATTCCGCGAATTCATGTCGGGGCGAGCATGCGCGCGCGCTGCGTTGACGACGGTCGGGCTCGAACCGACTGCTCTACCGCCGGGGAGGTCCGGCGCTCCAGAGTGGCCGCGCGAGGTCGTGGGAAGCATTACGCACTGCGACCGGTTTCGCGGCGCCGTGGTCGCTCCCGCGTCGGCGTACGCGGGGATCGGCCTGGACGCCACTCCGCATGTGCCCTTCTCCGACTCGCTTGCGGCGGCGGTAGCGGCGCCACACGATCTGTCCTTCGGCTCCTCGGCCCCGGGGATCTATTCTTTCGCCGTCCGATTCGCTATCAAGGAGGCTGCGTTTAAGGCCGTATCGAGTGCGACGGGTCACGGTATCCGATTCGACCCTCGCCGGATAAACGTTCTCGCGGACGATTCGCGACGCAGATTCGTCGTGCGCAGCGCAGGTCCGAGCCCCGTCTGGTCGAGAGTGCACGGGTCGTGGACGGTGCGCTCGGGTCTCGTGCTGGCCCTCGCGTGGATCCCGCGCTGGCGTGATTCGAGTCCGCGCGCCGAGGGGGCGTAGCTCGTGGCACCCGGCGTGATATCTCATTCGGCCGACGAACTAGCCATCGAAGTCCTGAGACCGGACGGTAGCTCCGTAGGCACGACATGGGGCGAGTTCGACGAAGCGGTCCTCTTTTTCGAGGAGCAATTCCGCGATCGGGCCGGAGGCGAGTCTGTCCATCTACTAACAGGATGCCAGGACTCCTTCACGGTCGCCGCGGCGATCGCCTCAATCAACCTCTCGATCCCTGTGCTTCCGGTCGACCCAGCTCTCGCGGACTCCGAGTTTCAGCGCGTGGTGTCACAACTGCCCACCTCCTCCGATGTGTTCCTCATCGACGGCACATCGATCACCCGAATTCAGGAACGGTCGCGGAATGGCGGAGGCTTCAGCGGCGGACTGCCTCAGTACCTCACACTGAGCGGTGGGAGCACGGGGCTTCCTCGACTTGTGATGCCGGCGCATCGCGCCACCCGCGATGACTCTCGACTCTTTCTGCGACAACTCGACTGGCTTCCCGAGCTTCGCCAACTGATCGTTGGCCCGGTTTGGCACGCAGCCGCGTTTTCCACGCTGGTGAACACCGTGTTGCAGTCGCGGTCGACCCTGATCCTCGACCGGTTCTCGCCGCGGCTCGTGGCGGATGCCATTCATTCCGGCCGAGCCGAATGGGTGCACATGGCGAGCATTCACCTGAGGTGGTGCGCTCAGGCGATTGCCGCTCGCCCTGTACCGGATCGACTCAGAGCGATCGTTCACACGAGCGGTCCGTGCCCTGTGCCGACAAAGAGAGCGTGGATCGACCACATCGGGGCCCATCGGGTGCTCGAGTACTACGGCGGCAGCGA
Organism: Microbacteriaceae bacterium; assembly: GCA_025465035.1. Taxonomy (GTDB): domain Bacteria; phylum Actinomycetota; class Actinomycetes; order Actinomycetales; family Microbacteriaceae; genus Lacisediminihabitans. The sequence continues at coordinate 5,562 of JAODMH010000040.1, read as the reverse complement.
GGCGATCGGAGTCACGATCATCCGCGGCACGGAGTGGGAGCACCACGTCGGATCTGTCGGGCGCGGGTTCTTCACCACTGTTCGGATCGTGGACGACGACGGTCTGCCTACCCCGCCCGGCACAACGGGGACGGTTGTCATGCGATCGGCCGCGACGGGCCAATTCCTGTCTCTCGGGGACTTCGGACGGCTGGACCCCCAGAACTACCTCTTCCTGGAATCCCGGCGCGCAGACATGATCCTCGTGGGCGATGCAAACGTGTATCCGGCGGAGATCGAAGACGTGATGTCCACAATGAGCGGCGTCCACGATGTCGCTGTGGTTGCCAGAGATGACACGATCCTCGGTTCGGTGCCAATCGCGATCGTCGTTCCCCACGATGACGTGACAGCCGACGAGATCCTCGCCGCCTGCCGCAGGGAGCTCGCGGGCGAAAAGGTGCCCCGTCAGATCCTCTTCGTGTCGTCCCTGCCGCGCGCCGAAAACGGCAAGCTCCGACGCGACCTCTTACCCGCTATAGAAGGAGATCAACGATGAAGCTCGTGGACGCAGCGCGCGCCTTCCCGGGGGTGTCGGGCGCCGAGATCGATACGGACGACCGGATGCTCATCGAGGCGACGAAATTAGTCAGTGCACCCGAACTGCGCTCATGGCTGCGCGAGCACGCGCCCGCGTCGCCCATCCCGGCTGCCCTGAGGATCACATACCCGTCCGGAGCAACCGAGGGGTACGTGTTCCGGGCGCCAAGCACCCCCAACGAGCTGGCCGTTGCGAGCATCTGGGCGTCCGTGCTCGGCCTGGCCGAGGTCGGAGTGGAGGACCAATTTCTCGACGTTGGCGGGGATTCGTTGTCGGCAGTCGAGATTGCTAGCCGCATCAACTCCGAAATGGGTGCCTCCGTTGACGGCAGCATGTTGTTCGTCCACGCCACGGTGGCAGAAATCGCTCACGAATTGGATTCGAGCTCGTGATCGAGGTGTGCGTGTGCTGCGCATCGAAGGACCCGGCCCACGGCATCGCAGACTGGACGATGGAGGACGAGTTAGGCGTCGTAAATCTCCCCGACTTCGAAACAAGGGTCTCTGCATGGAAGCGTCATGTGAGTTCGACGACGAAGCCGGGCGATCGCGTGCTTCTGAAGCTGCACTCCGGAGTCGATCTGGCAGCCGCTATTCTCGGCACGGCTCGCTCAGGTCGGGTTGCAGTGCCGCTTGCGCCTATGGGAGGGGCACAGACATTCGAGCACGTGCTTCGCGATTGCGAACCCAACCTCGTCGTCACCGATCGCATCGACATCCATGAGGGCGACGCAACGCAGGATTGGACGAAAGAGTGCGAGCCCAGCGATCCATTCATGATCATCTACACCTCTGGGTCCACGGGAGCGCCCAAGGGCGTGGTCAGCACGCACGCGAACGTGCACTTCACGACGGCGGCGATTCAGCGGTCGCTTGGATATCGGACGTCCGACGTCATCCTGAGCGCATTGGCGATGCACTTCAGCTATGGGCTCTATCAGATCTTCTTGTCACTGGTTTCGGGCGCTCACCTAATCGTGGCTCGGTCATGGGATCGACAAACGGTGCAGCGAATCGACGAGCGCCGGGTGACGATACTTCCTTTGACACCGTATTCGATCGACAGCGTCATGCGGCGCTCCGCCATCGCGGCAAGGAACGATGTCCGATTGATCACGACCGCGGCCGCCGCGCTATCCGCGTCTCAACACCTGGCACTGGAGCAGGCGTTTCCGGGGAGCGAAGTCCGTCCGATGTATGGCATGACCGAGTGCGCGCGCATTACGATCGCTCCGTCCGATGCCGCGACACCGCATTACGACTCGGTGGGCGTGCCGCTCGATGGCACGACGCTTCGGATAATGCATGGAGATCTCGAGTGTCCCACCGGCGAGGTGGGGGAGATCGTCGCATCGGGTCCACACGTCGCCGCGTATTGGGGGCACGCCGCTAATGAACCGCCGTTCGGTGAACAGAGCGGGACCCGATCCGTTCGCACCGGCGACCTGGGCTGGCTGGATCAAGATGGTTGTTTGCACGTCGCCGGCCGTACCGATGACGTCTTCAAGCTCAATGGGATGCGAACGAGCGTAGGCGAGATAGAGGCGGCAGCCAACTCGGCCGAGGGAGTAACCACTGCAGCAGTGCTCAGGCCGACCCCGCAGATGCGCGCCACCCTGGTTTACGTGGGCACCGCCACGGAACGCGACGTGCGACAGCACGTCGAACGACAGCTGGGCATAGCGAAAGCGCCTCCGATCGTCCGGCGCGTGGGATCCCTCCCCCTTATCGGTAACGGGAAGGTCGACCGCCGCCGTCTCTCCGAGCTCCTCCACACACCGGATGCGAGGCAGAAATGATCGCCAGCGAATCGCAGAACTCGATTCGAAGTCAGCTCGCTGCCATGTGGACGCAATTCGGCGCCGGGCAACCAGCCGACGACGACGATTACTTCGAGCGCGGCGGAACGTCACTGAGTTCCATCGAATTCGCAATCGCGATCGCCCGTCAGTTCGACCTGCCCGATGATCCATTTCTTGTCGTCGATCACAGCAACTTCGGTCGTTTGGTCGCACGAGTGAGCCAGATGAGGAACGACGTTGCATCCTGAACTTCACTTCGTCCGCATCCCCTTGCTGGGGACCCAGGAAGGCTGGTGGTTGAACTCGCTGCCCACGGCCCCGTCACTGCGCGAAATCAACTTCGTGATCAGCCTGCGAATTCCACCCACCAACATCGAGCAGGTTCGCCGGGCACTCGAGCGCACCTATCGACACGTGGACGCGCTGCGCATCCACTTCAGTCGACTCGACGAGCAGCCCGCCCAGTATCTGCATGACCCCGACCCCGCGCTGCTATCGATCGTCCACACTGCGGATGCCGCGTTTTCGGCCGAACTGGACCGACTGCGTGACACGATGTTCGATCACACGCAGCCATTTCCCTACCAATTAGTCGTGGGCGTCGACAGCCGGGAGCTCGTCCGGCAGCTGGGTCTCGTCATCCCCCACATCCTGATCGATCTCGACGGCTTGGCACTGCTGAAGAACGTGCTCGAGCTGCAGTTGATGGGGCGCCATGTCAGCGAAGAAAAGTCATCCGTGCTCGAGCTGCAGAGATACGAGGCGAACCTCACTGACGAATCGATCGCGCGGGGCGAGGAGTTCTACGAGATCGCATACGGCGGATTCCCCAACACGATCTTCGGTCACGTTCCCGGAGCCGCCGAATATCGCGAGACGATTTTTCGAGAGACCCTGATCTCGCCGACTATAGGGGCGACAATCAGCCGAGCGGCTCGTGCGATTCGCGTCTCGCCTTCGGCGTACTTGATGGCCGCTCTCAGTAAGGTCCTGGCTGAGAGCACGGGGGCACGACGCGTTGGAATGACCACACGGGTGAGCAATCGCTTGCTCGAGAGAAAGCATTCAATAGCAAATGTGTTCGGGCGCGTGCCCGTGTGCATATCAATGGAATCCGACAATGACATAGCTCGCATAGCGCGCGAGGTCCATGGCGCGACCCTCCACGGAATGGTGCACGGAGCGCTCGCGGCATCACGCGTCGAGCTCGCGAAGCATCGCGTCTCGCTCAACCGCGGATTGCATATCCGTCACGAAGTCGAGGTGAATTTCATAGGTCTCTGCCCTACCGAAGGCAGTGGAGCCGATATACGACGCCATGACGAGGCCGAAAGCGAGTTCGGTTCGATGATCGTCACTCTCGTGTGCGCGAACGAACAGGGCAAATCCATCATCGAGCTCAATGTGTCGGGCAGGGCATACGGCCGCGCGGCCGCGGAAGGGCTGATGACGTCGCTGATAGACATCTTGAGCGGCACAGAAGAAGCGGGTCATGCGCCGGCCGCGCCAGTACACCTGGATTGGATCACAAGCGCACTTTCGTCGGTGTCTATACCGAATCTGAAAAGAGCGTACGCATCGATTGGCGGAGTCACCGCCGCTGAAGTCGCGACTACCGAGGGAACCCTCGAACTGCGCGCCACCGGAGTGATCAGCAACACCTCGTTCATGGTGCGCCTGGCAGAGCTGTGCACGCTCGACCCCTCGGTCATCCCGCCCGACCAAGTGTCCTATACCCGTGATGCGAGTGAGGCGGTTCAGACGGAGGGCATTGCTCAATCGAACGCCGCTCGGTCAGCCTTGGCGCAGGCGCTGGGTCGTCCCATCGCGAGCGTCGACTGGGACCGGGATTTATTGGCTAACGGGGTCGAATTCATGAAGCTGGGACAGATCGTGTCAGTGCTCCGAGACGTTGGCTATCGCGCGTGGCCGGGTGACTTTCTGCACGGTCGCTCCCTGGGGGCCGTCGCGGCAGCTGTTGCCCTCGCCCGCCTCGAGCGATAGCGGTCATGAGCCGTCCGAAACCGAGTCGGGCATCCGTCGTGACCACTCTGGCGTGGCTGGCCGCTCTTGGGCCCCTTACTCTCGACCTCTTCTTGCCGGCACTCCCAGAGATTCAACGGGAGTTCCATACAGGCTCCGCTCAAATCCAGCTGGCTGTCGGCGGCGCAGCGCTCGGATTCGCGCTCGGCCAGTTGGTGATCGGCCCGTTGAGCGACGCGTTCGGACGTCGCGTCCCGATCGTGACGGCGACGTCTTTACATTTGTTAGCTTCCATTGCCGTAGCGCTCAGTCAGGACATCTTCGCGATGTCGCTGTTCCGGTTCGTTCAGGGCATGGCGTGCACAGCCGCAGGCGTGATCATAATTGGCATCGCACATGATCTGTACCGCGGTGAGACGTTGCTGCGTACCCTTGCGGATCTCACGGTTGCAACAGCAATCGCTCCAATCGCTGCGCCGCTACTGGGTTCGGTTCTGGTCATATGCGTTGGCTGGCGAGGGCTCTCGATATTCGTGGCTGTATGGGCCCTTGCCGGCTCCATCGCAGTCTTGGTGCTGTTGCCTGAGACCCTAGGAAGGGACAGGCGAGTCGCCCCGGGATTGGGCGAAGCGTGGCGACGCTATCTTTCGCTCTTCGCCGACAGACAATTCCTCCTGATACTTCTGGGCGATTCCATGCTTTGGGCCACTCTATTCGCCTACCTCTCCGCATCGCCCTTCTTGTTGCAGGGGTCAGTCGGTCTATCGGTGCTCGGATACGGCGCAGTAGTCACCGTCATCACTGCGGCATCTACGATCGCGGGCCAAGTCAGCTCACGACTGCTACTGCGACGCTGGGGACCCCGGCGCGTCCTGTTGTGCGGCGGGGCGGGTGTATTCGTTGGCGCGCTGGGACTATTGGGATCTTCCACTATCTGGGCGCGAGAACTTTGGGCCTTGGGCGGATCGCTCCTCTTCGTCGTTGCGTCCTTCAGCGTCGCTGTTCCAACTATCGCGATTCTGGTGCTGGACAGTTTTGGTCACCAGCCCGCAACCACGTTCGCCTTGCTGGGGGCAGTCAACTGTGGCGTGGCCGCGCTCATTGGACCGCTAATCGGCGTACTCGGAGTATCGACTCCAGCTCCGCTTGCCGCGCTGACGGGCGTCACCGCTGTGCTCGTCATGGGTTCTGCAGCCGC
>JAODMH010000097.1 GCA_025465035.1 Microbacteriaceae bacterium | reverse complement strand
ACGAGCCACCAGGCCCGCTTGGTCATGGTCTGTGGCGACCGGACATCGGGGAAGCGGATCGGGCTGAGTGCGCTCACAGCATCGACTTCAGCGCTGCGTTCTTCTCTGCGACGAGTGACTTGAGGCTCTCCGCATAGTCGCTGAGCTTCGCGGCGAGCGCGGGATCGGATGCCCCGAGGATGCGAATGGCGAGAAGACCGGCGTTGCGAGCTCCTCCGATCGACACGGTTGCGACGGGGACGCCCGCCGGCATCTGCACGATCGAGAGCAGCGAGTCGAGACCGTCGAGTCTCGAAAGGGGTACCGGCACGCCGATCACGGGCAGCGTGGTGACCGCGGCGAGCATTCCGGGCAGGTGTGCCGCGCCGCCGGCCCCCGCGATGATCGTCCTGATGCCGCGACCGGCGGCATCCTTGCCATAGGCGATCATCTTCTCGGGCGTTCGGTGCGCAGAGACGACCTCGACCTCGCGGGCGACTCCGAACTCTTCGAGTACGGCGGCGGCCTCGCTCATCACCGCCCAGTCAGAATCCGAGCCCATGACAACGGCAACGATCGGCTCAGGCATAGCGAACAGCCTAGGTCTTAGTCCTGAAAATGTTCCGCAGCGGCGCGCGCCTGGAACACCACCTCATCCAGATCGTCGCCGCCGGCGGTCACATGACCGACCTTGCGTCCCGGCCGGGGATCTTTGCCGTAATTGTGCACCTTCACCGTCGGCTGGTCGGCGAAGGCGCCCGCGTACCTGTCGGACAGCGAGCCGGATGCCGGGCCACCGAGAATATTGACCATGACCGACCACTCGTCGCGGCATCCGGTGGCGCCGAGGGGCAGATCCAGCACGGCACGAAGATGCTGCTCGAACTGACTCGTGGTCGATCCGTCGATGCTCCAGTGCCCCGTGTTGTGCGGTCGCATCGCGAGCTCGTTGACGAGCAGTCGGTCGTCGGTGGTCTCGAAGAGTTCAACGGCGAGCACCCCGGTGACCCCGAGCCCCTCGGCGATGGTGTGAGCGATCTCCGAGGCGACGTCGGCGAGCTTGCCCGCCGACGATGGCGCCGGCGCGATCACCTCGGCGCAGACGCCATCGCGCTGAATGCTTTCCACCACCGGCCAGGCGACGATCTCGCCGCTCGGACGCCGGGCGACGAGCTGGGCGAGCTCCCTGCGGAAGTCGACGAGTTCCTCGGCGAGGAGGGAGTCGCCATGCGCGAACCAGTCGTCGACCTCGGCGGCGCCGGTGACCACGCGCACGCCCTTGCCGTCGTAGCCACCTCTCGCGGTCTTGACGACTGCACGGCCATCGTTGGCATCCAGAAACGCCTGGAGGTCTTCTCTGTTCTCGATGCGTGCCCATTCGGGGACCGGCAGTCCCAGTTCTGAGAGCCGTTTGCGCATCATGAGCTTGTCCTGGGCAAAGACGAGGGCATCAGGACCGGGATGCACCTTCACACCCCGGGCGACGAGTTCGTGCAGGATGCCTTGCGGCACATGCTCGTGGTCGAAGGTGACCACATCGACACCCTCCGCAAAACGCAGGACGACGTCGCGATCGCGATAGTCCCCGATCATGGTGGTGGCGAGATCCGCCGATTCTCCTTCGTTCTCGGCGAGCACACGGATGTCGATACCGAGGTTCACCGCCGCGGGAATCATCATCCGGGCCAGCTGGCCGCCGCCGATTACGCCAACGCTGAGTGCCATGTCACCAGCCTATCGAGATGGTTTCGGGGGAAACGCCCGGTGGGCGCTACTAGGATGCTTGTCGGTCGCCGTCCGTCACCGTGAGGAATTTAGTGCTCGCTCGCGTTGTCGCCCTCTGCAGGGTGTTGTGGGAGAGGCTGTTGCGCTACGCCCTCAAGTTCGGGGTGATCGGGCTCATCGGCTACGTCGTCGATGTCGGCATCTTCAACCTCCTGCGACTCGGCGTCTTCGTCACGGTCACTTCTTCGAGGGACCGATTGGCGCGAAGATCGTCTCCGTGGCGATCGCGACCATCGTCACCTGGTTCGGCAATCGGTACTGGACGTTCCGCGAACACCGCCGTAAGAACTTCGTCCTCGAGCTGGCCGAGTTCTCCGTCGTTTCGGTGGGCGGCCTCTCGATCGGCCTGCTGTGCCTCTGGGTATCGCACTATCTCCTTGGCTTCACCTCACTCCTCGCGGACAACGTGTCCTCGAACATCGTCGGACTGTTCCTGGGCACGGCGTTTCGATTTCTGCTCTACCGCTACTGGGTCTACGGCCACCACCGTAGCGATGGGCTGGCAACCCTCCGGGGTAGGGCATTCACGGCGCAAACCGCGATCTTCGAGGATGACGCGAACCCGGGACACGACGCGTCAGACTAGCGCGTCCCCCACGCGGTGGTCTCATCAGACTGTCGGGACGCCTCGGCCTGCCGACGGGCCGCAATCGGGTTGAGGCTCTTCTCCATGAGATCGTGCAGCGCTCCCTGCACCAGGTCCGCGTTCGGGACATCCCTGAGCACCACCGGCTGGTCGAGGCCGGTGTTGATCAGCACGTTGCCACTGCCGAACATGCTCTGCAGTCCGTTTTTGCGCACGGTCACGTCGTAGCCCCGGCTGTGCAGCAGTTCCTGGCGCACGCGCACGAAGAAGCCGGTGCGGAGGATGATGCGGCGAGTCGTGATGATGTACCGCTTGCCCAACCAGGCCAGCAGCGGCAGGAACCACAGGAGCAGGATGATGAGAGCACCCCCGGCGAGCACCGCGATGTTCTGCCAATCCGCGGCGAAACTGCCCTGGAAGTAGCCCATTGCCCCGACGGTCGCGATCAACACGATCGACGGCCAGAACAGCGCCCGGCCGTGCGGCCTCAGGCGCGCGACGACCCGCTCGCTGTCCTGTGCCTCTGAAGTCATGTCCTATTCATACCGCAGATGTGTAACGTCGCCAGCGGCGACAGACACAACCCGGTCATCCACCGATCTGCGCACGCTGAGGCGGCCGGCGGTGTCGATGTCGGTCGCGGTGCCGATCAGGACCTCTCCACCGGGCAGTTGCACCCTGACCTCCTGACCGAGCGTGCTGCACAACTCAGACAGCTGGTCGCGGATTCCGCTCGCCTCCGGATCTGCACCGAGCCGGAGGAACTCGCGGTAGAGCGACTTGAGCTCGGAGAGGTACCCGGCGAGCGCGGCATCCGCGAGTTCCTCGCCCACGAGAACGGTCCCGTTGAGGCCAAGCGACGTGGAGGTCGGCGTCGGCAGGTCCTCCGCGCTGAAAGCGAGGTTGAGTCCTGCGCCCATGACGACGGACTCGCGGCTCGGCAGCAGCTCGGCGAGTATGCCGGACACCTTGCGTCCGTCGATCTGCACGTCGTTGGGCCACTTGAGTGTCACAGAACGCTCGGGAACGAGTCCGGCGACCGCCTTGGTCATCGCGATGCCGGCGATCAGCGGCAGCCAGCCGTAGTGCTCGAGTGCGAGCGGCTCGCCCTCGGGAAGCCGCGGTCGCAGCAGCACCGAGATCGCCAGTGAACTGCCGGGGGGCGCGACCCAGACCCTGCCGAGCCGCCCACGACCGTTCGTCTGGCTGGTCGTCACGAGTACCGAGAAGTCGGGCCACTCCGCGCCGAGGAGGCCGGATGCCCTGCTGACCAGTTCCGTGTTGGTCGAGCCGACCTCGTCCAGAAACTCGAGACGGTCGGCGATCGCGGCGCTGAGAGGAAGCTGCATTCCCCCAGGCTAATTCGCCGGGGCGCTGTGGGGAGCAGGGATCGACGCAGCGCATGAAACGTCCTGTATCAGGGCACCGTTTTGTGCGTTTCCGCCAACTCTCCGGCCGGAATGCGAACGGTAAAGTGAACGCGTGACTGCAGACGACACAGTGCCCGTTAACGATATGTACACGACCGCCGGTAAGCTCGCCGACCTCAAGGTGCGCTATCACGAGGCAGTGACCGCGAGCGGCGAGGCCGCGATCGAGAAGCAGCACGCCCGCGGCAAGAAGACCGCGCGCGAGCGCATCGATCAACTGCTCGACCACGGTTCGTTCGTCGAGATCGATGAATTCGTGCGTCACCGCACCCACGCCTTCGGCATGGAGAAGAAACGGCCGTACGGCGACGCCGTCGTCACCGGGATGGGCACCATCCACGGCCGCCAGGTCGCCGTCTACTCGCAGGACTTCACGATCTTCGGCGGCTCGCTCGGCGAGGTGGCCGGCGAGAAGATCATCAAGGTCATGGATCTCGCGCTCAAGACCGGCGTCCCCATCATCGGGATGCTCGATTCCGGTGGTGCACGAATCCAGGAGGGGGTCGTCGCGCTGGGCAAGTACGGTGAGATCTTACGTCGCAACACCGCGGCATCCGGTGTCATCCCGCAGATCTCGATCATCATGGGACCTGCGGCCGGCGGTGCCGTCTACTCCCCCGCCCTCACCGACTTCGTCATCATGGTCGACAAGACCAGCCAGATGTTCGTCACGGGCCCCGACGTGATCAAGACGGTCACCGGCGAGGACGTCGGCATGGAGGAGCTCGGCGGCGCCCTCACCCACAACAAGATCTCGGGGGTCGCGCACTGGCTCGCCAGCGACGAGGACGACGCCCTCGACTATGCGCGCACGCTGCTGGGCTTCCTGCCCGACAACAACCTCGCCGAGCTACCGGTTTACGAGCACGAGGTCGAACTCGAAGTCACCGACGCGGACCGCAGGCTCAATTCCCTCATCCCGGACAGCCCCAATCAGCCATACGACGTGAAGACCGTGATCGAGCACATCGTCGACAACGGCGACTTCCTCGAGACACAGCCGCTGTTCGCTCCGAACATCGTCGTGGGCTTCGGCCGGGTGGAGGGCCGCTCGGTCGGCGTCATCGCCAACCAGCCGAACGCGATGGCCGGAACTCTCAACATCGAGGCGGGTGAAAAGGCGGCCCGCTTCGTCCGCTTCTGCGATGCCTTTTCGATCCCGATCATCACCCTCGTCGACGTACCGGGCTACCTGCCGGGCACCGACCAGGAGTGGACCGGCGTCATCCGCCGCGGTGCGAAGCTTCTCTACGCCTACGCGGAGGCGACAGTGCCACTCGTGACGGTCATCACTCGCAAGGCCTACGGTGGCGCCTACATCGTCATGGGCTCCAAGCAACTCGGCGCGGACCTCAACTATGCCTGGCCGACCGCGGAGATCGCCGTCATGGGTGGACAGGGTGCCGTGCAGATCCTCTATCGCAACGAGATCAAGGCCGCCGAGGAGGCCGGCGAGGATGTCGCCGCCGTGCGCACCAGGCTCGCCAACGAGTACACCTACAACGTCGCATCCCCGTTCCTCGCCGCCGAGCGCGGAGAGCTCGATGGCGTGATCGAGCCGGCCGCTACCCGCGTCGTCGTGATCAAGGCGCTGAGGGCGCTCAAAACCAAGCGGGCGACCCTCCCACCCAAGAAGCACGGAAACATCCCACTGTGAGCGACGACCAGCCGGATGCCACGGCTCCGGAGTTCTCGGTG
>JAODMH010000074.1 GCA_025465035.1 Microbacteriaceae bacterium | reverse complement strand
TCAGACGGAATCGACTCCCATCAGAGCTTTTCTGCCGAGTGTGCACCCCACGCTCACGGCAAGCAGTTCGCCCCAAAAATAATCTACGGAGAATTGTGGCTGTAAAAATTCGTTTGAAGCGCCTGGGTAAGATCCGCGCTCCTTACTACCGCATCGTTGTCGCCGACTCGCGCACCAAGCGCGACGGTCGTGTCATCGAAGAGATCGGCAAGTACCACCCGACCGAAGAGCCTTCGTTCATCGAGGTCAACTCCGAGCGCGCCCAGTACTGGCTCAGCGTCGGCGCTCAGCCGACCGAGCAGGTCGCGGCGCTTCTCAAGCTGACCGGTGACTGGGGCATCTTCAAGGGCGAGAAGGGTGCAGTCAGCACCGTCAAGACCAAGGAGTCCAAGGCCGATTTCGTCGCTGACGAGAAGAAGAAGCCGGTACTCAAGCCCAAGGCCGAAGCACCAGCCCCCAAGGCGGAAGAACCCAAGGCGGAAGAACCCAAGGCGGCCGATGACGACGCCGCTGGCGCAACGGGTGACGACCTCGCCGCCGACGCGTCGACCGAAGCGCCCGTCGAGGGCTCGGAAGACGCCGTCGTGGCCGAGGCCACTGCCGACGCCGACGCGGACAAGGCATAGCCGGTGCTCGCAGCCGCTCTCGAGCACCTGGTCAAGGGAATCGTCGATAACCCGGACGAGGTTCAGGTTGTAGCGAAGAACTCACCGCGTGGCGAGGTTCTCGAGGTGCGCGTGCACCCCGAGGACCTCGGCCGCGTGATCGGTCGCGCTGGTCGCACCGCGAAGGCGCTCCGCACCCTCGTTTCGGCCATCGCCGACGGTCGTAAGGTGCGCGTCGACGTGGTGGACACCGATTTCTAGAGAAGTTAACCCCGGCGACCAGCTCCGGGTCGGCCGCCTCACCAAGGCTCACGGTCTCAAAGGTGCTATCAAGGTCGAGTTGTACACGGATGCACCGGAGCGGCGTTTCGTTCCTGGCGCCGTGTTCTCCCTGCAGGTACCGACCGACTCTCCCTGGCACGGGAAGAGCATCGAGCTCACCGAGCTCAAGTGGTACAACAGCCATCCGGTGGCGTTCTTCAAAGGCGTGCCGGATCGATCGGTCGCCGAGACCCTGATCAAGGCCATCCTCTGGGTGGATCAGGATCTCGCCGAGCAGTCGGAGGAAGAGGACGCCTGGTACGACCACCAGCTTGTCGGCCTCTCGGTCATCCGCGACGGTGTGAAGGTCGGCACCGTTTCCCTGGTCGACCACCTACCCGCCCAGGACCTCCTGCACGTCACGACGGATTCCGGTGAGGTGCTCGTCCCCTTCGTGAAGGCGATCGTCCCGACCGTCGACATCGCGGCCGGAACGCTCACTGTGACGCCGCCGGCGGGGCTCTTCGAAGAGCTCCCGGACGATGACGACGACGAGCCGCCGCTCGACACGCCCGAGTAGTCCTCTCGCACAACCGTTGCGGAGGATCGCTCCGGCGTGTCGCTCGGTGTGCGTCTCGGCGCGCCGCAACCCTCCTCCGCAACGGTCAAGTCAGGCCAGACGTGAGCGCCGATGCATCCTCGACCAGAGGTGCTCGCCGCGCTCCACGAGTCCGGCGATGGTGAGCTCGACGAGTGGCCAACCATTCACGATCTGCTCGAAGGTCAGACGGATGACGTGATATCCGAGCAGCGTGAGGCGTAGGTCCCGAGCGCGGTCCGTTGCGTACGCGTCCGCGGATTCGTGCCACTGCCGTCCGTCGGCTTCGAGGACCAGCCGGTCACCGATCAGCAGGTCGACCCAACCGACGCCCTCGACGTGGACCTGCGAACGGATGCGCAGTCCGAGCAGGCTGAGTCGGTAGCGGCAGAGCGATTCCAAGCCTGACTGGCTCTGTCCGTCGGACCATTCGAGAAGATTTCTCCTGTCACGGGGCAGCGGGGTGATTGCGCTGCGCAATTCTGCAACGGAGACCAGACCCTTGTTGAGTGCCGAATCGATGGCGGCCACCACCAGTTCGCTGGGCTGGCAGGCAGCCATCTGCGCGAGGCTGTTCGCCACGGACTCGATCGGGTCGCTACGGAGACGCCAGGGGTCGGCCTGCCAGTGAGCCACGACTCCTGGCACGGTGCGCGCCTGTGCTCTGCCGGAGTGGGAGGGGATTCCCAGGTGAAGTTCGGCACCCGAGCGCAGTGTCCATAGCCCGAGATGCTCCGCGGCCGAGATGCAGCCCAGCCGGCCGCCGAGCTGCACGGCTTCAATCACGAGAGGGGCAGCATCCGCCGATCGCACCCAACCCCTACGTATCGTGCCAACGATGCCGCTTTGCACTGCGGTGCGTATCTGACCTCGACCGATACCGTGGTCGACGAGCGTGCTCACGCGTGCGATCCCGCCGAGGCGATCGAGCTCGCGCAGGATGGATGGCATGCGACCGAGACTCGCGTCACAGCAACCGCGACAAGGGGATCAGGCCCCATCCAGTGGATGAGCGTGCTCGGGTCGCGGCTGTGGAGGACCGACCTCGGCGCCTCCGGCCAACCGTTGCGGAGGAGTCGCCCCGGCGTGGCGCGTTCCGTCACGCCGCCGCACGGCGAGTCCTCCTCCGCAACGGTTGGGGCACCCGCGGCGGCATACGATCGTCAGATGCGCATCGACATCGTCACGATCTTTCCGGAGTTCTTCTCCGTACTCGATGTCTCCCTGCTCGGCAGGGCGCGGCAGAGCGGACTCATCGACCTCGGGGTCCACGATCTCCGCGACTACACCTTCGACCGGCATCGCACCGTCGACGACACTCCATACGGCGGCGGCGCCGGCATGGTCATGCGCCCGGAGCCGTGGGGAGAAGCGCTTGACAGCATCCTCTATGCGAGCGAAGCGAAGCAGTCGGCGCCCCCCGTCATCATCTTCCCGTCGCCAGCCGGTGAAGTCTTCACCCAGGCCATAGCGCAGGAACTCGCCACCGAGCAGCACCTGGTGTTCGGATGCGGTCGTTACGAAGGCATCGACCAGCGTGTCGTCGACTACGCGGCCACGCGCACGCGGGTACGTCTCGTCAGCATGGGCGACTACGTGCTCAACGGTGGCGAGGTCGCGACCATGGCGATGATCGAAGCCGTCGGGCGCCTCATCCCCGGCGTCGTCGGCAACCCGGAGAGTCTGGTCGAGGAGTCGCATTCCGACGGCCTGCTCGAATATCCGAGCTATACGAAGCCTGCGGAGTGGCGCGGCCTCGAGGTGCCGCCGGTACTACTGAGCGGCAATCACGGAGCGATCGCCGCATGGCGCCGAGAACAGCAGCTCGAGCGCACCAGGCGTGTCCGCCCGGACCTTCTGGCGGATTAGTCCCGAGCCGTCAGCACGAGCGGCCCGGTCTCGGTGATCGCTATCGTGTGCTCGGAGTGGGCGGCGCGCGAACCATCGAGGCTGCGCAGGGTCCAACCATCCGGGTCGGTGAAGATGCGATCCGTGGTCTGCATTAGCCAGGGTTCGATCGCGAAGACGAGTCCGGCGCGCAGTGGAAGACCGCGGCCGGGGCGACCGTCGTTCGGAACGTGAGGATCGCCGTGCATGGTGCGGCCGACGCCGTGCCCGCCGAAGTCCGTGTTGATGGAGAATCCGGCGCCGCGGCAGATCTCGCCGATCGCCGCCGAGACGTCACCCATGCGTGCACCGGGCTGCGCCGCGGCAATGGCCGCATCCAGCGCCCGCTCGGTGACCTCGATCATCCGGAGATCCTCCTCGCGCGGCGCGCCGACGATCACCGTGAGCGCGGAGTCGGCGACCCAGCCGTTCAGGGATGCGGCGAAGTCGAGGCTGAGCACGTCGCCATCCCGCAGCCGGTAATCGAAGGGCAGGCCGTGCAGCGCGGCGTCATTGACCGAGGTGCACAGCACCTTGCCGAATGGCATTGCGCCGAAGGAGGGGTGATAGTCGACGTAGCTGCTCACCGCACCCGCCTTGCGAATGAGGGTCGCCGCGATCGAATCGAGCGTGAGCAGGTTCACACCGACAGCGGATGCCGCCTTCACTTCGCCGAGAACGCTCGCAACGAAAGCGCCGGCGGCCTTCATCTCCTCGATTTCCGTCGGCGTCCTGAGCTCGATCACGCGTCTCCTGTTCCTCGCAACAATTCTTCCTCCGTAGCGAGCGTAAGCTCTGATGCATGTGGTATCGCCGGGCTGTTTTCAACACCCAGTTCGCCGCAACCATCATCCTCCCGCTCTGGCTGCTCATCGGACGCGTGTTTTTCGGAGTGATCCTCGGCTGGCACTACGCCATCGGACTCTTTCTTGCCCCGCTCCTGTTCGTCTTCCTCGCGGTTGTCGCGACGCTCACCTGGGCGCGCAAGCGCACCCGACGTTCCGGTGCCGTCTCACACACCGACGCGGTGCTGCTGTCCTTCTGGTATTTCGCCATCCTCTGCTACGGCTTCTTCGTCGTCGATTCCGTGCACAGCGAGGAGCCGGGCACCTCGATCGCGACGAAGGTATTCGGTCAGCAGTTCAGGGATGCCTCGTTCACCATCGCCGACATCTCCGGTGGCGTGATCATCGTCATTGCGCTCACGACGTTCTGGGTGGTGCTCGTCGAATACCTCATCGAGACCCGTCCGCAGGTCGTCAAGTCGTTGACCGGCCTCGAGGACAGTGAGCTCGGACGGGTGGTCGGCGACGCCGAACTCCCGGCGACGGATTCCCCCGCGCGGGCCGCCTCGACCTGATCCGATCGCGCCCGGGTGGCGCCCCCGGTTGCGGTATGGCAGAATTACCCCTTGTGCTTGGCAAGCGCGGCCCTGCCACGGGGGAGCCGCCATCATTTCGAGCGCCAATCCTTCTCACGTGTTAACTATTTCGTGATCGACCTGTGGCGATTGCAGAGAGCGAACCACCATGCACATTCTCGACGCCGTCGATGCGGCCTCACTCCGCTCCGACATCCCGGACTTCCGTGCCGGAGACAACGTGAAGGTTCACGTGAACATCGTCGAGGGCACCCGCTCTCGTATCCAGGTCTTCCAG
>JAODMH010000071.1 GCA_025465035.1 Microbacteriaceae bacterium | reverse complement strand
CGAATTGTCTTGTACACAATTCGATATGCGGGATAGCCCTTGCCTGGCGGGTGATCGTCGTCGACCATTTGCCACCCAGAGAAGGTCAACTCATCGGGTAGGTCGACCGCGTTTTTCCAGGACTCAGCAAATTCATCCAGACCCGTTACCGCACTTTTAGGAACGCCCCGGACCTCGCCCGTCTTCTCGTCTGTGATATGGACGCGGGGGTCCAGTTCTTCGTGATCCTTCGATGGCATGAATGATTGTCCCAGATGCGAGGGTCGTATTAGAGACTTGTGCCGTTCGCGAGATTTGTTTCGCCGCCGCGTGACCACCATTCGATGTGGTGGGCCTCGGTGTGGCTTGGCGGTCGTGCGCAGTTGCCCCACGCGCATCCGCCGTCTCGTTCCGCCAGGGCGACGCGCTGCGCCGTAGAGAACAGACGGCGGGATACGCCGAGATCGAGCACCTCGCCGCTGCCGCCGAGAACCACGGGAATGAGGCGAGCATCGGCTGCCATGCGTCGCGCGGTCGTGGCAGAGATCGGCTGCTCGATTCCATCGATCTGCGCCACGCCACGACCGCCGATGAGCGACTCGAGCGTCATCCGCACCACGATCGTCGCGGAGGGAAGCGGCACGTCGGTGGTGACGCAGGCGATGCCGTGACGGGCGAGGTCAACCACCGCGTCTGCCGCGATCTGGGTGAGGGCGCGCGGGTCGGGAACGTTCTCGTCGTCCTCCGGCGAATCGAACCGCGGAGCACGGATGACCACGCCGACCTGCGCATCGATGGCGGCATCCATGAACGCGGAACTCACCGGGTCCAGATCGAGTCGATAGCGCTTCAGGCCGTTCGCGAGGATGGTCCTGTGCAACGTCCGCGCGGCGACCAGTTCGTCTTCGCGCGGTTCGATCCCGTCGACGTCGAGGGCATCGCGCCAGCAGGCGGCCAGCTTGCGTACGGCGTCTACCGGGTTCTCGACGGCGAACTGCACGAGAGCCCGCTCGGCCGCTTCGAGGTGTATCGCATCCGCGCGCGGCGAGGCCTGTGCGATCGCCGCGATTATGGCGCTGGCCGAGTCGACCGGGATGCGCGCACCCCGAACCGCCTCCGCCACGACCGGGTATTCCGCCGGGAGGTGCTCGCCGATCAACGATCTGCGCGCGGTCGTGCCCTCGGCGACGCGGCAGATGCGGTGCGCCTCGG
Source organism: Microbacteriaceae bacterium (assembly GCA_025465035.1). GTDB lineage: Bacteria > Actinomycetota > Actinomycetes > Actinomycetales > Microbacteriaceae > Lacisediminihabitans. Next base: position 30,751 of record JAODMH010000071.1, on the reverse strand, counting down.
CGAGGGAGATCCGGCCGATGTCGGCGAGCAGCGTCGCCGGGCTTGCGTATCCGGTCTTGGAAGCCAGGCCACCCGCCCCGAGGGATGAACGCGATCGTTGGATGATTGCGGTGGCCAGCCGCACGATTCGGGAATCGGCCTCATGCCTTCGAGCGAAGCCCTCCTCAAGGGCGCCCAGCAGCTCGTCATCGCTCATCGCCTCGGGATCGATGAGCTCGTCGACAAGCAGTGGAGTTGGGTGGCTCATGAGGAAATTCTCGCAGCCACCACCGACATTCCAATGGTTAATAGCATGTCTGACCAGCACTTCCTGTGCATAAACGAGGGGAAGTGCGAGTGTGAAGATGAAGACCCGGAGGGAGTGGGAAGCCCTCCTGCTCGGGGACTCGCGGGGCGCATCGGGTGGAAGGCGCTGCACCGCTGGACCCGACACCCGATATAGTTCTTGCAACAGACATCCTTAAATTCCGTCCTGTGAGGCGGGGAAGGAGGTCAGATTGCCCGCACGCACCGTGCTGCAGCAAGCTGATATCACCCGGGCGTTGACTCGGATCTCCCACGAGATCCTGGAGTCCAACCGTGGTCCAGACGATCTCGTGATTCTTGGCATTCCCACACGCGGCGTCGTTCTCGCCGCCCGCATCGGCGCGCTGCTCGAGCAGTTCTCCGGCGTCCCCGTCGCTGTCGGCTCTCTCGACGTGACGATGTTCCGCGACGACCTCTCACGCAATCCGACTCGTGCGCCGTCACCCACACAGGTCCCGGACGGCGGTGTCGACGGCAAGACGGTTGTGCTGGTGGACGACGTGCTCTACTCGGGCCGCACCATCCGCGCGGCACTCGACGCGCTCGGCCTGATCGGTCGGCCGAGCATCGTGCGGCTGGCGACGCTCATCGACCGCGGCCATCGTGAGCTGCCCATCCGTCCGGACTTCGTCGGCAAGAACCTGCCGTCCGCCCAGAACGAGCGCATCAACCTCCACCTCGCCGAGATCGACGGCGACGAATTCGTGACGATCGAAGAAACGACGGAGGCACCGTCATGAAGCATCTGCTGAGCACCCGCGACCTCGGCCGCGATGAGGCGATCGCCATCCTCGATGTCGCAGAGGACATGGCGGATGTCGCGAACCGCGAGGTGAAGAAGCTCCCGGCGCTCCGCGGCAAGACGGTGGTGAACCTCTTCTTCGAGGATTCCACCCGCACCCGCATCTCCTTCGAAGCGGCCGCCAAGCGGCTGAGCGCGGACGTCATCAACTTCAGCGCCAAGGGTTCGAGCGTATCGAAGGGGGAGAGTCTCAAAGACACGGCGCAGACCCTCGCCGCGATCGGAGCCGACGCCGTGGTGATCCGGCATCAGTCGTCCGGCGCTCCGCTGGTGCTCGCGGAGTCCGGCTGGATCGACGCCGGCGTGGTCAATGCCGGCGACGGCACCCACGAGCACCCGACCCAGGCGCTGCTCGACGCCTTCACGATCCGCCGGAGGTTGCACGGGAGGGCGGCCCGTGGCAAGGCACTCGACGGGGTCACGGTCACGATCGTCGGCGACATCCTGCACTCACGAGTCGCACGCTCGAACGTCTGGCTGCTGACCACCCTCGGCGCGTCAGTCACCCTTGTCGCACCGGCCACCCTGTTGCCGATCGGCGTGGCGGAATGGCCGGTGACCGTCGCGTACGACCTCGACGACGCCATCGCCGCACGACCGGATGTGGTGATGATGCTGCGCATCCAGTCGGAACGGATGCACGCCGCCTTCTTCCCCAACGCTCGCGAGTATTCCCGGCAGTGGGGGCTCGACGACGAGCGTCTCACCGCCCTGGGCCCGGATAGCATGGTGATGCACCCCGGCCCGATGAATCGTGGGCTCGAGATCTCTTCCGGCGCCGCCGACTCCGCACAGTCGACAGTGCTCGAGCAGGTCGCGAACGGGGTATCGGTGAGGATGGCAGTGCTGTATCTCGTGCTGTCAGGAACGCATCTCGCCGGCGAAAAGTCTGTCTCCGACGAAAGGACCGTGTCATGACCGAGACGATTCTGGTCAGGTCGGCCCGGCTGTCCGATGGCAGGTCAGCCGACATCCTCATGCGCGACGGTCTCGTCGCCGAGCTCGGTACTGTCACCTCACGCGCCGATCGAGTGATCGACGCGGACGGCCTGCTCGCCCTGCCAGGTCTGGTCGATCTGCACACCCACCTGCGCGAACCAGGCTTCGAGCAGAGCGAGACGGTGCTCACCGGGTCGCGCGCCGCGGCGATCGGCGGTTTCACGGCGGTTCATGCCATGGCAAACACCTCCCCGGTCGCTGACACGGCCGGGGTGGTCGAACAGGTGCAATCCCTCGGCGACGCGGCCGGCTATGTCACGGTGCGTCCGATCGGCGCCGTCACGGTCGGGCTCGATGGCACACAGCTCTCCGAGATCGCCGCGATGGCCACCAGCCGCGCGAGGGTGCGCGTCTTCTCCGACGACGGGAAGTGCGTCTCGGATGCCCTGCTCATGCGTCGCGCGCTCGAGTATGTCGCCACGTTCGGCGGTGTCATCGCGCAGCACTCCCAGGAGCCACGGCTCACCGAGGGCGCCCAGATGAACGAGGGAACCCTCTCCGGGCAGCTGGGCCTCGCCGGTTGGCCAGCGGTGGCCGAGGAGGCGATCATCGCGCGTGACGTGCTGCTCGCGCAGCATGTCGGCGCCCGTCTGCACGTCTGCCATCTCTCGACCGCCGGATCCGTCGAGGTCGTGCGCTGGGCGAAGGCGCGGGGGATCGATGTGACCGCCGAGGTCACCCCGCATCACCTCCTGCTCACCGAGCAACTCGTCGGCGGGTACGACTCGCGATACAAGGTGAATCCGCCCCTGCGCAGGGACGAGGACGTGCAGGCCGTCCGCGCAGGCCTGGCCGACGGCACCATCGACATCATCGCGACCGACCACGCCCCTCATCCGCTCGAATCCAAGGAGTGCGAATGGGAGGCCGCCGCTTTCGGGATGGTCGGCCTCGAATCGGCGCTGTCCGTGGTGCAGGCCTCCGTCGTCGATACCGGAGTGCTCGACTGGACGGATGTCGCCAGGGTGTTCTCCCGGATCCCCGCGCGGATCGGACAGCTCGCCGGCTACGATCGCGGCATCGACATCGGCGCGCCGGCCGAGTTCACCCTCTATGATCCGAAGGCCAGCCGGGTATTCGACACGAGCCGGCTGCGCGGCAAGGGCGTGAATTCGCCCTATCTCTCGACGACGCTCCCCGGCCAGGTCATCGCCACGGTTCACAGAGGGTACGCGACAGTGCTCGATGGCGAACTGGTCGACGCCGAGACGATCTCGAGACATTCATCCGCCCAGGATGCGGGGGTCCGGCATGGATAGGACGTTATCGACCACGATCGTCGTCGTCGTCATTCTGTTGGCCCTCGCTGGCATGTACCTCGGATGGCGGGCCCGGCAGCGACGCCAGTCCTCCCTGCCCCGTCCTGCGGCGGTCCCGGCAGACGTCGGGACCGAGCTGTTCGCGGGCGAGGTCTTCTACGTCGCGACCACGGTCGCGGGCGAACCGCTCAATCGCATCGCGGTCGCCGGCCTCGGATTCCGGGCGCGGGCATCCGTCGCCGTTTTCGAGCACGGGCTCGTGCTCTCCATCGCCGGGGAGCCCGATGCCTTCATCCCCGCCCGCGATCTCCGTGGAGTCGAGCGCGCCACCTGGACGATAGACCGGGTCGTCGAGACCGGCGGTCTCGTGTTGATCGCCTGGACGCTCGGCACGACCGAGGTCGACAGCTATCTCCGGGTCGCGTCGCCGACCGACCCCACCCCGCTCATCGACGCGATCGGCAGACTGTTCGACGCATCGACCAGCCACGGAAGTGAGACACAGTGACCCGCTTCGCACCGGCCGTTCTCGTGCTCGAGGACGGCAGCCGTTACACCGGGCACGCCTACGGCGCGAGGGGGCGCAGTCTCGGCGAGGCCGTCTTCGCCACCGGCATGACCGGATATCAGGAGACCATCACCGATCCGTCATACGCCGGCCAGATCGTGCTCATGACCGCCCCACATATCGGCAACACGGGCGTGAACGACGAGGACCCGGAGTCGCGCCGGATCTGGGTGGCCGGATTCGTCGTGCGGGATCCCTCCCGGGTCGTCTCCAACTTCCGCGCCAACGGCAGCCTCGACGACCAGCTGGTCGAACAGGGCGTTGTCGGCATCAGCGGCATCGACACGCGCGCCGTCACGCGTCGCCTGCGCGATGCCGGCGCGATGCGGTCCGGTATCTTCTCCGGCCAGGATGCCGAACTCGGCGAGGACGAACAGCTCGCGATCGTGCGCTCCGGTGCGCAGATGTCCGGGCTCAACCTCTCCGCGGAGGTCTCGGTGACCGAGCAGGTCACCATCCCCGCGACGGCGGAACGGATCGGCTCGGTCGCCGTGCTGGATCTCGGGGTCAAGGACTCGACGCTGCACTACCTGGCCGCCCGCGGCCTGGACGTGTACGTGCTTCCGCAGAGCGTGACCGCGGAAGAACTGCTGTCCCTCCGGCCGGACGCGGTGTTCTACTCGAACGGTCCCGGTGACCCTGCCGCATCCGAGACCCACGTCGAACTGCTGCGGGCGGTCCTGCGCGATGGCCTCCCGTTCTTCGGAATCTGCTTCGGCAACCAGCTGCTCGGGCGTGCGCTCGGGCTCGGCACCTACAAGCTGCCATTCGGGCACCGCGGCATCAACCAGCCCGTGCTCGACCGCGCTACCGGACGGGTGGAGATCACGGCGCACAACCACGGCTTCGCCGTCGAGGCACCACGCGAGGGCATCTTCGACTCGCCGGCGGGCTTCGGCCGGGTCGAGGTCAGCCATATCAATCTCAACGACGATGTCGTGGAAGGTCTCAATGCGCTCGACATCCCAGCGTTCTCGGTGCAGTACCACCCAGAGGCTGCGGCGGGACCACACGACGCCAACTATCTCTTCGACAGGTTCCGCGACATGGTGATCGCGAACCGGACGGCGCGGCGCACGGGTCGCCACAGCGGCAGCGATACCACCACAGACACGGAAAGCAAGTAATGCCCAAGCGCGAAGACATCACGTCGGTCCTGGTCATCGGCTCGGGCCCGATCGTGATCGGCCAGGCCTGCGAGTTCGACTATTCGGGCACCCAGGCCTGTCGGGTGCTGCGCGAGGAGGGCGTGCGCGTCATCCTCATCAACTCCAACCCGGCGACGATCATGACCGATCCCGACTTCGCCGACGCCACCTACGTCGAGCCGATCACCTGGCAGGTCATCGAGACCATCATCGCCAAGGAGCGCCCGGATGCCATCCTGCCGACCCTGGGCGGCCAGACCGCCCTGAATGCCGCGATCGACCTGCACAACCACGGCATCCTGGAGAAGTACGGCGTCGAGCTGATCGGTGCCAACTTCGAGGCGATCAACAAGGGCGAGGACCGCCAGATCTTCAAGCAGCTGGTGCTCGACGCCGGCGCGGAGGTCGCCCGTTCGCACATCGCGCATACCGTCGGCGAGGCCATCGACTTTGCCGAGGATCTCGGCTACCCGCTCGTCATCCGCCCGTCCTTCACCATGGGCGGCCTCGGCTCCGGCTTCGCCTACACGCCGGAGGAGCTCATCCGCATGGTCACAGACGGCCTGCACCAGAGTCCGACCAGCGAGGTTCTGCTCGAGGAGTCCATCCTCGGCTGGAAGGAGTACGAGCTCGAGCTCATGCGCGACACCGCGGATAACACCGTCGTGGTCTGCTCGATCGAGAACGTCGACCCGGTCGGCGTGCACACCGGCGACTCGATCACCGTCGCGCCCGCCCTCACGCTGACCGACCGCGAATATCAGAATCTCCGTGACATCGGCATCGACATCATCCGGGCGGTCGGCGTCGACACGGGCGGCTGCAACATCCAGTTCGCCGTCGACCCGGCGAACGGCCGCGTGATCGTCATCGAGATGAACCCGAGGGTGTCGCGCTCGTCGGCGCTCGCCTCCAAGGCGACCGGCTTTCCGATCGCCAAGATCGCCGCGAAGCTCGCCATCGGCTACCGGCTCGATGAGATCCCCAACGACATCACCAAGGTCACCCCGGCAAGCTTCGAGCCGACGCTCGACTACGTCGTGGTCAAGGTCCCGCGCTTCGCCTTCGAGAAGTTCCCGGCCGCCGATCCGACGCTCACGACCACGATGAAGTCGGTCGGCGAGGCGATGGCCATCGGACGCAACTACTCCACCGCCCTCCAGAAGGCCCTGCGCTCGCTCGAGAAGCGGGGGTCGAGCTTCCACTGGGACGGCGAACCCGGCGACAAGAACGCCCTCCTCGCCGTCGCGGCCGTGCCAACCGACGGTCGAATCGTCACGGTGCAGCAGGCGCTGCGGGCCGGGGCGACCATCGACGAGGTCTTCGACGCCACCAAGATCGACCCGTGGTTCATTGACCAGATCGTGCTGATCAACGAGGTCGCCGACGAGATCGGCTCGTTCAGGGCCCTGGATGCCTCGCTCCTGCGTCTTGCGAAGGACCACGGGTTCAGCGACATCCAGATCGCCGCCCTTCGCGGTCTGAGTGAGGACGAGGTGCGGCGCATCCGTTACGCCTTCGGCGTGCGTCCGGTGTTCAAGACCGTCGACACCTGCGCCGGCGAGTTCCCGGCGCTCACGCCGTATCACTACTCGAGCTACGACCAGGAGACCGAGGTGCGGCCGAGCGATCGCCGCAAGGTCGTCATCCTGGGCTCAGGGCCGAATCGCATCGGGCAGGGCGTCGAATTCGACTACTCCTGCGTGCACGCATCCTTCGCCCTGTCGGACGCCGGCTACGAGACCATCATGATCAACTGCAACCCGGAGACGGTATCCACCGACTACGACACCTCCGACCGGCTCTACTTCGAGCCACTCACCCTCGAGGACGTGCTCGAGGTGATCCACGCGGAAAGCCAGAGCGGCGAGATGGTCGGCGTGATCGTGCAACTCGGCGGACAGACCGCACTGGGGCTTGCCAAGGGACTCAAGGCGGCCGGCGTCCCCATCCTGGGAACGACGCCGGAGGCCATCGATCTCGCGGAGGAGCGCGGTTTGTTCCAGGGCATCCTGGATGCGGCCGGGCTGGTCGCGCCCCGCAACGGCACGGCGATCGACTACCGAGGGGCCGTCGCCGTCGCGGAGGAGATCGGCTATCCGGTGCTCGTGCGGCCGTCCTATGTGCTCGGCGGCCGCGGCATGGAGATCGTCTACGACAGCCCGTCCCTCGCCGACTACTTCCGCCGGATGGACGGCCAGGGGATCATCGGTGCCGGGCATCCGCTCCTGGTCGACCGTTTCCTGGACGACGCCATCGAGATCGACATCGACGCCATCTACGACGGCACGGAACTCTACGTCGGCGGCGTCATGGAGCACATCGAGGAGGCCGGCATCCACTCGGGCGACTCGAGCTGCACCCTGCCGCCCGTGACCCTCGGCCGCGAGCAGATCGCGCGCGTCGTCGAGGCGACGCTGGCGATCGCGAAGGGCGTCGGCGTGCGCGGTCTCATCAATGTCCAGTTCGCCATCGCCGCCGGCGTGCTCTACGTGCTCGAGGCCAACCCCCGCGCGTCTCGCACGGTGCCGTTCGTCGCGAAGGCGCTCGGACTGCCGATCGCCAAAGCCGCCTCGCTCATCATGGTGGGGCAGAGCATCCGTTCCCTGGTCGAGAATGGGATGCTGCCGGAGGCCGACGGCTCCGTCGTGCCGATGGATTCGCCGGTCGCCGTCAAGGAGGCCGTGCTGCCCTTCAAGCGTTTCCGCACCAAGGACGGGCAGATCGTCGACTCGGTGCTCGGTCCCGAGATGCGCTCGACCGGCGAGGTCATGGGCATCGACTCGAACTTCCCCAAGGCCTTCGCGAAGAGCCAGGAGGCTGCATACGGCGGGCTGCCGACGCGGGGGAGCGTCTTCGTCTCGGTCGCCGACCGGGACAAGCGGGCGATCATCCTGCCGGTGCTGCGTCTGCAACAACTCGGCTTCGAGATCCTCGCCACCATCGGCACCGCGGAGATCCTCGCCCGCAACGGGATAGTGGCCCGCGTCGTGCGCAAATACGACCAGGGTGAGGCGTCGAACGACGACGAGCCGACTATCGTCGATCTGATCAACCGCTCCGAGGTGGACGTGGTGATCAACACCCCGAGCGGCCGCAGCGCCCGCGTCGACGGATACGAGATCCGGGCGGCCGCCGTTGCCGCAGACCTCCCGTTGTTCACCACCATCGCGCAACTCGGCGCAGCGGTGGCGTCGGTCGAGGCGATCAGGAACGGGTTCGACGTGAAGTCGCTGCAGGACTACGCCATCGAGCGCGCCCAGCGGCTGGCGGTGCTGGTTGGCTGAAACGCTCTCCTTCGGCGCCCGGCTGGCCGGAGTCTTCGACGTTGTCGGTCAGCTCTGCGTCGGGATCGATCCGCACGCCTACCTGCTCGAGCAGTGGGGTCTGCCAGACAGCGCCGACGGCGCCCGCGAATTCGGGCTTATTGTCGTGGATGCTGCGGCCGGCCAGGCGGGAATCGTCAAACCGCAGGTGGCCTTCTTCGAGCGCCACGGCTCTGCCGGATTCGCCGCACTCGAGGCCGTGCTCGCCGCCGCGCGCGCAGCCGGCCTGATGGTGATCGCGGATGCCAAGCGCGGCGACCTGGGAACCAGCGTCGAGGCCTACGGTGAGGCATGGCTCACGCCAGGGGGCCCGCTCGAGGTCGATGCCATGACGATCAGTGCATTCCAGGGCGTCGGCTCGATCGCGGTGCCCATTCGGCTTGCGTTCGAGAGCGGCAAGGGCCTGTTCGTGCTCGCCGCCACCTCGAATCCGGAGGCCAGGGACATCCAGACCGCCAAGATTTCCTCCGGCGGCAGCGCTGGCCACACCGTTGCGGCGAGTATCGTCAGGGACGTGGTGGGATGGAATGCCGAGCGGTCGTCGGACGAGCACGGCTCGATCGGTCTCGTGCTCGGCGCGACAGTGGACTTCGGGGAGTACGGAATCGACCTGTCGTCGCTGGCCGGTCCTCCGTCAACACCCGTGCTGGCACCCGGGTTCGGCCATCAGGGAGCCCGCTATTCCGACCTCGGATCGCTGTATGGCCCGGCGGCGCCGCTCGCCGTCGTGACCGCATCGCGCAGCATCCTCCAGGCCGGCCCTCGCGATATCGCCGACGCCGTGCGCAGCCAGGCGCGAGAGGTGCTCGCATGCCGCGCATAGCGCCGCCGGACGTCGATCGTGCGGCTGCCGCTCAGGCCGCCGTCGCCGCGCGACGTGCTCGTGCCGCCGTCAAGCACGCCATCCACGATCGTTCGCGTACCGCCGTCGATGTGGTGGAGGCGGCCTGGGCGGATCCGCCCGCGCCCGCCGAGTCGAGCCTCAGGGTGCGTGAGCTGCTGACCAGTATTCCGAGTCTTGGACCGACGAAGGTCGCGCGAGCCATGCAACAGTTGGGCATCGCGGAGTCGAAACGGGTCGGCGGGCTCGGTGTCCGACAGCGCCGCCGGCTCCTCGAGTGGCTCCACGAGCGCGAGAACCGCGGCACTCCCACCCCGTCGCGTCTCGTCGTGCTCGCCGGACCGACAGCCGTCGGAAAGGGCGCCGTCTCGACGCACATCCGGGAGAACTATCCCGACGTGCACCTCTCCGTCTCGGCCACGACGCGCGCACCACGATCGGGTGAGGTCAACGGGGTCAACTACTTCTTCGTGTCCGACGCCGAGTTCGACCGACTGGTGGAAACCGGCCAGATGCTCGAGACCGCTACCGTCCATAACGCCTTCCGCTACGGCACCCCGCGCGCTCCCATCGACGAGGCTCTGGCCGAGGGCAAGAGCGTGCTTCTCGAGATTGATCTGCAGGGGGCCCGCTCCGTGCGGGCGGAGATGCCGGAGGCGGTGCTGGTGTTCCTACTGCCACCCAGCTGGGAGGAATTGGTGCGCAGGCTCATCGGCCGCGACACAGAGGACCCGGTCGAACAGCAGCGGCGACTGGAGACGGCGAAGATCGAGTTGGCGGCGCAGGACGAGTTCGATCACAGGGTCGTAAATCACGAAGTCGGCCAGGCGGCCCGCGAGGTTGTAGAATTGATGGCAATCCCACACACCCCGAGTCCATCTCGGCCCAATAGACGTTAACGACGTCGAGGAGTAACACGCATGGTTGAACGCGCCAAGGGCATCATCGATCCGCCCATCGACGAACTGCTGTCGAAGGTCGATTCGAAGTACGCTCTCGTGATCTTCGCCTCGAAGCGCGCCCGCCAGATCAACGATTACTACGCCGACCTCCACGAAGGCAGCCTGTTCGACAATGTCGGACCGCTCGTCGACTCCACCGTCGACGACAAGCCGCTGTCCGTCGCGATGCACGAGATCAACGAGGACAAGCTCATCGTGAAGGCGCTGGCCGAGCCCGTCGAGTAGTCACTCGCGCGACATGGGCGATCATCCCGACACCGATCAATTGCGTGTCGTCGTCGGCATCACCGGCGGCATAGCCGCCTACAAGGCCGTCGGGGTGGTGCGCGCGCTCGTCCTCGCCGGCCACGATGTCCACGTGGTGGCGACCGATGCGGCGCTGCGCTTCATCGGCAGGCCGACTCTCGAGGCCATCAGCCGCAATCCGGTCGATACCGATCTCTACGAGGGCGTCGCAGAGGTACGGCACGTGGCGATCGGCCAGGCGGCCGACCTCATCGTGATAGCCCCGGCCACCGCCAACACCATAGCGAAATTGGCCGCCGGTCTGGCCGACGATCTGCTCGGTAACACGGTCCTCGCCAGCAGGGCGCCGCTGGTCATCGCGCCGGCGATGCACACGGAAATGTGGCAGAACCCCGCAACTGTCGCGAACATCGCGGTCCTTCGCTCCCGGGGCGTCACCGTCGTCGGCCCGGCCGTAGGGCAGCTCACCGGCACAGACTCCGGCCCCGGTCGCATGGTCGAGCCGGACGAGATCGTGTCGGTGGCGCTTGCCGTGTTGCGACCGAAGGACCTGCTCGGCAGACGCATCGTCGTGACCGCTGGAGGAACCCGTGAGGCGCTCGACCCGGTCAGGTACATCGGCAATCGGTCCAGCGGGAAACAGGGTGTGGCCATCGCGCTGGCCGCGGCCGTGCGTGGAGCCGATGTCATGCTCATCGGGGCGAATCTCGAGGTCGCCGTTCCCACGTCCGTTCGGGTTGAGCACGTCGTCTCCACCCTGGAGCTCGCGAATGCCGTCGCCAGCGCGGCGGAGCGGGCCGACGTCGTGATCATGGCAGCCGCGGTCGCGGACTACCGCCCGGAGTCCGTCGCCGAGTCGAAGATCAAGAAGGAGCTGCACGGCGATCGACTGAGCCTCGAGCTGGTCAGAAACCCCGACATCCTCGCCGGCCTCGCGGAAACCCGTCGTGCCGGCCAGGTCATCATCGGTTTCGCCGCGGAGACCGAGCCGGACGCGGCCGCTCTTCTCGAGATCGGCCGTGCCAAGATCGCTCGCAAGGGCAGCGACTATCTCCTCGTCAACAGGGTTGGCTGGCACGAAGGTTTCGCGACGGACGGTAACAGCGTCGTCATGCTCGACAGGCACGGAGATATAGTGATGGAGGCCTCGGGTAGCAAGTCGTCCGTCGCCGACAAACTGCTCGACGTGCTGGCCCGCGCACGATAAAACCGGGCAGAGCACCTCGTTCGTCGCCGGCGCAGTCGGCAGGCATTCCTTTTGTCAAGTGGGACACAACCATGAGCGCAACATCGCAGACACCCCTACGCCTCTTCACCTCTGAGTCGGTGACCGAGGGTCATCCGGACAAGATCTGTGACCAGATCTCTGACACCATCCTGGATGCCCTGCTGACTGTCGATCCGCACAGTCGTGTCGCGGTAGAGACCCTCGTCACCACCGGCCTCGTGCACGTCGCGGGGGAGGTCACGACCTCGGGTTACGTCGACATCCCGTCGATCGTGCGCGACCGCATCTGGAACATCGGGTACAACTCCTCCGACGTCTGGTTCGACGGTCGATCGTGCGGCGTCTCGGTGTCGATCGGCGGGCAGTCCCCCGACATCGCGCAGGGCGTCAACGACGCGTTCGAGAGTCGCGAGGAGTCGAGCCTCGACGATCTCGACCGCCAGGGTGCCGGCGATCAGGGAATCATGTTCGGCTACGCGACGACCGAGACTCCGGAGTACATGCCCGTCCCGATCTGGATCGCTCACCGGCTGGCCGAGCGACTCGCCGAGGTCCGCAAATCCGGCGACGTGGACTATCTGCGCCCGGACGGCAAGACCCAGGTCACGATCGGTTACGACGGGATCGTGCCGCGTTCCGTCGAGACCGTCGTCCTCTCCACCCAGCACTCTCCGCAGGTGAGTACGGACCAGTTGCGTGCGGAGATCGAAGAGCTCGTGATTCGGCCGGTGCTGGCGAAGGTGAACCTCGAGAGCGTGGATCCGCGCATCCTTATCAACCCGACCGGGCGTTTCGAGATCGGCGGCCCGCAGGGTGACGCTGGCCTCACCGGCCGCAAGATCATCGTCGACACCTACGGCGGGGCAAGTCGCCACGGCGGCGGCGCCTTCAGCGGCAAAGACCCGTCGAAGGTGGACCGTTCGGCTGCCTATGCCATGCGCTGGGTCGCGAAGAACGTCGTCGCGGCTGGTCTCGCCGACCGCCTCGAAGTACAGGTGGCCTATGCGATCGGTAAGGCGGCCCCGGTCGGCCTCTACGTCGAGTCCTTCGGCACCGCGCACGTTGCCGAGGCATCGATCATCGACGCCATCCAGGAGGTGTTCGACCTCCGACCGGCCGCCATCATCCGCGACCTCGACCTCCTGCGCCCGATCTACGCGGCCACATCGACCTACGGTCACTTCGGTCGTGAGCTTCCCGAGTTCACCTGGGAGCGTCTCGACCGCGTGGACGCACTGCGCAGCGTCGCCGGGCTGTAGCCATGGCCCGCTCGGAGGCGCTTCTCACGAGAACCGTCGCCCGGGTGCTCATCGACTCGCCGCTGCCCCAGCTCGACAGGCTCTTCGACTACCGCATCCCTCCCGCACTGGCGGGAGATGCCGTGCCAGGCGTGCGCGTTCGGGTGCCGCTGCGTTCGGCCGGCCGGGTGGCCGACGGCTTTCTCGTCGAGGTGGCAGAAACGGGTGATTTCGCTGGGACGCTGAGCGATCTCGATTCGGTCGTGTCGACCGCGCGGGTCCTGACGCCCGAGGTGTGGACCCTGGCCCGCCGGGTGGCCGACCGCGCCGCGGGCGGCGCGAGCGATGTGGTGCGGCTCGCCGTGCCGAAACGCCAGGTGCGGGTGGAGAAGGCCTGGCTGGCCGATGAGGCCGGCTCGCAGGTCGAGCTCGTGCACACCGTCGATGTTCCGGACTTCGACTCCTCGAGGATCGAGACAGCGATTGCGACGGGCGCCAGACTCGTCATCGATTCGGTGCCACGCGTCGTCGAGGTTCCCGGCGGGCGCTGGGTCGGCCACTGGGCGACCGAGATGGCGGCCGCGGCGACGCACGCCATCGCGCGCGGCGGGTCCGCCATCCTCTCCGTTCCGGACTACCGCGACCAGGAGCAACTCGTCGCCGCGCTCGAAGCCGTGCTGCCCCCCGAGCGCATCGTGCACCTCGACGCGAAGCAGTCCAATCCGGACCGCTACCGTGCGTTCCTCGCCTGCCTCGGAGACATCCCGCTCGCGATCGTCGGCAACCGTTCGGTGGTGTACGCGCCGGCGAAGCGGCTCTCCCTCATCGCGGTCTGGGACGACGGCGACCCGCTACACGTCGAGCCGCTGAGCCCGTACGTCCATACCCGCGACGCTGCCCTGGTCCGGCAGGAGGAGCAGGGCTGTGCGCTCCTGTTCCTGGGGCACTCGCGCAGCACCGAGGTCGAGCGCCTCGTGGAGATCGGCTGGTTGGAGGTACTGTCGCCCCAGCGGGCCTACCTGCCGAAGGTCATCCCTACGGCGCAGCAGCCGGCCCAGGACCGGCTCGCGGCTCAGGCACGCATTCCGTCGTCGGCATGGCGTGAGGCGCGCGCCGCTCTCGAGCACGGCCCGGTGCTCGTGCAGGTGGCACGGCCCGGTTACGCGCCTCGCCTCGCCTGCGCGAGCTGCGGGCAGTCCGCGCGGTGCCGGCGCTGCGAGGGCCCGCTCGGGCTCAGGTCGGCACGGTCGATAGCAGCGTGCGGATGGTGTGGTGCGCTGGCGACGGACTGGTCCTGTTCCCACTGCGAAGGCACCATGCTGCGGCTGATCGGCCACACGGCGGGACGGACGGCAGAGGATCTCGGCCGCGCCTTCCCCGGCGTACGGGTCATCATCGCCGACGGTGAGCGGCCCATTCTCACGGTGGGCGCCGAGCCGGCCCTCGTGATCGCGACCAGGGGTGCCGAACCGATCGCCGCCGGGGGGTACCGCGCCGTGCTGCTGCTCGACGGCGAACGGATGGTCGCGAGGGAGAGTCTCCGAGTCGGCGAGGACTGCCTGCGCTGGTGGTCGAATGCTGTCGCCCTCGCCGCGCCGGGGGCGACGAGCCTCCTCGTCGGCGTCGGGGGCCCACTCGCCTCCGCCCTGGCCACCTGGCGCCGGGCCGACTACGTGCACTCGGAACTCGAAGACCGGCGACGCCTGCGCTTCCCGCCGGCCGTGCGTGTCGCGACGGTGACCGGCTCCGTCGAGGCTGTCGAGCGGGCAGTGCTGTCCATCGCCGAGATCGATCGGGTCGATGTGCTCGGTCCGGTAGAACTCGCGGAGGGCGGCGTGCGAGCGATCGTACGGTTCGACTACGGGGAGGGGACTGCCGTGGCATCCAGCCTGCGCGCCGAGGTCATCCGCACGGCGACGAGCAGACGTAAGCGGGCGGGCGGGGGCGGGGCACGCATCGCACTGCCTACACTGAAAGTACGCTTCGACGACGCCCTGTCGTTCGACACCACAGAGCAGGACAGCGCCACACGTACGCGTGGGTGATCCCCGAAAGGTCAGAATGATCGAGCAGTGCCATGTCTGACCTGGTCCTCGTTTTCGCGGGAAGTCCGGTGGCCGCCGTGCCGAGCCTGCAGGCGCTGGCAGCGAGCAGGCACGAGGTGGCCGCCGTCATCACCCGTGAGGACTCGCCGCAGGGCAGGCGACGCGTGCTCACCGCCACACCGATTGCCAGGGTTGCGGACGACCTCAGGCTCCCGGCGATCAAGGCCAACCGGCTCGCCGGACGAGCCACCGAGGAGGTGCAGGCGCTGCAGCCCGACCTCGGGGTGATCGTCGCCTACGGCGGACTCGTCCGCGAACCGCTCCTCAGCACCCCCCGCCTCGGCTGGATCAACCTGCACTTCTCTCTGCTTCCGCGCTGGCGTGGGGCCGCACCGGTGCAGCGCGCCATCATCGCGGGGGACGAGATCACCGGCGCATCCGTGTTCCAACTCGTGCCTGAGCTGGATGCCGGCGATGTCTACGGGCAGCTCAGCCAGGCGATCGGCGCGCACCAGACCGCAGGACAGCTGCTCGACTCGCTCGCCGTCTCCGGTGCGGAATTGCTGGTGCGCGTCGTGGACGCGATCGCCGACGGAACCGCCCGCGGCGAGGCACAGAGCGGGGACGTCACCCTTGCCCCGAAGCTGAGACTCGACGACGGCCACCTCCGCTGGGACGAGCACGCGACCTCGGTGTTGGACCGCATCCGCGGGGTCACGCCAGAGCCGGGCGCCTTCACCTCCATCGACGGGGTCACGGTCAAGGTTCTCGAGGCCGCCGCCGCCCCGGACGGAGCCGCGCTGCAGCCGGGCCACCTCGTGCTCAACGAGGGCAGAGTGCTGGTCGGCACGGCGAGTGATCCGCTCGAACTGGTCACGGTCCAGCCCGCCGGGAAGAGGCCCATGAGGGCGTCAAACTGGTGGCGTGGGCGTCCGACCCTGGCGTCGGTGGTGGCCGAATGAGCGATCGGAGGGCAGGGCCGCGTCGCGAGGCTCCGGCCAGGGTGCAGCCGGCCAGACGCATCGCCCTCGAGGTCATCATGGCGGTGCGGGAATCGGATGCCTACGCCAACCTGCTGCTACCGGTCAAGCTCGAACGCGCGCGGCTCGGTCCCCAGGACGCCGCGCTGGCCACGGAACTCACCTACGGCACACTTCGCCAGCAGGGCTACTACGACGCCGTCATCGCGCTGGCCGCCGGGCGGCCGACGGACGAGATCGATTCGCCAATCCTCGACGTACTGCGGCTCGGCGCCCACCAGTTGCTCTCGATGCGCGTGGCCCAGCATGCCGCGGTCGATGAGGCCGTCTCTCTCGCGAGGGAGGTCGGCTCCCGTTCGGCGACCGGCTTCGTGAATGGCGTACTGAGGACCATCACCCGCAGCGAGCCGGCCGAATGGCGTGAACGGGTGATGGCGGATCCGCGCAGCAAGGACGAACGGCTGTCGCTCGAACACTCGCATCCGGTGTGGATCGTGCGTGCTTTCCGGCAGGCGCTGGCCGCCGAGGGCCGCGAGGACGAGCTGGAAGACCTTCTCGTCGCGGACAACTTCGCACCCAGGGTCAGCCTGGTCGCGCTGCCAGGTCTCGCGACGGTCTCAGAGATCCGCGGCGCGCAGAAGGCCAAATATTCGCCTGTCGCCGCCGTGAGCGACGGCGGCGACCCCGCGCTCTGGCCGGCCGTGCACGAGGGGCGTGCCAGGGTGCAGGACGAGGGATCGCAACTGGCCGCCCTCGCCCTGAGCCGGGCCAGGCCGATCGTGCCTGGCGAGCGCTGGCTCGACCTCTGCGCCGGCCCGGGCGGAAAGGCCGCACTTCTCGCGGCCGAGGCCCACGAGGGTGGGGCGACGCTCGTCGCCAACGAGATCACGCCCACCCGCGCCGAACTCGTGCGCACGGCGCTCTCCGTGTTTCGCGATCCGCCGCAGGTGCTCGTGCAGGACGGGACGCTCATCGGCGATCAGCTGCCGGCGCAGTTCGACCGCATCCTCATCGATGCGCCATGCACCGGACTCGGCGCACTACGTAGGCGCCCCGAGGCGCGCTGGCGAAAGCAGCCGCGCGACGTCGCCGAACTCGCGGGCCTGCAGACGGCCCTGCTGGAATCGGGACTGAAGGCGTTGAAGCCTGGTGGCATCCTCGCCTATGTCACCTGTTCACCGCATCTGGCCGAGTCCAAGGTCGTCGTGGAGACCGTGCTCAACAGGGTCACCGGTGTCACCAGGATGGACACTCCGGGAGTTCTCGCCGACGTCACCAAGCGCCGGCTCGAGCTGGGGGAGAGCGCGACCGACGGCCACGTGCAGCTCTGGCCGCACCGGCACGGCACTGATGCCATGTTCATCTGCCTGCTGCGGCGTGCGGACTGAGCGGAGAGCCTTCAGGAACTGTCGTGGTCTTCGCCAGACGCGCGAACATCCGTTGGCGGCGGAGAAAACACGCTGTGCGGCGGAGGTATGTCCCGTCGGCGGAACAACCGCTCTGGGCGGCGGAGATCTCGTCTCGCGGAGGGAAACATATCCGCCTCCGCGACCCGGTTTCTCCGCCGCCACCACGAATCGAAGGTCTCGGTCGGAGGGCGCCGGTCCAGCCGGGTCCGCTCATCTAGGCTGAGGCAATGGCCGTGCGTATCAACCCGAGCATCCTGACCGCCGATTTCGCCAACCTCGAGCATGAGCTGGGCCGGATCGCGACCGCCGATCTCGTGCATGTCGACGTGATGGACAACCACTTCGTGCCGAATCTGACCTTCGGACAGCGCATGGTCGAGTCGTTGCAGCGCGTCACGCCGCTCCCGCTCGACGTCCACCTGATGATCGACGACCCGGATCGCTGGGCTCCCGGATACGCGGACGCGGGCGCCTACTCGGTGACCTTTCACGCGGAGGCGGTCGCGGATCCGGTCGCCCTCGCGAGGCGGCTGCGGCAGATCGGCGCCCGGGCGGGAATCGCGGTCAAGCCCGGCACGGCGATCGAGCCGTATCTGGAGCTGCTGCCGGAATTCGACCAGGTGCTCGTGATGACTGTCGAACCAGGATTCGGCGGTCAGTCCTTCATCGAATCGACGATGCCCAAGCTCCGACAGCTGAGGGATGCGATCGGCCTGGGCGGGCTGGACGTCTGGCTCCAGGTCGACGGCGGCATCAACGAGCAGACGATCGTCACGGCGGCCGAGGCCGGCGCCGACACCTTCGTCGCCGGCTCAAGCGTATTCAACACCGGCGATCCCGCCGCGCAGATCGCCACACTGCGGGCGGCGGCCGTCGCGCACGTCCACTGACCGCTCGATCGGTGTCGGCTTGCGTGGCGGCACTAAGCCGGCCGTCCGCAGCACGTCCGCAGCACGTCCGGAGCA
The DNA here is from genome assembly GCA_025465035.1 of Microbacteriaceae bacterium. Taxonomy (GTDB): domain Bacteria; phylum Actinomycetota; class Actinomycetes; order Actinomycetales; family Microbacteriaceae; genus Lacisediminihabitans. The sequence continues at coordinate 12,429 of JAODMH010000071.1, read as the reverse complement.
TCGTTGCGGAGGACGGCACGCCGTCGCCGCCCGCGGTACCTCCGCGCCGCGCCGTCGCGATCCTCCGCAACTGCACGAACGGCGTGTCAGCGGGCTGCCGCGAAAGTCTGCTTGGATGTTCAGCATGACTGAGTTCAATAAGACCAAGCCGGAAATCGAGTTCTACGAGGGCGACGCTCCCTCTGACCTCGTCGTCACCGATATCGAGATCGGGACGGGCGCCGAGGCGAAGCCTGGCGACAAGGTGGATGTGCACTACCTCGGCGTCGACCTCGAGTCCGGCGAGGAGTTCGACTCGTCCTGGAGTCGCGGGCAGTCGGTCGACTTTCCGCTCGCCGCCCTCATCGCCGGCTGGCAGGAGGGCATCCCCGGCATGAAGGTCGGCGGACGTCGCCAGCTCATCGTTCCCCCGCAGCTCGCCTATGGTGCCGCGGGAACCGGTCACCAGCTCTCCGGACGCACCCTGATCTTCGTGATCGACCTGCTGGGCGTCAGCTGATCCCTCACCGTTCATCGAACCCGTCGAGATCCATATGACGGTTCGACAGGTTCGACAGGTGAAGACCGGTAGCCTTGAACCGTGAAGACGTTCGACGATCTCTTTGTAGAGCTGAGTGATAAGGCCGTGTCAAGGCCGGCCGGCTCCCGCACGGTGGCGGAGCTCGACGCCGGCGTGCACATCATCGGCAAGAAGATCGTCGAAGAGGCCGCCGAAGTCTGGATGGCCGCCGAATACCAGAGTCTCGACGAGACCGCAGAAGAGATCTCTCAGCTGATTTACCACCTGCAGGTGCTGATGGTCGCGAAGGGTCTGACGCCCGCGGATGTCTACCGACATCTGTGAGCGCGTCCGAACCCCACCACATCCATCGACCACGCTGTTGTGACAGCGAGTAAAGAGACCCACAATGTTGCGAATCGCAGTGCCCAATAAGGGCTCACTGAGCGAGACCGCCGCCGAAATGCTGTCGGAGGCCGGATACGCCGGTCGCCGCGACCCCCGTGCCCTCAACGTCGTCGACCCGCGCAACGACGTCGAGTTCTTCTATCTGCGTCCTCGCGACATCGCGACCTACGTCGGCTCGGGCGCGCTCGACGTCGGTATCACCGGCCGCGACCTGCTGCTGGACTCCGGTTCGAGCGCCATGGAGATTGCGAGCCTCGACTTCGGCGAGTCGACGTTCCGCTTCGCCGGTATTCGCGGCAGGTTCGCGAAGCTCTCCGATCTCGCCGGTGTCCGAGTGGCCACCAGCTACCCGGGTCTCGTCGGCGACTTCCTCGCGAGGGCCGGCGTCGAGGCACAGCTCGTCTCACTCGACGGCGCGGTGGAGTCCGCCGTGCGGCTCGGCGTCGCGGATGCGGTGGCCGACGTGGTGTCGACCGGTTCCACTCTGCGCGCCCAGGGCCTCGAGATCTTCGGCCCCGTCATCCTGGAATCCACCGCGGTGCTGATCAGCGCCAAACGGGAGGTGCCAGGAATCGCGACGCTCCAGCGTCGGCTGCAGGGGGTTCTCGTCGCCCGCCAATACGTGCTGATGGACTACGACCTGCCGGCGGCGCTCATCGAGGCGGCATCCGCGATCACCCCCGGGCTCGAGTCGCCGACGGTGTCTCCGTTGCGCGACAGAGAGTGGGTCGCCGTGCGAGTAATGGTGCGGCGCGAGGACACGAACCAGGTCATGGATGAGCTCTACGAGCTCGGTGCACGCGCCATCCTGGTCAGTCCGATTCACGCGGCTCGGATCTGACCGTGCCCGTCGCCGTGCGCGTGATTCCCTGCCTCGACGTTGCAGACGGTCGCGTCGTCAAGGGTGTGAACTTCGAGAACCTGCGCGATGCGGGGGACCCCGTCGAGCTTGCCCGCCGATACTACGAACAGGGCGCCGACGAGATCACCTTCCTCGATGTGACCGCCACCGTCGACAATCGGGCGACGACCTACGACGTCGTGCGTGCGACGGCCGAGCAGGTATTCATCCCGCTGACCGTCGGCGGGGGAGTCCGCGGTCGTGACGATGTGAGCCGACTGCTCGCCAGCGGTGCGGACAAGGTCGGGCTCAACAGCGCCGCGATAGCGCGGCCCGCACTCGTCGGCGAGATCGCGGACCGCTTCGGTGCGCAGGTGCTCGTGCTGTCGCTCGACGTGAAGCGCTCGGCTGCCACCGGATCCGGCTTCGTCGTCACGACCCACGGTGGCCGGCGAGAGACAGACCTCGACGCACTCGACTGGGCCAGGGAGGTGATCGAGCGCGGTGCCGGAGAACTGTTGGTCAACTCGATCGACGCGGATGGCACCAAGAACGGGTTCGACCTCGAACTTGTGCGGCTCATGCGTGAGCTGTCGTCCGTGCCCGTCATCGCGAGCGGCGGTGCCGGCGCTGTGGAACATTTCGTTCCCGCGGTCGAGGCCGGTGCAGACGCCGTGCTGGCAGCATCCGTCTTCCACAGCGGCGAACTGACCGTCGGCGACGTGAAGAGAGAACTCGCGGCAGCGGGAATATCGGTGAGGTAGACCATGACGAATTCAGCGGATCGTGTCGACATCGACGCCGTTCTCAGGCGCGCGAGCTTCAACAGCGACGGCCTCCTGCCCGCCATCATCCAGCAGTGGGACACCCGCGACGTGCTCATGCTCGGCTACATGGACGCCGAGGCGTTGCGCCGCACCCTCACCGAGGGACGGGTCACCTTCTGGTCACGGTCGCGCCAGGAGTACTGGCGCAAGGGTGACACCTCTGGCAACGTCCAGTACGTGCGCAGCGCTGCCTTCGATTGCGACGCCGATACCCTCCTCGTGACTGTCGAGCAGATCGGGGCGGCCTGCCACACCGGCGCACACGCCTGCTTCGACGTCGACCCGCTCTCGCCCGTCATCGGGAGCTCGCAGTGAAGGAGACGACGACCAGGGAGCAGTTCGATTCTCTGCTCACCGGCCATCGGGTCGTTCCGGTCATCCGCGAGCTCTTCGCGGACGGTGAGACCCCGGTCGGCATCTATCGCAAGCTCGCGAAGGGCACGCCAGGCACCTTCCTGCTCGAATCGGCGGAGCAGGGCGGCATCTGGTCGCGCTACTCGTTCATCGGCGTCTCGAGTTTCGGAGTGCTCACCCAGGATTCGGATGCCGCGGTCTGGCTCGACTACGGACTCCCGGCCGAACGGGCGCTCGGCTCCGACCCGCCGGTCGCGCCCCTCGAGGCTCTCGGGCACCTCTACGAACGCTGGGCAACCCCACGCGTCCCGAGCCACCCGCCGCTCACCGGCGGTCTCGTCGGCTTCATCGGCTGGGAGGCGATCCGCCAGATCGAGCGGCTGCCGGACCCCCCGCCGGCCGATTTCGACGTGCCGGGGCAGGCGCTGAGCTTCGTCTCGGAGCTGGTGGTCGTCGACCACCGCACGGGTTCTGTGCTGCTCATCGCGACAGTTCTCAATGATGGATTCGAGTCGGCCGACGACCTGTGGGACGGCGCTCAGGGCCGGCTTGATCGCATGCAGAAGACGCTCGCCGAGCCGGCGGAAGCCTGGCTGGCCGAGGTCGACCTCGACCTGGCGCCGCGTCCGGTGCCGCGCATCAGGCCGGAGGCCTTTCATGCCGCCGTCGAGCGCTCGAAACAGTTCATCCGCGACGGCGATGTCTTCCAGGTCGTCATCTCCCAGCGTTTCGACCATGACATCACCGCAGACCCGATCGACGTCTATCGGGTGCTGCGCACCCTCAACCCCAGCCCGTACATGTACCTGTTGTCGTTGCTCGCACCGGATGGCAAGCCGTACTGGATCGTCGGATCCTCTCCGGAGGCTCTCGTCAAAGTCGAGAACGATCGCGTCTACATGCATCCGATCGCCGGTTCGCGCCCGCGCGGCGCAGGCCCAGAGGAGGACATCGCGCTTGCCGACGAGTTGCTGGCCGACCCGAAGGAGCGGGCGGAGCATCTCATGCTCGTCGATCTCGCGCGCAATGACCTGCTCAAGGTCTGCCGGCCGGGCTCCGTGGAGGTGACCGAGTTCATGCAGGTGGAGCGATTCAGCCACATCATGCACCTCGTGTCGTCGGTGGAGGGCGACCTTCTCCCGGATGCCGGCTCGATCGACGTCTTCAGGGCCACCTTCCCTGCCGGTACGCTCTCCGGCGCGCCAAAACCACGCGCGCTCGAGATCATCGATGAGCTCGAAGTCGCGCAGCGCGGGGTCTACGGTGGCGTGGTCGGCTATTTCGGTTTCGCCGGCGACCTCGATCTCGCCATCGCGATCCGCACCACGACGATCGCGGATGGCACAGCGAGGGTTCAGGCCGGCGCCGGGCTCGTCGCCGATTCCGATCCAGCGACCGAGCAGCTGGAAGCCCAGAACAAGGCCGCCGCTCCCCTCCGCGCGGTCGCGGTCGCCAACGGGATGCGGCGGGTCAGCTGATGAAGGGCGCCCGTGGCCTCAAGAACCTCAGCCTGCTGGCCGCGATCCTGCTCAGCGGACTGACCCTGCTCGCCTGGACCAGCCAGTGGTTCACGCTCAAGCTGGGTGGTTCGGAGGCCGGGCACTCGGTGCTGACGGTGACCGGTGGCGCTGCCGCCCCTGGCCTCGTCGCACTCGCCCTTGCCGGGCTGGCGCTGGTCGCCGCCCTGGCCATCGCCGGACCGGTGTTCCGCGCCGTACTCGGCGTGCTCCAGGTGCTGATCGGATTCACCGTCGCGCTCTCAAGCATCATTGCGCTCGAGGATCCCGTCGCCGCATCAGCATCCGTGGTCACCGCCGCGACCGGGGTGAGCGGCACGGCCTCCGTCGCTGCCATGGTGGTCTCCCATTCGCAGACGGCGTGGCCGTGGCTGACGACGGTGATCGGCCTGCTCACCATCGGTCTCGGAGTCTTCGTGCTCGTGACGTCCAGGAGGTGGCCGGGATCGTCGCGCCGCTACCAGCCGGTCGGCTTCGAGGCGGCGGAACCGGGCGCCAATGCGGTCTCCGACTGGGACACGTTGAGCGGTGGGAGCGATCCGACCTCACGCTAGACTTTTACCGAACCCATAAAGGAGAGTTGTGAGCGACGAGATATCGGAGCCGGGCGAAGGCAATTCGCTGGCCGCTTGGACCGCTGTGATCATCATGTTGGTGGCAGTCACCATCGGTACGGTCGCCTTCTTCCTCGACCTTCAGGCCCTCGTCTGGGCGTCGGTCGGGCTCCTCATCGTCGGTCTCATTGTCGGCGCGGTCCTCTCCAGGCTCGGCTACGGCGTCTCCGGCGCCGGGTACACGCCGAAGGAGCGCTAGTAGGTGCTTTCCGATCTGCTGACCGGGGCACTGCAGGATGCCTCGGAACGTCGCGCAGTACGCAGCCTCTCCGAGGTCGAGGCGGCCGCTCTCTCCCAATCGCCGGCCATCGATGCGCTTGAGGCGCTTGCGCCGGCCGACCGGGTGAAGATCATCGCCGAGGTGAAGCGTGCGAGCCCATCGCGCGGTGCCCTCGCCGACATCCCCGATCCCGCCGCGCTGGCCGTCTCCTACGAGGCGGGTGGCGCCAGTGCCGTCAGCGTGCTGACCGAGATGCGCAGATTCGGCGGGTCGCTCGCCGATCTCGAGGCGGTGCGCGCCGCGGTGCGGCTGCCCGTGCTGCGCAAAGACTTCATCGCCGAGCCGTACCAGGTGCTCGAGGCCAGGGCGGCCGGGGCGGACATCGTGCTCCTCATCGTCGCCGCTCTGGACCAGGTGACGCTGTCGAGCCTCTTCGACCTCAGCACCCAGCTGGGCATGACCGCCCTCATCGAGACCCACAGTGCGGATGAGGTGTCGCGGGCGCTCGACATCGGGGCGGGACTCATCGGTGTCAATGCGCGGGACCTCACGACCTTCGAACTCGATCAGGATCTCTTCGGCAGCCTCGCCGATCAGATCCCGTCCGGCGTCATCCGTGTCGCCGAATCCGCCGTGAAGACCGCGGCAGATGTCGCCCACTATCGCAGTGCCGGTGCCGATGTCGTGCTGGTGGGGGAGGCGCTCGTCAGCGGCGACCCCGTGCGAACGCTCGCCGAATTCTTGAGCGCCTGATGGGTCTTCGCGATAATCAGGGCCCCTTCTTCGGCGAGTACGGCGGGCGCTTCATGCCGGAGTCGCTCATCGCGGCGATCGATGAGCTGGCGGCTGCCTACGAGGAGACAAAGACGGACCCGGTGTTCCAGGCGGAGCTCGCCGAGCTTCATCGCAGCTACACGGGGCGGCCATCGATCATCACCGAGGTACCACGCTTCGCGGAGCATGCCGGCGGGGCGCGCATCATCCTCAAACGCGAGGACCTCAATCACACCGGCTCGCACAAGATCAACAACGTGCTCGGCCAGGCCCTGCTGACGCGCAAGATCGGCAAGAAACGTGTGATCGCCGAGACCGGCGCCGGCCAGCACGGCGTCGCCACGGCGACCGCCGCCGCACTCTTCGGGCTCGAGTGCACCATCTTTATGGGCGAGGTCGACACCCAGCGGCAGGCACTCAACGTCGCACGCATGCGCCTTCTCGGTGCCGAGGTCGTCTCGGTCACCACGGGCTCCCGTACCCTCAAGGACGCCATCCACGAGGCCTACCGTGAGTGGGTCACCTCCGTCGAGACGACCAACTACATCTTCGGTACCGCGGCGGGGCCGCATCCGTTCCCCGCCATGGTGCGCGACTTCCAGAAGATCATCGGCGAGGAGGCACGCCAGCAGGTGCTCGATCTCACCGGCAGACTTCCCGATGCCGTCGCGGCCTGCGTCGGCGGCGGATCCAACGCGATCGGCATCTTCCATGCCTTCCTCGACGACGAGTCGGTGCGTCTGTATGGCTTCGAGGCGGCGGGGGACGGGATCGATACGGATCGGCACGCTGCGTCGATCGAGCGGGGACGACCCGGCATACTGCACGGTGCACGCAGCTACCTGCTGCAGGACGAAGACGGGCAGACCATCGAGTCGCACTCCATCTCCGCCGGACTCGACTATCCCGGTGTCGGCCCGGAGCACGCCTGGCTCGCCGACATCGGACGCGCGTCCTACCTTCCCGCGACGGACACGGAGGCCATGGATGCGCTCCGCCTGCTCAGCCGCACCGAGGGCATCATCCCCGCGATCGAGTCCGCCCACGCGTTGGCCGGCGCGCTCAAGCTGGGCCGCGAACTGGGGCCGGAGTCGATCATCCTGGTGAATCTCAGCGGCCGCGGCGACAAGGACGTAGCGACCGCAGGCGCCTGGTTCGACCTCTTCGACGAAGGGGCAACCCAGGAATGATCCACCCATCGGTCGCGGCGACCATCTCTGCCCGCCGCGAGGCCGGCGGCGGTGTGCTCGTCGGCTACCTCCCGGTCGGCTTCCCCGACCTCGCCACCAGCATCGACGCGGCGGTCGCCCTGGTGGAGAACGGGGTCGACATGCTCGAACTCGGGCTGCCGTACTCCGACCCGGTCATGGACGGCCTCGTCATCCAGGAGGCGACGCAGGCGGCGCTTCGCGGCGGATTCCGCGTGCGCGACGTCTTCACAGCCGTTGAGGCCGTGCGGTCTCGCGTCGACGCGCCCGTGCTCGTCATGACCTACTGGAACCCGGTGCTGCAGTATGGCGTCGACCGCTTTGCCGACGCGCTGGTCGATGCCGGCGGATCTGGCCTCATCACCCCCGACATCACGCCTGATTCGGCCGCGGAGTGGATGCTCACGAGCGACCGCACCGGACTGGACAGGGTGTTCCTCGCCGCGCCGTCGTCGACCGATGTGCGCCTCGCCGAGGCCGTCGAGGCCAGCCGGGGCTTCGTCTATGCCGTCTCCACCATGGGCATCACCGGGGCGCGGCAGGACGTGGATGCCGCCGCGCGGGCGCTCGTCGCCCGGCTGCGTTCCGTCGGAGCCGAGAACGCCTGCGTCGGAATCGGCATCTCGAGCGCCGAGCAGGTGCACGAGGTCCTCCAGTACGCCGACGGCGCGATCGTCGGTTCTGCGCTGGTGAAAGCGTTGGCCGACGGGGGAGTCGCGGCCGTGGCATCCGCAGCATCGCGGCTGGCGACGGGCAGTACGCTTAGCTAGTTCACCCAGAGCTTCCGTACGAAAGGCAACCAGGATCTTGGTTTTACCCGCGAGCATTCCCAGCCCGAGTGACGCTTGGGCGAACTTCAATCTCGGTCAGTGGTTTCGCGATATCGGGCTCACCTGGTTCTCCTACAACATCAACATCCGCACCTACGCCATCTGCATTCTCGTCGGTATCGTCGTCGCCACGATCCTGACCGCGCGCCGGCTCAGGAACCGCGGCGCCGACGGCGGCGTCGTGCTCGATATCGCGCTCTGGGCCGTCCCTCTCGGCATCATCGGTGCCCGGGTCTTCCACGTGCTCACCCACCCTGACGACTACTTCGGACCGGGCAAGGACCTCCTCAAGACGCTCTACATCTGGGAGGGCGGCATCGCGATTTTCGGATCGCTCATCGGAGGGGCGATCGGCGCCTACATCGGCTGCCGTCTCGCCGGAGTGCGGTTCTGGAGCTTCGCGGATGCGCTGGCTCCCGGTCTCCTGCTCGCACAGGCCTTTGGCCGCTTCGGCAACTACTTCAACCACGAGCTCTTCGGTGTGCCGACGACGCTTCCCTGGGGACTCCAGATCGAGTCGTCGAACCCGGCGTTCCCCGCCGGACTGCCATCCGGCACGCTCTTTCTGCCAACTTTCCTCTATGAGATCATCTGGGACGTCGTCGGCGTCGCCGTGATCCTGTTGCTCGAGCGTAAGTTCACGCTGCAGTGGGGCAAGGTGTTCGCCGTGTACCTGATCTGGTACGGACTCGGCCGCAGTTACCTTGAATCCGTGCGGATCGACCCCAGCCTGATCTTCCTCGGCGTCCGTACGAACGTGTGGGCCGCGTGGGGTGCGATCGTGATCGGCCTGGTGATTTTCATCGTGCAGGCGCGTAGGCACCCGGGTCTCGAGCCGAGCGTCTATCTGCCAGGACGCGAATGGTCGCCCCCGGCTGCGGTAGACTCCGATGACACGTATTCTGACACCGACGACGACGGCAATGGCGCTGAACTCGCCACCACAACAGTGTCTGGATCGCAGAAAGCCGGGAAGACCGTCACAAGCGGGACAGGCCCACAGCCGTAGCACAGCGGCAATCACATAGCTAGCGGGCCGGATCCGAAGCTCACTAGCCTTCTTCCTTTCCGGGCCGCCGCAGTCCCCATGCTCCCTTCATCGTGAGGACGGTTCACAATGGCTCTCACGCCAGCCTTTTCCCGCTTCGGTGCGGTTCCCGCCGCGACGGGAATGTACGACCCGCGTCGTGAACGCGACGCCTGCGGCCTCGCCATGGTCGCGACGCTGCGCGGTACCGCTGGCCACGACATCATCGATGCCGCCCTCGGCGCCCTCCGCAATCTCGAGCACCGTGGCGCCATCGGATCGGATGCCGGAACCGGTGACGGCGCAGGTATCGTCACGCAGATCCCCGATGTCTTCCTCCGTGCCGTGGTCGGCTTCGAGCTGCCGGCCGCCGGCCGCTACGTCGTCGGAACGGCCTTCCTTCCGACCCACGAGGCGGAGCGTTCCGCGATCAAGGATGGCATCGAGGCTCTCGCCGCGCAGGAGCATCTCGCGGTACTGGGCTGGCGCGAGGTTCCGGTCCGTCCGGACGGCCTCGGGAACCTGGCCCGCGAAGCCATGCCATTCTTCGAACAGATCTTTTTGACCAGCACTCGCGGCGACGATGTGGCGGGCATCGCCCTCGACCGCCAGGCCTTCCGGCTGCGCAAGCGTGCCGAGCGCGAGCTCAATGCCTATTTCCCATCGCTGTCGAGCCGCACGCTCGTCTACAAGGGCATGGTCACCACCCTGCAACTGGAGCCCTTCTATCCCGACCTCTCCGACGAGCGGTTCGCATCGAAGCTCGCGCTGGTGCACTCTCGCTACTCGACCAATACCTTCCCGTCCTGGCCGCTCGCCCAGCCATTCCGCATGATCGCGCACAACGGCGAGATCAACACTGTGCAGGGCAACCGCAACTGGATGCGCGCCCGCCAGTCGCAACTCGAGTCTGAGCTGCTCGGTGACCTCGCACCGATCCTCCCCATCGTGACCCCCGGTGCGAGCGACTCCGCCTCCTTCGACGAGGTCGTGGAACTCCTGAACCTCGGCGGTCGTTCACTGCCACACGCCATGATGATGATGGTTCCGGAAGCGTACGAGAACCAGATCGACATCGACCCAGCGCTCCGCGACTTCTACGAGTACCACTCGATGATGATGGAGCCGTGGGACGGGCCGGCGGCGCTGGTCTTCACCGATGGCTCCCTGGTCGGGGCGACCCTCGACCGCAATGGCCTGCGTCCCGGCCGCTATCTGGTGACGGACGACGGCCTCGTCGTGCTCGCGAGCGAGATCGGCGTGCTCGGCATCGACCCGGCCAAGGTGGTGCGCAAGGGCCGCCTGCGCCCGGGGAAGATGTTCCTCGTCGACACCGAGGTCGGTCGCCTCATCGAAGACGATGAGATCAAGAGCGAACTTGCGGCGTCCAAGCCGTGGGGGGACTGGCTCGACAAGGGCCGGATCAACCTCAAGGACCTGCCGGAGCGCGAGCACATCGTGCACACCCCGGCATCCGTCACCCGTCGCCAGCGCACCTTCGGGTACACCGAGGAGGAGGTGCGCATCCTGCTCAAGCCGATGGCTGAGAACGGTGCTGAGCCTCTCGGCGCGATGGGCTCCGACACTCCGATCGCGGTGCTCAGCGAGCGCCCGCGTCTGCTGTTCGACTACTTCACCCAGCAGTTCGCGCAGGTCACCAATCCGCCGCTGGACAGCATCCGTGAGGAGGTCGTCACCTCGCTCAAGCTCGGTCTCGGCCCTGAGCGCAACCTGCTCGATGCAACGCCGGAGCACGCGCGCCAGGTGATCCTCGACTTTCCGGTGCTCGACAATGACGAGCTCGCCAAGATCCAGCACATCGCGCCCATATCGTCTCGCCCCGGGTTCAACCCGACCCGCACGATCAGGGGCCTCTACCGCGTCGACCAGGGCCAGAAGGCCATGGAGCAGCGGATCGCCGCCATGTGTGAGGAGGTCGATGGCGCCATCGACGACGGCGCGCTCTTCATCGTGCTGTCCGACCGGGACTCCACCAAGGAATTGGCGCCCGTTCCGTCGCTGCTCATGCTCGCCGCGGTGCATCACCACCTCATCCGGTCGGAGAACCGCATGAAGGTCGGCATCATCGTCGAGGCCGGCGACGTGCGCGAGGTGCACCACGTCGCCCTTCTGATCGGCTACGGCGCATCGGCGGTCAACCCGTATCTCGCGATGGAGTCGGCGGAAGAACTCGTCCGCAGCGGGATGATCACCACGGTGAGCCCAGAGAAGGCCGTGAAGAACCTCATCAAGGCGCTCGGCAAGGGCGTGCTCAAGATCATGTCGAAGATGGGTATCTCCGTCGTCGGCTCCTACGCCGGGGCGCAGGCGTTCGAGGCCGTCGGCCTGAACCAGGAGTTCGTCGACCAGTACTTCACTGGCACCTCGAGCCTGCTCGGCGGTGTCGGCATCGACGTCGTCGCGGCCGAGAGCGCCGCACGACACGCGGCTGCGTACCCGGAGGACGGCGCGATCAACGCCCACGAGCGCCTCGCCATTGGCGGAGAGTACCAGTGGCGCCGCGAGGGACCGCCGCACCTGTTCAACCCCGACACCGTGTTCCGGCTGCAGCACGCGACGAGGTCGCGTCGCTACGACATCTTCCGCGACTACACGAAGCTCATCGACGAGCAGGCCGAGAACCTAATGACCATGCGCGGGCTGTTCAAGCTGCGCGACGGCGTGCGGCCGCCCGTTCCGCTCGACGAGGTCGAGTCCGTGGCATCCATCGTCAAGCGCTTCTCCACCGGGGCCATGAGCTATGGCTCGATCAGCGCCGAGGCGCACGAGACGCTCGCCATCGCGATGAACAGCCTGGGGGCGAAGAGCAACACGGGAGAGGGGGGAGAGGACACCGCGCGTCTGCTCGACCCGACCAGGCGCAGCGCGATCAAGCAGGTCGCCTCCGGACGGTTCGGCGTGACGAGCATGTATCTCACGCACGCCACCGACATCCAGATCAAGATGGCCCAGGGCGCGAAGCCGGGCGAGGGCGGCCAGCTCCCGGGCTCGAAGGTCTACCCGTGGATCGCGAAGGTGCGCTTCTCGACGCCGGGCGTCGAGTGGCGGATCGAGCCGATGTACTTGTCGACCTTGTGGCCGGGCAGCTGGCCGCCCTCGCCGGGCTTTGCGCCCTGCGCCATCTTGATCTGGATCTGGTCGGCGTTGACCAGGTAGTGGATCGTCACGCCGAAGCGGCCCGAGGCGACCTGCTTGATCGCGCTGCGCTTGCTGTCGCCGTTGGGCAGCGGCTTGTACCGCGCCGAGTCCTCGCCCCCTTCGCCGGTGTTGCTCTTGCCCCCCAGCCGGT
>JAODMH010000061.1 GCA_025465035.1 Microbacteriaceae bacterium | reverse complement strand
AGCCGGGCATCGACTTCTTCGGCAAGCTGAAGGCGGCCGGCAACTTCCTCGCGGTAACGCCGACTCAGGCGACCGTCGCCTCGGGCGAGACCCCCGTGGTCATCCAGTGGAGCTATAACAACCTCGCCTGGGGCGCGGCCGGCGGTTCGTCCGGCAACGCCAACTACAAGACGGTTGTCCTCCCGGGCACGGCGCTCGGCAGCTACTACAACCAGGCAATCAACGTCGACGCCCCTCACCCGGCGGCCGCCCGCCTCTGGGAAGAGTGGATCTACAGCCCGGAGGTGCAGAACCTGTACCTCGCCTCCGGTGCCTACCCGGCGACGCTGACCGCCATGGAGTCCGCCAAGACCGTCGACGCGAAGGTGCTCGCCACCGTCGGGGCGGCGCCGAAGGATTTCGTTCAGCTCACCGCCGACCAGGCGACTGCGGCCGCCACCCTGCTCACCTCCAAGTGGGCCGCGACGGTCGGTTAACGACAGCATGATGACTGTCGCAGCACAGCCTGCGCAGGCCACCAGCGGCGGCGTCGGGACCAGGTCCCGGCGCCGCAGCGTGGTCTGGGTCGGTCTCCTACCGTTCGCCGGCTATGCGCTGGTGTTTCTCGCAATCCCGGCCGTGCTCGCGGTCGGTAGCGGGTTCTTCGACAACGCGGGGCAGTTCACATTCGCGAACTTGAAGGCGTTCGCCGACCCGAGCATCCTGCAGCAGTTCTTCGCCTCGATCTGGATCGCCGCGCTCACCGCGCTCATCGGGGCCATCGTCGGTGCGCTCGTCTGCTTCGCTCTCCTCGGCACCAGGTCGGACGGATTCCTGCGAACCACTGTCGACTCTGCGGCCTCCGTCCTGGCCCAGTTCGGCGGCGTCATGCTCGCCTTCGCGTTCATCGCCACCATCGGAGTCAATGGCTTCATCACCAAGGCCCTGATCGCCGCGGGATGGCTCGACAACCCGCTCACCAGCTTCGGCAACAACGGACCCCTCATCTACCAGGTCGCCGGACTCTCGGTCGTCTACCTCTACTTTCAGGTGCCGCTCATGGTGCTCACCTTCATGCCGGCCATGGAGGGGCTCAAGACCACCTGGGCCGAGGCGAGCGCGACCCTTGGGGGCAATCGCTTCACCTACTGGACCAGGATCGGCATGCCCATTCTCGCTCCGGCGTTCTTCGGCAGCCTCATCCTGCTGTTCGCCAACTCGTTTTCCTCCTACGCGACGGCCGCGGCCCTCATCTCGCGCCCGGTCATCACTCCACTCGCGATCAAGCAGCAGTTGACCAGCGAGACGGTGGTCGGCGTCGCGAATGTCGCCGGGGTCCTCGCCCTCGGGATGGTGGTCGTCATGATCGTGCTCATGGTCGCCTATGCGGCACTCCAGAGGCGTGCATCGAGGTGGCAGCGGTGACCGTGGCAAACGCGACGACGACGGATCTCATCCTGCCTAAGCCGTCCTCCCGCGGCGTCGGGCCGCGCAGCTTCCGGGTCGAGCCATCCCGCACGACCCGGACCGTCATCCTCGGAATCGTCGGGATATTCTTCCTGGTGCCCGTCTTCGGTATGGTCGAGTTCGCCCTCAGGGTGGGACAGCCGGTGAACGGCCTGCAGACATACGGCTTCAGCCACTTCGTCGCCGTGTTCGATCCGGTGAACTCCGGGACCTACAGCGTGCTGTTCCAGGGCATCGTGAACTCGCTCGGGATCTGCGCGATCACCGTCGCCATCGTGCTGGCGCTCCTGCTGCCGACGATGATCTTCGTCGAACTCAAGTTCCCGCGGCTCAGGCGCGTGCTCGAGTTCATCTGCATCATCCCGGTGACGATCCCCTCCATCGTCCTGGTGGTCGGTTTCGTGCCGGTCTACTCGGTCGTGGCGGGCATCTTCGGGAGCTATCCCTGGACGATGGCCTTCGCCGTCGGCATCATCGTGCTGCCGTACGCCTACCGGCCGATCGCGGCAAACCTGGCGGCGGTCGAGGTGGTGATCCTCAGCGAGGCGAGCCGTTCGCTGGGTGCCGGCTGGAGCAGCGTGCTGTGGAGGGTCATCCTGCCGAACCTGAGGCGCGGCATCCTCGCGTCCTGCTTCATCACCGTTGCCGTGGTGCTCGGCGAGTACACGATTGCGTCATTCCTCAGCCAGAACACGTTCCAGACCGCTCTGGTTCTCATCCAGCACACGGACCCGTATGTCGCCGTCATCTTCTCACTCTTCGCGCTGCTCTTCGTCTTCGTTCTTCTCATTCTCATCGGCCGCCTCGGCAGTGGCGGCCGTCGCAACCGGAGGTCAGCATGACAACCACAACGCGAACGGCAGCCATGGAAACGACGACGACGGCCCGCGGAGGCGCGACGGTCGAACTGATGAATGTCGTCAAGGACTATGCGGGTCACCGTGCGCTCACCGGCGTCAATCTCTCCATGGCGCCGGGGGAGTTCATCGCGCTTCTCGGTCCATCCGGCTGCGGAAAGACCACCGTGCTGCGCGCGCTCTCCGGACTTGAAAGCATCTCGGATGGCCGCATCCTGATCGACGGCGGCGACGTCGCGAACACACCGGTCAACAGGCGCGACATCGGCATGGTCTTCCAGGCGTACTCGCTGTTCCCGCACATGACCGTCATGCAGAACGTGGAGTTCGGGCTTCGGATGCGCAAGGTGGATGCGGCAGCCCGCCGTTCCCGCGCGATCGAGGCACTCGAGATGGTCGGACTCGGTCACCTCGGGGCGCGATATGCCCACCAGCTCTCCGGCGGACAACAACAGCGCGTCGCCCTGGCGCGTGCCCTCGTCACACGTCCGCGAGTGCTGCTGCTCGACGAGCCGCTCTCCGCGCTCGACGCGAAGGTGCGTGTTCAGCTGCGCGACGAGATCCGCCGCATTCAGACCGACCTCGGCATCACGACACTCTTCGTGACCCACGATCAGGAGGAGGCGCTCGCCGTCGCCGACAGGGTCGCCGTCATGCGGGACGGCAACATCGAACAGGTCGGCTCGCCCGAGGATCTCTACACCCAGCCCGCGACCTCGTTCGTCGCGACGTTCGTCGGCCTCAGCAACGCGGTCGACGCAGAGCTGACGGGCGACACGGTCTCCGTGTTCGGAACGATGCTGCCGCTGCTGGGAACGGGACCGGAGAACGGCCAGGTGACGGCCTTCATCCGCCCTGAGGACATCTCGTTCGCGACGCGGGGAATCCCCGCGACGGTGGTCGTGTCGAGCTTCCTCGGATCGTTGCGACGCACTCAGGTGCGACTGGATGACGGCACTCTGCTCTTCGTACAGCACGACGTGCGCATGCGCCCGCTCACCGGCGAAACAGTGCACCTCGAACTCGACGGCAGGCCGGTCGCTGTGAGCGCGCGGGCATCCTGAATCCATACCGCTCGGCGTATACGCGCGGACGTAGACTGACCGGGTGACGTTTGGACGGCGAAAAACACCTCAGGCTCCGGTCGCGTCTGACCGGGCCGGGGCGGCACAGGAGCGAGCAGAGGCCACCGTGCCGATCGGAATGCACATAGCCGGCGTCTGGTCGTGGCGTGTCCTCGTGGTCGTCGGCGTCGTCGCGGTCTTCGTCTACCTCATCGTGCAGTTGCGCGAGATCGTGGTGCCGTTCATGGTGGCGATCCTGCTCGCCGCACTGCTCGTGCCCTTCGTGCACTTCCTGCAGCGTCATCGCTGGCCGAAGTGGCTTGCCATCGCGGTCGCCGAGATCGGTCTCATCGCCATCGTCGCCGGACTCGTCGTGCTCGTGGTCTTCCAGATCCGCGGCGGCTTTCCCGACCTGCAGAAGCAGACGGTGCAGGCCTACAACGACCTCAAACAGTTTCTGCTGGCCTCTCCGCTGCATCTGACCGATTCGGATATCAATGCCTACCTTGGCCAGGCATTGGCCGCCATCCAGAAAGACAGTCAGGCGCTCGTCTCCGGAGCCCTGTCCGTTGGCTCCACCGCCGGCCGTTTCCTCGCCGGAGTTCTGCTGACCCTCTTCGCGACGCTGTTCATGCTCATCGACGGCGCGGGCATCTGGGCCTGGTTCGTGCGGCTCTTCCCCCGCAAGGCACGCGGCGCGGTCGACGGCTCGGGTCGCGCGGGCTGGATCACCCTCACCAACTTCGTTCGCGTGCAGATCTTCGTCGCCTTCGTCGACGCGGTCGGCATCGGTCTCGGCGCCTACATCCTGGGGCTCTTCTTCGGCGGATTCCCGCTGGTGATCCCGATCGCGGTCGCCGTATTCCTCGGCTCCTTCATTCCGGTGGTCGGCGCGGTCCTGACCGGCGTGCTCGCGGTCTTCATCGCCCTCATCTACCTCAATCCATTCGCCGCCGTGCTCATGCTCGCGATCGTCATCCTCGTGCAGCAGATCGAGGGCCATGTGCTGCAGCCGTTCGTCATGGGCACAGCTGTGAAGGTGCATCCCCTCGCGGTCGTCTTCGCGGTTGCCGCCGGCGGATTCCTCGCCGGCATCCCGGGGGCCCTCTTCGCGGTTCCCGTCGTCGCGACTCTCAACGTCATGATCAACTACGTCGCGCGCGGGGAGTGGCGCACGACACCGCACCCGACCCTGAAGGATGTCCTGCGCGATGCCTGAGACCACACTGGCCGGCCCGAGCCTAGCCGACTTCGAACGCGCCAGATCGGTGGTCTCCCGGGTGGCCGAGGTCACGCCGATGGAGAGTTCGCGATTCCTCGCCGAACTGCTCGGCTCCCCGGTGTACCTGAAGTGCGAGAACCTGCAGCGCACCGGCTCGTACAAGATCCGCGGTGCCTATAACCGCATGGCACGCCTCAGCGACGAGGAGAAGGCGCGGGGAGTGGTCGCGGCATCTGCCGGCAACCATGCTCAGGGTGTCGCCTTCGCCGCACGGGAACTCGGCATCGCCGCCACGATCTTCATGCCCGTCGGCGTCGCACTTCCGAAGCTGCAGGCGACCCGCAACTACGGCGCGGACGTGGTGCTGCGCGGTCACACCGTCGAGGAACCGCTTCGCGCCGCCGCCGAGTTCGCGGCATCCACGGGCGCCATCCTCATCCCGCCCTTCGATCATTCGGATGTCGTGGCCGGTCAGGGAACGCTCGGTCTCGAGATCCTCGACCAGGTGCCCGACCTCGACACCGTCATCGTTCCGATTGGCGGCGGCGGTCTCATCGCCGGCGTCGCGAGCGTTGTCAAGCAGCGTCTCGCCCTCGAGGGGCGCACCGTGCGCGTCATCGGGGTGCAGGCCGAGAACGCCGCCGCCTACCCCGTCTCGTTGCGCAACGGTGTCGCGACCGAGATCACGATTACCCCGACGATCGCCGACGGCATCGCGGTGAGCAAGCCGGGCATACTGAACTTCGACATCATCAAGGATGCCGTCGACGAGATCATCACCGTGACCGATGACGACATTGCCAGGGCCATGCTGGTGCTGCTCGAGCGCGCGAAGCTCGTGGTCGAGCCGGCTGGCGCCGTGTCGGTCGCGGCGATCATGACCGGCCAGGTGGTGAATGCCGGAACGACGGTCGCGATCCTCAGCGGCGGCAATATCGATCCGCTCGTGATGGAGCGCGTGATCTCACGGGGGCTCGCGGCATCCGATCGCTACCTCAGGTTCCGCCTCATGCTGCCCGACCGTCCCGGCCAGTTGGCCAGAGTCGCCGAACTCATCTCGGAGGCGAACGCCAACGTCGTCGAGGTGCTGCACACCCGCCACGGACGCAACGCCCTCATCAGCGACGTTGAGATCGAGCTGAGTGTCGAGACGCGTGGCACCGAGCACGTCGAACGGGTGCTGAGCCATCTCATCGAGGCGGGCTATGACCCTCGGATCGACTTCTGAGCGCAATCCGGCAGCACCACTTCCAATCGCGAACGGATGACCGTGGCTACGCGGTGTAGGTCTCGACCTTTTCGATCTCGACGGTGATCTCTTTGCCGTTCGGCGCGAGATAGCTCGTGGTCTCGCCGACCCTGTGGCCGAGAATCGCGGAGCCGAGCGGGCTGCCCTCGCTGTAGACGTCGAGGTCGCTGCTGTCTTCGCCGACGATCTCCCGGCTGCCAAGCAGGAACACGCTCTGCTCGCCGAGGATCTTCGCCGTGACGACGGTTCCCGACTGTACGGTTCCGGTGCTTGCGGGGGCGTCGCCGACCTTGGCATGACGAAGCAGTTCGGTGAGAACGCGGATGCGGGCCTCGATCTTGCCCTGCTCCTCTTTGGCGGCGTGGTATCCGCCGTTCTCCTTCAGGTCACCCTCTTCGCGGGCGGCCTCGATCTTCTTCGCGATCTCGGTTCTGCCCTCGTTCGAGAGCTGCTCGAGTTCCGCACTTCTGCGGTCGAACGCTTCCTGGGTGAGCCAGGTTTCGGTGGTCTCATTGGACACGTTGCGCTCCTAGGGTGAACTACCCGGGTTACGGCCACTGGTTTTTTTCTTCAACCGTGCCGAACGATCGGGATAAAGAAATGAGACCGGCCGCTCGGCCGGTCTCTGATCGAATTGATCCAGCTTAGGTCAGCCAGCAGCGGTAGATCAAGCCGATTACGCCCTGCTCCGAACTCCGCACAGTATCGGTGTGGGCCGTCGTGTACTTGACGGATGCCGGAAGCGTGACCACGCGCCAGCCCACGATCGCGTGCGCCTCGTTCTGCACCTGCAGGGCGCAACTCGCGGTGCTGCCGACCGGCATCGACACCTGATAGCTGATGCTGACAGTGCGGTCATCGATGATCGTGTTGCCGGTGTCCTGCGCATCCAGAGTGCTCGCAGCCTGATCGAGGCCGGCCCAGATCACCCAGGTCACGACCACGATGGCGCAGAGCGCGCCGGCGATGAGATAGATCCAGCGATCGCGGCGCTTCTTTCCCGGTGTGCGACCGTAGCGCGCGTCAAGCGCGGCGGAATCGGGCCGGTCGACCCGGTCGGTGGCGGTCATGAGAACATCCTTGGCGATTAGTCTTGAGGTCAAGGTTATCCGCTAGGGCGAAGGAGTTCGGTGACACTGCGCCTGCTCGCCGTGCACGCCCATCCCGACGACGAGTCGAGCAAGGGTGCAGGCACCTATGCCTACTATCGCGACCGCGGCGACGAGGTCATGATCGTGAGTTGCACGGGCGGCGAGCGCGGAGACGTGCTGAATGACGGACTCGACGCACGCGCCATGGCCGAGCGGGACATGGCGGGTCTCCGCCGCGTCGAAATGGCCAGGGCGCAGGCGATCGTCGGCTTCCAGCACCGCTGGCTGGGCTACCGGGATTCCGGGCTTCCCGAGAACGACGAGCCGCTGCAGGCGAACTGCTTCGCACTCATCCCGATCGAGATCTCCGCGGAACCGCTCGTGAGGATCATCCGTGAGTATCGGCCACAGGTCCTGGTGACCTACGACGAGGCGGGCGGGTACCCACACCCCGATCACATCCGCACCCACGAGATCTCGATGTACGCCTTCGAGGCCGCGGCCGACCCCGCCCGGTATGCGGATGCCGGCGAGGCCTGGCAGATCTCCAAGGTCTACTACGACCGCATTTTCAATTACCAGCGCATCGATGCGATGTACCAGGAACTCGCCGTGGCCGATCCGGGCTCTCCGCTGCTCGAGCAGCTCGCGGGCACCCGAGAGTGGATGCGGGATCGATCGGGCTCCATGACCTCCCAGGTCCCGGTGGGAGCGTATCTCGAGGTGCGCGACCGCGCGCTCCGGGCACACGCGAGTCAGGTGGCACCTGACAGCGCCTTCTTCTTCTGGCCGAACGACCTGCAGCGGGCGGCCTGGCCATACGAAGACTTTCAGCTGGTGACATCCATCGTCGATACCACCCTTCCCGAGACGGACCTCTTCGCCGGCATCGTCAACGACCCTCAAGGAACAGCATGAACTCCCTCGCTTTCGCCATCATCCAGACGGCGACCGGAGTGCCGAAGCCCAATTTCGACGACAACTCGGTCACGCCGACCTGGGTCGGCTTCGCGTTCACCTTCGGTGTGGCAGCCATCGTCGTCCTGCTCAGCATCGATCTCGTGCGCCGCATCCGGCGGGTGCGCTACCGCGGAGAGATTCGCGAGCAACTCGAGGCCGAGCGGGCAGCTGCAGACAGGGCCGAGGCCGACAAAATGGGTGACGACCCGCGCGAATGAGCGAGCGTCAACCGACGGTGGGCGGGTGGGTCGCGACCAGGAAGATGCCGGTCCAGTGGCAGAGGAACGCCAGCAGCGTGAGCGCGTGGAAGATCTCGTGGAAGCCGAAGACCCCGGGTATCGGATTCGGCCGCTTGAAGCCGTAGACGACGGCGCCGATCGTGTAAAAGATCCCGCCGACCAGGATGAGCGTCATCATCACGGCGTTCGCAGTGAAGAAGTCCACGATGAAGGCGAGTGACGCATAGCCGAGGAGCAGGTAGAGCGGCACGTAAAGCCATCTGGGCGCTCCGATCCAGAAGATCCGGAAGCCGATCCCCAGCAGCGCGCCGCCCCAGACCAGGCAGAGGAGCAGCACCGCCTTGTCCTGCGGCAGGGAGAGCACGGTGATCGGTGTGTAGCTGCCGGCGATGAGCAGGAAGATATTCGAGTGGTCGAGGCGCTTGAGCAGGCGCTTCGTCCTCTCGCTCCAGTCGAAGCGGTGGTAGAGGGCCGAGACGCCGAAGAGCAGCAACGAGGAGAGCACGAAGACCGCCGAACTCAGCTTTGCGGCGACCCCGTCGGCGAGGGTGATCAGCACGATGCCGAGCGCGATCGCGACCGGGAAGGTGCCGGCGTGGATCCAGCCGCGCCAGGTCGGCTTCTGTTCGGCGACGGGACGGTCGAGGGCGTCCTCCAGTAGTGGAATGCTGGGCAGGCCAGAGTCGTCCTCATGCACGCTACGGTCGTGTCCGTCCTGGCTCATTGCGCCAGCATATGCCCCTCTCGGCTCCCGTCGAAAAGCACCCATCACCGCGGAACAGTCCGGGTGGACTAGCGTGGTGACGTGGCAAAACGGGAAATTCCGCTGGGGCGAGGCATCCTCTACGGTGTCTACCAGAACCGGATTCGTCGCCGGCTCAAAGAGGTGGAACTGCCGCGACACGTTGCGATGATCCTCGACGGCAATCGTCGCTGGGCGCGCCAGCGCTTTCTGGAGACAGCGGCCCACGGTCATCGGGCGGGGGCCGCGAAGTTTCGTGAGTTCCTCATCTGGTGCGACGATCTCGGGATCTCCGTCGCGACGCTCTACCTCCTGTCCACCGATAATCTCACCGGGCGTGAGTCCGACGAACTCGAGGAGCTCTTCCAGATCATCGCCGACCTCGCGGAGGACCTGTCGCACTTCCGTGACTGGCGCGTGCAGCACGTCGGATCCGCCGACGGACTGCCGCAGGCGCTGATCGCGACGCTTCAGGCGGCCGAAAAGCGGACCAAGGACAACACCGGCCTGCACATCAACCTCGCCGTCGGCTACGGCGGCCGACGTGAGATCGCGGATGCTATGCGCAGCATCGTCAAAAAGCACGGAGACGAGGGCGGCACCCTCGATGCGCTCGCCGAGATCCTCACTCCTGAGCTCATCGGCGATCACCTCTACACCGGGGGGCAGCCGGACCCCGACCTCGTCATCCGCACCTCCGGCGAGCAGCGGCTCAGCGACTTCATGCTCTGGCAGAGTGCGCACAGCGAGTTCTACTTCGTGGAGGCGCTCGGCCCCGACCTGCGCGAGGTCGACTTCCTGCGCGCCCTACGCGACTATGCCCGGCGGCAGCGACGGTACGGTAGTTGAGACATGACCACCATCGACTCCTATGCGGCTGGCTTCGGCGAGGAGCCAGGGTTTCTGGATTTCGCGCACGTCGGTCCCCTCGCGCCCTCCGTCATCGAAGAGAGCCAGGGCCAGCTCGAGTTGCTGCGTCGCGCGCGTTTCGGCAGTTTGACGAGCCTCGATCGGCAGGACGAGCGCGTTCGTGACGCCGTCGGGGCGGTGACGGGCTTTCGGTCAGACCAGATCGCATTCCAACCCAACACCAGCACCGGGCTCATGCACGTCATGTTCGGACTGACGGGGGGCGTGCTGTTCTCGCCGGCCGAATTCCCGAGCATCACCTATGCGGCCGCGCGGTCTGCCGATGCGCTCGGAGTGCTCACTCCGATCCACCTCGACACGGCGGGCGGTCCGGTCACACCGGGCGTCGTCCGGGAGCAGCTCACCCTGAACACGGCCGCCGTGGCCGTGAGCCTCGTCGACTACCGCACCGGCTATCTGACCGACATCGAGGGCATCCGCCAGGTCATCGGCGACCGCCTGCTCATCGTTGATGCGATGCAGGGCTTCGGAGTGGTGGATGCGCCATACCGGGTGGCGGATGTCGTGGCCTCTGGCGGACAGAAGTGGGTGCGCGCGGGTTGGGGCACCGGCTTCCTTGCGCTGAGCGATCGGGCAGCGGAACACCTGACACCGGTGTTCTCCGGTTTCAAGGCCGCGGACGGCGATCCGCTCGAAGAGATGCTTCCCCCGGTCCATGGGGCCGGGGCCTTCACGATCAGCCCCCCGAGTCCGATCGCCCAGGCGCGATTCGCGGCGGCCCTCGAGGGGATTGCCGACGTCGGCGTCGCGGCGATCGGCGCACGGCTGGCGGAGAAGGTGTCGCGGGTGATCGAGCTCGCCGACGAGTATGCGGTGCCAGTGTCATCGTCGCGGGCGGAGAATGAGCGCGCGGGAATCGTCGTGCTCGAACCGGCGGCCGACCAGCTCACCGTGCTCGCCGCATCCCTCTTCAACCACGGTGTTTCGGTGACGACGCGGGGAGGCAGCGTGCGGGTCAGCCCCCACGTGTCGACCGACGACGAGACCTTCGACATGCTCCGTGCATCGTTCACCAGTTACGCCTCGGCCATCACCGTCTGACCGCCCGGTGAATTAACCCTCTCGTAACACGGGATGGGGTGTGTCGTTGCGAGCCGGCCGGAGGCGGAGACGTAGCGTCGAAGACATCAGGTATGGCGCCTGATCGAGACGGCCACGTAAGTTCGTTTCGAAATGTACGTTGGCCGTCACGGGACTGGATCCGAGCGCTGAGCGCTCGGGGATGGAGCAAACGTGGCACTGCCCGAATACACCAAGCGGAAGACAAGCCAAACTCCCCAGTCAGATTCGCAGGCCAAGACCGCCGAGCGCACCTATGTGCTCGACACCTCGGTCCTGCTGTCTGACCCGAAGGCCATCTTCCGCTTCGCCGAACATCCCGTGGTCTTGCCGGTGGTCGTGATCACCGAACTCGAATCGAAACGCAACGACCCGGAGATCGGCTATTTCGCGCGTCAGGCCCTCCGCAACCTGGACGAGCTGCGGCTCCAGCACGAACGGCTGGACTTCCCGATCGAGGTCGGCGACGGCGGCTCGCTTCGCGTCGAGCTCAACCACTCCAACATGGCAGTGCTTCCCTCCGGGCTGCAGCTCGGTGACAACGATTCGCGCATCCTCGCAGTGGCGCTCAACCTGTCCAACGATGGACTTGATGTGACGGTCGTGTCGAAGGATCTGCCGCTGCGCGTCAAAGCCGCATCGATCGGTCTCGCCGCGGAGGAGTATCGCGCCGAGCTCGCGGTCGACTCCGGTTGGACGGGGATGGCGGATGTCACGCTGGGCTCCGAGCAGATGGCGCAGCTCTATGACAACGAAGCGCTTCATTCGCGGCTGGTCGCCGACACGCCGATCAACACCGGTCTGGTCATCCACTCCGACCGCGGTTCGGCACTCGGGCGGGTGACGGCCCCCGGCCAGCTGCGCCTGGTCCGCGGAGACCGTGACATCTTCGGGCTTCACGGCCGTTCGGCCGAGCAACGACTCGCCATCGACATGCTGCTCGATCCGGAGATCGGCATCGTTTCGCTCGGTGGACGTGCCGGCACCGGCAAGTCCGCTCTTGCGCTCTGCGCCGGCCTCGAGGCCGTGCTCGAGAAGCAACAGCACAAGAAGATCATGGTTTTTCGTCCGCTGTATGCCGTCGGCGGCCAGGAACTTGGTTTCCTGCCCGGTGACGCGGCGGAGAAGATGAATCCCTGGGCCCAGGCCGTGTTCGACACCCTGGGTTCGGTGGTTTCGCAGAATGTGCTCGATGAGGTGATCGAGCGCGGGCTGTTGGAGGTGCTGCCGCTGACCCACATCCGCGGGCGATCGCTGCACGACGCCTTCGTGATCGTCGACGAGGCGCAATCGCTGGAGCGCAATGTTCTGCTGACGGTTCTGAGCCGTATCGGCCAGAATTCGAGGGTCGTGCTCACCCATGACGTCGCCCAGCGCGACAACCTCCGGGTGGGTCGTCACGACGGCGTCGCCTCGGTCATCGAGACGCTCAAGGGCCACTCGCTCTTCGGCCACATCACGCTCACCCGTTCCGAGCGGTCGGCGATCGCGGCCCTCGTGACGGAGATGCTGGAATCCAATGAGCTGTCGTAGAGATCGTAAGCTGGCAAAGCCCTGACGAGGGATCGTGAGAACCTGACGAGAGGGGTAGACAGCCTAGGCTCATAGCGTGAACCCCATCGTGATTTCAGTCCTCCTCGGACTGCTGATCCTGACTCTGTGGGGGTTCATTTCGCCACGGAGCCAATGGCGGGTGCTCACCGGGTGGAGCCGTCGCGATCCCTACGTGGGTGGCCCCGGCGCGATCGCTGTCGGCATCCATCGTGTGGTCGCAGCGGTCGCTCTGGTCGCGGTCGCGGCGTGCGGAATTTCGCTCGACACGGCGCCGCAACGGAGCTTGGCGAATCCCACGACCCACACTCAGACCGCAGGGCAGCGCGTCTGGGGCTCTCCCGAGCCGGTCGTGGTCGATCGCGTGTTCACGCCGCTGAGCGCGCAGCCTGGCGGACTCGTCGTGCAGCCCGTCCTGGCCTACCAGCCCGTGAGCGGTGCCACGCGCACACCCTCCTACCTCTTCGACCTCAAGAATTTCACGCACGTGGGCACCTCCGCCGGCAACGGCTACATCGGTTCCGATCCGTCGGTGGGGCTGAGCGCGCTCGACATGGCCGACATCGTCGTGCAGGTGCGCGGCGACAAGCGCTGCATCCCCTATCAGGTGGCCGTGGTCGAGACCTCGTCCACCATCACCATCGGCGTGTACTACGGACAGCCCAATCCACCGAATGAGACGAACATCGCGCACCTCACGGAATGCGCGACGGATGGCGGGAAGGCCGACTCGACCTCGGTGCTCATTCCGATCAATCTTGCGGACAGTGTGCTGGGGCGCACGGTGCTCAACTTCGACGGCGTGCCCATCAAACAGATCGGCACGCCCGCGAAGTGATCAGCCCTGCGGTGGTCGCGTCATCGAGAGCACGTCGAGCGCCGTGTCGAGTTGCTCGAGGGTGACCTCTCCGCGCTCGACGAAGCCGAGATCGATGACGGACTCACGGATGGTGATCGCCCTGTTCACCGCGTTCTTCGCCACCTTCGCCGCGGCTTCGTAACCGATCACCCGGTTCAGTGGAGTGACGATCGCCGGAGACGACTCCGCGAGCGCACGCGCACGCTCCACGTTGGCCCGGAGCCCGTCGACGGTCTTGTCGGCGAGGGCGACCGTGGAGTTCGAGAGCAGGCGGATCGACTCGAGCAGCGCGGTGCCCATGACCGGGATGGCGACGTTGAGCTCGAAGGCTCCGGATGCCCCGGCCCAAGCGATCGTGGCGTCGTTGCCGATCACCCGCGCGGCCACCATCAGCACGGCCTCGGGAATCACCGGGTTCACCTTTCCCGGCATGATAGAGGAGCCGGGCTGGAGGTCGGGGATGTGCAGTTCGCCCAGACCGGTGTTCGGACCGGAGCCCATCCAGCGCAGGTCGTTGCAGATCTTGGTGAGGCTCACGGCGATGACTCGGAGAGCACCGGATGCCTCGACCAGTCCATCGCGGGCGCCCTGCGCCTCGAAGTGGTCGCGCGCCTCGGTGAGCGGCAGGCCAGAGTCTGAGGCCAGCAGCGCGATGACCCTCTGAGAGAATCCGGCCGGCGTGTTGATGCCCGTTCCGACGGCGGTGCCGCCGAGCGGCACCTCGGCCACGCGGACGATGGTCGACTGCACCCGTTCGATGCCGCGGCGGATCTGGGCGGCGTAACCGGCGAACTCCTGGCCAAGGGTGACCGGGGTGGCGTCCATGAGGTGCGTCCGGCCGGACTTGACGACGCTCTTCCACAGCTCGGCCTTCTTCTCGAGCGACTGCGCCAGGTGCTCGAGCGCCGGAACGAGATCACCGAGCAGCGCGCCGGTGACGGCGACGTGCACCGAGGTCGGGAACACGTCGTTGGACGACTGGGAGGCGTTCACGTGGTCGTTGGCATGCACGCGGGACCCGGCGAACTCGGTCGCGAGCGTCGCGAGCACCTCGTTGATGTTCATGTTCGAGGAGGTTCCGCTGCCGGTCTGATAGGTGTCGACGGGGAACTGGTCGTGATGCCGGCCCGCGATCAGTTCATCCGCGGCCAACACGATCGCGTCGGCGACCTGAGCATCCAGGATGCCGAGTTCCTTGTTGACGATGGCGGCCGAGCGCTTGATCCTGGCGAGGGCCACGATCTGCGCCGGCTCGAGTCCCAGGCCGGAGATGGGGAAGTTCTCCACCGCACGCTGGGTCTGTGCGCCGTAGAGCGCGGATGCCGGAACCCGCACCTCGCCCATCGTGTCGTGCTCGATGCGGTACTGGCCTTCTGTTTCCTGCGGGGAACTGCTCACGGCGCTGTGTCTTCCTGTTCTCTGTTCTATGACCGGCGCGTGAGCGCTAAATCTCACCCACGACGATGTCGGGAACGGCCGTGCCCTCGAGCAGCCGGTAATTCGCACCAACAATAGCCAGCGTACCCGCGGCGATAGCATCGCTGATCAATTCCGAGGTCTCGAGCAGCTCGGCGACGGTGTCGCGCAGATGCTCGCGCCCGACCTCGGATGAATCCGGCTCGACGTCGGCAGGAATGCCCGCCTGCACCCGCTTCACGGCGGGAATGATCTTCTGGATCAGACCGAAGATGTGTGGGGGAAGCGGCACGGAATCGGGCTGCTGCGACTCGATCGCCGCCGACACCGCGCCACATTCGTCGTGGCCCAGCACCACGATGAGCGGCACGTTCAACACCGCCACGGCATACTCGAGCGATCCGAGCACGGAATCCGAAATGATCTGACCAGCATTTCGCACGACGAAGAGGTCGCCGAGACCCTTATCGAAAATGATCTCGGCGGCGAGTCGGGAATCGCTGCACCCGAAGAGCGCGGCGTGCGGCGCCTGACGTGATGCAAGCTGTTCGCGGCGCTCGACGTCCTGCCGGGGATGGCTGGGCGCGCCGGCCACGAATCGTTCATTCCCGCGCGCCATCTCGCGCCAGGCCTGCGCCGGAGTCCGTCGTTCCTCGATCACCTGCCTCCTCCGTTCGTCCCGCCGAGTTGTTTCGTTACCGCCGTCGCCAGCACGGCGAACTCGCCGGTGCTGGCCGTGCCGTGCAGCACGACGCTGTTCGTGCCCACCGTCGTCGTCATCGAGTAGGCGAAGTTGCCGGTGTCCTGTTTGTCGCGCTGGTCATAGACCGTCCAGCGGAGTCCGCCGATGGTCGTCATGCCCGTCGCAGGGGCCTTTTCGAGCTGGTTGGATACCCAGGTCGGGTTCGCGTCGATGCCCTGCGTCAGACCAATGAACTGTTCCGCCGGTGTGATGAAGCCGATCGACCATGCGACGACCCCGTCCGATCCCGTGGTGAGGCCGGCGCTGTTCGCCGTCCACCCGGTGGGCAGCGGCGGAGCGGCGAGGGTGTTCGTCACCTGGGGCTGGGCCTGCGAGGCGATCGTGACATAGTCGACCGGCGCGCGGCTCGGCTGAGTGGGGCGCACCACGACCAGTACGAGAAAGAGCACGATGCCGAGCGAGGCGAGCAGCGCCACAACGAGATTGACCAGAGTCTGATTGGAGCGGTGCCTGCGGGAGTTCTCCGCCCTGCGCGCCGCGGTCTCCTCAGGGGTTTCGGGTCGGCCGAGTTCCGCGACAACGCGCGGTGGTCGATCCTGGGGAACGGACACGGTCTCAGTCGGAGGATGCGGCTCGAGCCGCATCCAGTCTGGCTTTGGCCCCGATCAGCCATTCTTCGCAGCGGCGGGCGAGTGCCTCGCCGCGTTCCCAGAGCGCGAGCGACTCTTCGAGAGTCGACGAACCCTGTTCGAGTTCGTTCACCACGCGCACCAGTTCGTCACGAGCCTGCTCATAGCTCAACTCGGCCACGTCGTCGATCGCTGAGTTGCTGGTGGAGGAGTTGCCGGTGGGGGAGCTGCCGGAGGGAGAAGTTGCTGCCACGGCTTAACTCTACCGAGCCCGCCCGGGGGCGGCCGGCTTGGCTGTCACGGTTGCGCCAGCAGTTCCGTCGGCGAGGGTGAGGAGGAGAGGAGTGCCGGTCCTGGCATCCTTTTCGCTGCGCAGCACGGTGCCGTCCGGCAGCTGAGCGATGGCGTAGCCGCGGTCGAGGGTGCGCTGCGGCGAGAGCGCGCGCAACTGCGAGCGGAGTTCGACGACGCGGGTGTGCGAGCGTTCGAGCATCAGTTCTATGAGGTCCGCGCTGCGCGAGATATAACGGCCGAGTTCCTCCGCCCGCGAATCAACGAGCCAGGTTGAGTTCGCAAGCACGGGACGGGACCTGAGCTGTTCGATCCGGTCGATCTCTGTGGAGATCAGGCCGGTGACCCGGCTGCCGATGCGCGCCCGTGCCTGCCGCACGCGGCTCAGCTCCTCTGCGACATCGGGGACCACCCGCTTCGCCGCATCGGTGGGGGTGGATGCCCGCAGGTCGGCCACGTCGTCGAGGAGCGGCCGATCGGCCTCGTGCCCGATGGCGCTGACGATCGGGGTCAGGCAGGCGGCCGCCGTGCGCACCAGAGTCTCGTCGCTGAAGACGAGGAGATTCTGAAAGTCGCCGCCACCGCGGGCGACGATGATCACGTCGACCTCGGGGTCGGCGTCGAGCGCCGTGAGCGCCGCGGTCACTTCCGCAGAGGCACGATCCCCCTGGACGGCGGTGTGCACGACGCGGAACTCGACCGCGGGCCAGCGCAGCTGGGCGTTGCGCAGTACGTCCTTCTCGGCATCCGAATCTTTGCCGGTGATGAGGCCGACGCAGTGCGGGAGGAAGGGCAGTCGTCTCTTGCGGTCGAGGTCGAAGAGCCCCTCGGTTGTGAGCTTCTGCCGCAGTCGCTCGAGTCGCTCGAGCAGGTCACCGAGGCCGACGTGGCGCATTTCGAAGACCTGCATGGTGAGGGTTCCACCCTTGACCCAGTAATTGGGTTTGACGAGCGCGACGACGCGGTCGCCCTGTTTTAGATCATCCGGAAGTTTCGCGCGCACCGACGACCAGACGGTGAAGCCCACCGTGGCGTCTGCCTCGAGGTCTTTGAGCCTGCCGTAGACGTTGCCGCCGGAGACGCCCCACTGGGTGATTTCGCCCTCCACCCATGCCGTTCCGAGCCGATCGATCCAGCCTTTGATCTTGTTGGAGAGCAGCGCGACGGGCCAGGGGGCGTCGACGGTGGATGGGCCGTCGACGATGGTCACGACTGACCGCCGACGGGCGGCTCGCCCACGTACTCGTGCGCCTCATGCGCCAGTTCGTCCCAGAGCTGTCTGTCGTTGACGCGAACCCACTTGCGGCTCGGCTGGCCCTCGGATGTGAAGCGGCGCGCGACACCACGCGAGACGAGATCGTTCGCCCGCGCTTCGGGGAGTTCGACCACGAGAGCGTCCTGCTCGAGAAAGGCGAACAGCGTGCCGTGCACGGCGAGGCCTGTCGGATCCACCGTGACATCGTCTTCGTCCCGGAGGGAGAGCACCAGGTTCTGGTATGCCTCGCGTATCTCGTGACTTGCCATCTGGGCCTCCCAGCCTGCGTGAACGCCCGCGAAGTAGAATCCACCCGTGAGCACGATAACCAACGGCGCGGCCGCCAGCCTCGACATGCCACGGATTCCCGCGGTACGTAACAGGCTAAGGGACAACCCCGTCGGCCGGCCTAAGCGGGTGCTGCTCGCCGCCCCCCGCGGCTACTGTGCAGGAGTAGACCGCGCCGTGATCGCTGTCGAGAAGGCGCTCGAGCACTACGGTTCGCCGGTCTACGTGCGTAAGCAGATCGTGCACAACATCCACGTCGTCTCGACCCTCGAGAAGAGGGGCGCCATCTTCGTCGACGAGGTCGACGAGGTGCCGGAAGGTTCCCATCTCGTGTTCTCTGCCCACGGGGTGTCGCCGGCCGTCGTGCAGGCCGCCGCCGACCGCAACCTCCGGGCCATAGACGCGACCTGCCCGCTCGTGACCAAGGTGCACCGCGAGGCCGTGCGTTTCGCGAGGGACGACTTCGAGATCCTGCTCATCGGGCACGCCGGCCACGAAGAGGTCGAAGGGACAATGGGTCACGCGCCGGAGCGCACGACGCTCGTCAACAGCCCGGCCGATGTGGCTGGCATCCAGGTCACGGACCCCGACAATCTGGTCTGGCTGTCCCAGACCACCCTCAGCGTGGACGAGACGATGGAGACGGTTCGGCTGCTGCGCGAGCGTTTCCCGAATCTGCACAACCCGCCGAGCGACGACATCTGCTATGCCACCCAGAACCGTCAGGTGGCAATCACGAAGGTGGCGGAGGAGGCGGAACTCGTGATCGTGGTGGGCTCGGCCAACAGTTCCAACACCGTCCGGCTCGTGGATGTCGCCCTCGAGAAGGGTGCGAAGGCCGCCTATCGCGTCGACTACGCGAGCGAGATCCAGCAGGAGTGGCTCGACGGTGTGTCCACGGTCGGCGTCACGAGCGGTGCCTCCGTGCCCGAGGTGCTCGTGCAGGAGGTACTCGACGATCTCGCGGATGCCGGCTACGCCGATGTCCAGCAGATCGTCACGGCCGAGGAAGACCTGATGTTCTCGCTTCCCAAGGAACTGCGCAGAGACGCGAACGGCCAGGCCGACGATCGCGGCCTCGGGGGACGGACCCGCCAGCTGGATTGGCAGTCACGATGACCGACCCACGTCCGCGTCCGCAGTACGGCGAGTACGCGACGCCACAGGACCAGGCGAAGGCGATGGGAGCGGCCATTCCGACCCGCGGTCAGGTCACTCCGCAGAGCCCACCGCCACTCGCCGTGCCGTCGCGGGCGAAGGGAGCGCCGAGACGCTGGGACCTCGTGCTGACCCTGGCGCTGCTCGCCTACGGGCCGGTCAACGTCGTCACCGGGTTCTTTCAGTTCGCCAATCTGGCGACGGTGCTCAACCAGGTCTACACCTCGATGGGCATCGGCACCTTCCCGCCGTCGAGCCTGGCCACATCGCTGGGCGTCGTGATCAACGTCTCCAATGCCGTGCTCTATGTGATCACGGCGTTCGTCACCGCGCGGCTGCTGCGTTCTGGCAGGTTGGCCTTCTACGTGCCCATTGCGGGAGCGGCGGCCGCCTGGATCGTCAGCGGCGTGTGCATCGGCATCCTCATGTTCGGCGATCCGACCTTCACGGGCTACCTCAGCGGGACGCGGTAGCCAGGAGTTCGTGTCGGCATCGATCGGCTCGGCGCCGGCCGTCGGCTAGGAGCCGGAGTGTCCAGCCGAACCCAGCTGCTCCGTCGCCTGGATGACCCGCTTCGACATCGCGGTCTCGGCGAGCTTGCCCCAGGCCCGCGGGTCGTAGATCTTCTTGTTGCCGACCTCGCCGTCGACCTTGAGGAATCCGTCGTAGTTGCGCAGCACCGTGTCGGCGATCGACCGGCTGAAGGCGTACTGGGTGTCCGTGTCGATGTTCATCTTGACGACGCCGTTGGCGACCGCGGTGGCGATCTCCTCGTCGGTCGAGCCGGAGCCGCCATGGAACACCAGGTCGAGGGGTTTGGCCGATGTGCCGTATCTCGCAGCGATGCCAGCCTGGATCTCGCCGAGCAGTTCCGGACGCAGCTTGACGTTGCCCGGCTTGTAGACGCCATGCACGTTTCCGAAGGTGAGGGCGGCGATGTAGCGGCCCTGATCGCCGAGGCCGAGCGCCTCGACGGTCTCGATCACATCGTCGAGGGTCGTGTACAGGTGCTCGTTGATGTCGTGGCTCACGCCATCCTCTTCACCGCCGACCACGCCGATCTCCACCTCCAGGATCGCGTTGATCGCCTTCATGCGGGGGAGCAGCGTCTTTGCGATCTCGAGGTTCTCCGCGAGTGGAATGGCCGACCCATCCCACATGTGGGACTGGAAGATCGGATTGCGTCCTGCCTTCACCTCGGCCGCGGAGGCCTCGATGAGGGGGATGACGAAGCCGTCGAGCGCATCCTTGGGGCAGTGGTCGGTGTGCAGCGCCACCGTGACGGGGTAGTTCTTCGCGACCTCGTGCGCGAAGGCGGCGAAGGCGAGAGCCCCGGATGCGCGGTTCTTGACCGTCTGGCCGGCGAAGTAGTCCGCGCCGCCGGTCGTGACCTGGATGATGCCGTCCGAACCGGCCTCGGTCAGGCCCTGGAGCACGGCGTTGATGGTCTGTGACGACGACACGTTGAACGCCGGATACGCGAAACCGTTTGCCTTGGCCTTGTCGAGCATTTCCGAATACTGATCGGGGGTGGCGATGGGCATTGCTGTTCTCCTTCGAAGGCCGGTTCCCGGCACTGGCAGGTCGTCATTCGAGTCTATTGGCCGGACGCCGAGGTTGCTCTCCGGACAGCGGACGCGACATCCGCGCTCCCGTTGTCCGGGCTCGGCCTCAAGAACCGGCAATCTTTCTTCCGGTGCGACGCGGGCGGCGGCAGGCCGTCTCGTTAGGGTTGAAATGTGAACACCGACACCGGAACGCACTTCCTGCACCCCGACCGCAACCTCGGCATGGAGCTGGTACGTGCGACGGAGGCGGCCGCCATCCGGGCCGTCCCCTTCATCGGGCGCGGAGACAAGAACGCCGCCGACGGGGCCGCGGTAGACGCGATGCGGAAGTTCCTGGGCACGGTGAACTTCGACGGCGTCATCGTGATCGGAGAAGGCGAGAAAGACCACGCGCCGATGCTGTACAACGGCGAGAACGTTGGAAACGGTCGGGGTCCCGCCTGCGATATCGCCGTGGATCCGATCGACGGCACCTCGCTTACCGCAGCCGGCAGGCAGAACGCGCTCTCCATGATCGCTGTCGCCGACCGCGGCAGTATGTACGATCCATCCGCGGTGTTCTACATGGACAAGATCGTGACGGGCGCCGAGGGCAAGGGTGTGGTCGATCTGCGTAAGCCGATCGGGGAGAACATCCGAGCACTCGCGAAGGCCAAGGGCAAGGATGTCGCGGATATGACAGTCGCGGTGCTCGACCGACCACGGCACGCCCAGTTGATCGATGACATCCGTGCCGCGGGCGCCGGCACGCGCATGCTGCTCGACGGGGACGTCGCGGGGGGCATCAACGCCGCGCTCTACGGGACGCGCATCGACATGTGCGTCGGCACCGGCGGAACCCCGGAAGGGATCATCACGGCCTGCGCACTCGTGGCGATAGGTGGCTTCATCCAGGGCCGACTCCACCCGAACAGCGACGAAGAACGTCAGAAGGCGATCGACGCGGGCCACGATCTCGACCGCGTGCTCGAGGCGAACGATCTCGTGACCAGCGACAACACCTACTTTGTCGCGACGGGGGTGACCGACGGCGGGCTGGTCGCGGGAGTGCGCAAGATGGGTCCCGTCATCCGCACCGAAAGCATTGTGCTTCGCGGCAAATCGGGCACGATCCGCCGCGTGAGCGCGGATCATCTTGCAGAGAAGTGGTTGTGACAGCCCTCTAGCTGCGGTGGCCCGACTCGGCCTCGACCGGCGTCATCATGTCCAGTTCCGCGACGAGTTCGAAGGCCGTGAGCTCACGGGGCACCTCCTCGATTCCCTCGTGAGTACCGAGCACCTTCGACTCGTCGAGCACGCTGAGTTTGCGAGCCGACGGTAGCACCTGGCGTTCGAGCGAACCGACGAAACCGTTGTAGTGCTTGACGGTGTTCTCGATTGACCGGCCGAGCTTCTCGACGTGGCTGGCGAGGGTGGCGAGGCGGCCGTAGAGCTCGCGGCTCAGGTCGAAGAGCATCTTCGCCTCCTGCGTCACGACGTCTTGCTGCCAGCTAAAGGCGACTGTCTTGAGCACCGACCAGAGGGACACGGGCGAAACGAGCGCGACCTTCTTTGAGAATGCGTAGTCCATGATTCCGGGGTCGGCTTCCATGGCGGACGAGACGAGCGATTCGGAGGGGATGAAAGCGACCACGAATTCGGGGGAGGCTTCGAGCCCACCCCAGTAGGCCTTGCTGCTCAGAGTGTCGATGTGAGCGCGAATTGCCCGAACGTGCTGCTTTATGAGTGCCTCGCGCTTCGCACCCTCCTCGCCGGTCGCTGTCACGGCGATCTGGCTCGCCTCGAGATACGCGTTGAACGGTACCTTCGCGTCCACCGCGATGTTCTTGCCGCCCGGCAGGTGGATGACCATGTCTGGCCGCCCCGCCCCGGCATCCGAAGAAATGCTGGACTGCACGTCGAAGTCGACCCGCTCGATGAGGCCGGCGGCCTGGACGACGTTGCGCAGCTGGGTCTCACCCCAGACGCCGCGGGTCGCATTGTTGCGCAGCGCGCTCGCGAGGGACTCGGCCGTGCTGCGCAGGCGTTCCTCTGACTCGGTGGCATTGCGTAGCTGCTGGCTCAGCTCTCCGTGCTGCTGGCTGCGCTGCGTCTCGAGTTCGGTGACCTTGAGTTGCATGGTGCGCAGCGACTCCTGCACCGGGGTCAGCGCCTGCAGGACCTTGCTCTCGTTCTGCTGCCGCTCGGCCTCCGCCAGCCGCTCGAGTCGCTGCCGTTCGACGAGGTCGCGGTACTGGTCCTGCTGTGCCTCGACCTGATCCTTGAGTGCGACGGCCGTGGCCTGGATCGAGGCGAGCTCGGCGACCAGCCGCGAGCGTTCCGCGGCCTCCTCCGTCCGCACCTGCGCCAAGGCGTTCTCCTGGCGCGCGGCCAGCAGGGCTGGGTCGAGCTGCGGATCGGAGGTCGCGTGCCGGCTGCGCGCGATCAGCAGGCCGAGCACGACGCCGACTGCGAGACCGATGACGATGGCGACTATGGGATCCATGAATCCAGTGTGACAGCGACGGCCGACAATCCCCGGACGGCCCGCACGACACCAAACATTTCAAGAACAATACGGTCTGGCAGAACGCGGAAATTCGGCTATGGCGCCCGGTTACCATGGCCGCATGGACATCGTTAACCACTGGACTTCCGGCGCACCATTCGAGGGCGATTCGACGCGCACGGCACCCATCTACAACCCAGCCCTCGGCAGTGTCGCCCGCGAGGTGAGGCTGGCTTCCGTCTCGGATGTCGACGCCGCGGTCGCGTCAGCGCTCGCCGCATTCCCGGATTGGGCGGAGACATCGCTCGCCAGGCGGCAGGCCGTGATCTTCGCCTTCCGTGAGCTGCTCAACGCCCGCAAGCAGGAGCTGGCCGAGATCCTCACCGCGGAGCACGGCAAGGTGCTCTCCGACGCGCTCGGCGAGATCGCGCGCGGACTCGAAGTGGTCGAGTTCGCCACCGGCATCCCGCACCTCATGAAGGGGGAGTACAGCGAGAACGTGTCGACAGGAGTCGACGTCTATTCGACGCGCGAGCCGCTCGGGGTGGTCGGCGTGATCAGCCCGTTCAACTTCCCGGCCATGGTTCCGCTGTGGTTCTTCCCCATCGCCATCGCCGCGGGGAACACCGTCGTTCTGAAGCCGTCGGAGAAGGACCCGTCCGCATCCGTCTGGCTCGCTCGGCTGTTCAAGGAGGCCGGGCTTCCCGACGGCGTGCTCAACGTCCTTCACGGTGACAAGGTCGCGGTGGACGGCCTGCTCGAACACCCGGACGTCGCCGCGATCTCCTTCGTCGGTTCGACGCCGATCGCCAGGTACATCTACGAGACCGGCACCAGGCACGGCAAGCGCGTGCAGGCGTTGGGCGGTGCGAAGAATCACATGTTGGTGTTGCCGGATGCCGACCTCGATCTCGCGGCCGACGCGGCGGTCAACGCCGGCTTCGGCTCCGCGGGCGAGCGTTGCATGGCGATCAGCGTGCTCGTCGTCGTCGAACCGGTCGCCGATGAACTCGTCGCGAAGATCGCCGAGCGGATGTCGGGGCTCACGGTGGGCGACGGTCGGCGCAACTGCGACATGGGTCCGCTGATCACCCGGGAGCATCGGGACAGGGTTGCCGGATACATCGACGTTGCGTCAGCGGACGGGGCGACGGTTGTCGTAGACGGTCGCGGTGTTCAGGTGGATGGTGACGCTGACGGATTCTGGCTCGGCCCGACGCTCATCGACCGGGTGCCTACCACGTCGACCGTCTACAGCGACGAGATCTTTGGGCCGGTGTTGTCGGTGGTGCGGGTTGCCTCCTACGAGGACGGCGTCGCGCTGATCAATGCGAGCAGATACGGCAACGGCACGGCGATCTTCACGAACGACGGCGGAGCGGCGCGCAGGTTCCAACGTGAGGTGCAGGTCGGCATGATCGGCATCAACGTGCCGATCCCGGTCCCTGTCGCCTATTACTCGTTCGGTGGGTGGAAGGATTCGCTGTTCGGCGACACGAAGGCCTACGGTCCCGACGGCATCCACTTCTTCACCCGCCAGAAGGCGGTGACGCGACGCTGGCTCGATCCGTCGCACGCGGGCGTCAACCTGGGATTTCCGGAGAACCGCTAGCCGCGCTGTCCGAGTCGCACGGTCTGCGGCCCACCCCGCGAGCTCGTGCCCGGCGGCGGAGAAACCACCTCTTGCGGCGGAGAAACTGCTCTCGGTGGCGGAGATATTTTGCGGCGGCGGAGGAACCGCCTGGGGTGGCGGAGAAGCTACCTCGCGGAGGGAGTCCCGCCTACCTCCGCGAGCCCTTTTCTCCGCCGCGACGAGTCGGGGCCACGCAGAACCTGCCCGACCGCCGCAGGACGTGCCCGACCGCGCAGACGTGCTCGACAGCAGACCGGCTCGTGTCAGCCCATCGCCATCGGGCGACGCACCGCGGCGACCGTGCCGATCGCGCCGATGCGCACGCTCGCAGCCTTGGCCAGCTCCTCGATCGAGTCGGCGTCGTGGCGGCGGGCGGCGTGCACGATGATCGCGGCGCAGGCCTCGGAGTCGGCGAGTGCGTCGTGGTGCGCGAAGTCTTCAAAGCCGGCGGCCATCGCGGCGACCGGCAGTCGGTAGGAGTCGAGGTTGTAGGTCTTGCGAGCGATCTGCAGACTGCATAGGTAGCTGAACGAGGGGATGTCGACGAAGCTCGCGCGACACGCTCCGGCGATCACGCCCATGTCGAATCCGGCGTTGTGGGCGACGAGGTGGTCGCCGTCGGCGAAGGCGACCAGGTCGGGGAGTTGTTCGCTCCAGAGCAGGGCGTCCGCGACATCCGGAGCCATGATGCCGTGGATGCGGGTGTTCCATTCGTTGAAGTGGTCGTGGCCGAGCGGCGGCTTGATGAACCAGCTCACCCTGTCGACGACATCGCCGTCACGGACCTTGACGAGCCCGACCGAGCAGGCGGATGCGCTGGATGAGTTGGCTGTCTCGAAGTCGATCGCGGTGAAATTCACTGGCACGATCCGATGCTCTCACGCGCGACCGACGGTGCCCGCGCGACCCGCGCGCGCCGCCAGACTCAGGGTGCTGCGCTCCGCCTCGCGTGTCTCCCGATCGCCCGCGCGTCGATCTTGAGTTGACGGATGTTGCCCGAGAGCGGATTGGAGTACCCCAGGAAGTAGAGCCCTGGCCGCCCGGGCAGCTGGGCCGCCGCGTTGACGAGCGGTCGACCGGATGGCGCGAGCACGCCGAGTCGGCCGACGATGGTTTCGAGCCCCCGCTCGAACCCCGTGGCGACGATCACGGCGTCGGCCAGTACCTCGGTACCGTCGGCCAGGACTATGGCGTCGGCCGTGAAGGAGGCGACGGCGGGAACGACGGTGACGGAACCGGCACGGAGGGCGGCGATAAGCCCGACGTCGATCGTCGGTGTCACGTCGTCTCGCTCCATCTGCGTCACGACTCCGCGCGGAGCCGGGGGTAGCCCGAACCGGCTCAGGTCTCCCACTGTGAAGCGCTGCAGCACACGGGCGACTCGGTCGCCCATCGCTGTCGAGAGCGGGGAAATCGACAGCACGAGAACCTGCCCAGGGATGCCGGCCACCTGCCGTCTCACGATATTCGGCGGCGTCCGCACCGCGAGTCGTACGGACGCGCCGGATTCGGCGAGGTCCGCGGCGATCTCGCTCCCGCTATTGCCTGGTCCGACGACAAGCACTCGTCGCGCGCCGAGCTCCGCCGGATTGCGGTATTCGCTCGAATGGATGACGCGGCCGCCGTAACCCTCCAGCCCCGGCCACTGCGGCACACGGCGGCTGTGGTTATATCCGGTGGCGATGACGACGAGCGGGGTGGCGACGGTGCCCGCAGAGGTCACGACGCTCCAGCCGCCGTCATCATGCCGGTCGACGGCCGTCACGGCGACTCCGAGGTGCACGTCGAGTCGATGGTGGTCGGCATAGTCGCGCAGGTAGCTGCGGAAGTCATCGCGGGCGACCCAGCGTCCGTAGGCGCGTGGAATCACGAGGCCCGGGAGCGAGCTCATCGTCCGCGCCGTGTGCAGGTGAAGCCGGTCGTAGTGTCCCGCCCAACTCGAACCGACCTCGTCCGCTCTCTCGAGCACGAGCACGGCGAAGCCAGCACGCTGGAGTTCAGCCGCCGCGGCCAGCCCGGCGGGCCCCGCCCCGATCACGACGGCGTTTGCATGAGCGGGTACGGCCGCGGCGGAGGTGTCTTCCATAGACATGCGATGACTCTATGCCCGGTCGGAGGGCGTCGACGGAAACCTAGGATTGACGGATGACCGAGCTGCGGGCGCCGACCGAACTCGAGCGGATGATCGTGCTCGCCCAGGAGGGACGCGCTTCGACGTTCGACGTGCTCACCACCTTCGCGGCCACCCAGGTCCTCGTGCCGAGTGGGACCAGGGTCACCGACAATCTCAGCCAGCTGCAGCCGCTGCTCTTCGATAACGACGGCATCATGATGCTTGCGGTCTTCACCCACCTCGATCAGATCGCGGACTTCGGCGAACTCGCCTCCTTCGCCCTCTCCGTTCTCGGACGTTCGCTGCTCGTCTCGATGCCTCCCGGCGCGGGACTCGTCGTCAACCCCAGCCGCTCGATCGGCTTCGAGATGCCGCCAGAGGGAATCGCGGCCTTCGTCGCCGACATCGACGGGTAGCGTGAAACCCATGGACGACGAGCTGAGAAAAGAGCAGGCGAACTCATTCGGCGGCGCTGTCGACGAATACGAGCGCGCCCGCCCCACCTATCCGCGGGATGCCGTCGACTGGCTGATTCCAGAGGGCACGCGGGCCGTCCTCGATCTCGGCGCCGGCACCGGAAAATTCACGCGTTCCCTCGTCGCCCGCGGCCTCGAGGTCATCGCGGTCGAGCCGGACGACGAGATGCGTGCCGTGCTGGCGCACGCTCTTCCTTCGGTACGTGCGCTCAAGGGCACGGCCGAGAACATTCCCCTGCCGGACGCCAGCGTCAACCTGATCACTGCCGCCCAGGCCTGGCACTGGGTGGACGAGGAACGCGCAGTGCCGGAGGCGGCACGCGTCCTGAAGCCAGGCGGCTCCCTCGCGCTGGTCTGGAACATCCGTGACGAGAGCGCGCCGTGGGTCGAACGGCTCAGCGAGGTCATCGGCAGCAGCGAGGCCGAGCGGGCGATGCAGACCTCCATCACCATCGGCGCACCCTTCGGCCCGACCGAGCGCTTCGAGGTCGGCTGGAGCGCGAAGACCGACCTCGACGGGCTGCTCACGCTCGTCGCATCCCGAAGCTACGTCATCACGGCGGACGAGGAGAGGCGCGCCGAGATCCTCGACGGTGTGCGAGCGCTGGTCGCGACCGATCCCGCGCTCGCCGGACGAGACGAGTTCGAGTTACCGTATCGCACCTTCTGCTTCCGCGCTTCGCTGCCCCGGGCGCCGATACGATCCGCGCCCGTAGACTAATGGCCCGTGGCTCTCACTATTGCGATCGTCGGTCTGCCCAATGTCGGCAAGTCCACCCTGTTCAACGCCCTGACCAAGAACCAGGTGCTGGCGGCTAACTATCCCTTTGCGACGATCGAACCCAACGTCGGCGTGGTGAGTCTTCCGGATGCCCGGCTCGACACCCTCGCGAGCATCTTCAACAGCGAGCGCATCCTCGCCGCCCCGGTGTCCTTCGTCGATATCGCCGGCATCGTCAAGGGCGCCTCGGTCGGCGAGGGCCTCGGCAACAAGTTCCTCGCCAACATCCGTGAGGCCGATGCGATCGCCCAGGTCGTCCGCGGCTTCTCCGATCCGGATGTCG
>JAODMH010000059.1 GCA_025465035.1 Microbacteriaceae bacterium | reverse complement strand
AGACCGGTGTAGTCGTAGTACCACTTGCCGGCGGCATCCTTGAAATCTGCAGGGATGTCGGCCCAGTTGGCCACCTTGTACGGAGCGACGAGGTCGAGATTCTGCTGCAGGACGGCGGTGCCGATGTCGAAGACATCGGGTGCGGTGGTCTGGCCCTTCTGGGCCTTCGCCGCGGAGACCTCGTCGGCGCTCGAGCCGTCCGGGTTCGCGGAGTTGATCGTGATCTTCGGGTACTTCTTCTCGAAGCCCGCGATGATCTTGCCGTAGTTCGCCCACGACGGCGGGAGGGTGATGACGTTGAGCTGACCCTCGGCGTTCGCCGCAGCGACGAGAGCGTCCATTCCACCGAAGTCGGCAGCGCTGGCGGCTGTCTTCGCCACCACCGGACTCGTGCTCGCACCGGTACCGCTGCCGTTTCCTGCGCACGCGGTGAGTGAGATCGCGACGGCTGCCGCGACAGCGACTCCGGCGAAGTAACGCTTGCTGATCAAGGAATCCTCCATAGTGTCGCCCTCGGTCGTTCGCGCTGTGGAGCGAACTATCGGATACCGAAAGCTGACCTTGTGGCATCGTCACCCCGCCTGATTAAGCGCCGGAAGCCGATGGGTGAACGGAAGGACAACGGCGGTAGTCCAGCCTGCCGTGGTCGATTCGCTCAACCGAGGGTGTCGAAGTGCCGCAGGGCGAGACCGAACGAGATGGTCATCCCGACGCCGGAGGTGACCGAGGCTACGGCGACGCCCGGCACCGGCTCCGCGAGGAGATACGGATGCTGCGGACTTGACGCATAGACGCCCTGCCAGCGTTCGACGATTCGCAGTGACTCCACGCCGAGAACCTGTGCGACCCGTCGCAGCAGCAGTTCGGAGGTCGACTCCCGTTGGAACGGATCCATCGTCAGATCGTAACGGTGGCTGTCGCCCACCAGGAGGGAGCCATCCGGCCGCTGGGTGAACATGACATTGGCGTCGATGTCGATGAGGTCTGGATCGTCGGCCGCGATCCTCGAGCGCAGCGCGGCCGAGGCGTCGGTCTCCGTGAACGCCGGGTAGCGCAGCATCGAGGTTCCGGTCAGCACCGCGGGACCGATCCGCGTGCCGTGCGGCGCCTCCACGCGCGCCATCTGCAGGCCGCACCGCAGCACCTCGTGCTCTTCGGCAAGCGCGGGAAACAGGTAGTCGAGGTCGTGTCCGACGCACACGATGGTGCGTGCCGCGCGAACCTTTCCGCGCGAGGTCGCTGCGCTTTCGCCGTCGCCACCGAGGTACGACGTGCGCCAGAAGAATCGCACCCCCGGCTGTGCCTCGAGCCAGGCGGCGAGCGCGCCGACCGCCTCCCGTGGGTCGACCCGGAGGTCGTCACGCAGCAGTGCCCCGCCGACGACCGACGATCCGGCGCCGGCTGACAGTCGATCATTCACGGAGGTAGCCGTCAGCAGCCGTACCTGACCGGTCTCGCGCTGCCCCGACAGTTCGTCGAGCACGGCCAGCTCCTCCGCACTGCGAGCCACGGCGAGCGCTCCGGCGGACACGGAGAAGAACCCGGCGACGTCGCTGTAGTGCAGCCAGCGCTCGCGCGCGAGCAGAGCCAGGTCCAGCAGGTCATTCGACTGCGCGGTCACGCAGCAGTGCCCGAAGTTGCGCACCGACGCACCGACCGCACGGCTGTCACGATCGATCACCGTGACGGTGTGCCCGCGCCGCACCGCCTCGGCCGCGTGAGCGAGCCCGATGATCCCGGCCCCCACGATCAGAACATCGCTCTCGGCCAGGACTCGATCATGAGAAGTCACGACTATCGACCCTGCGGACGAGCGGGCGGCAGGTCAACTCTCTCGAGCAAGAATTCGCCCGACGTTCCCCGCCGACCCCCTGCCGTTCACGATCGGTTCACCGCACCCTGATTGGTTGGACCCACAACAGGATGTGGGGTACCGGATGATCGAACTCGTCGCGTTCGACATGGCCGGTACCACCATCGACGATCACGGTCTCGTCTATGTCGCC
Organism: Microbacteriaceae bacterium; assembly: GCA_025465035.1. Lineage (GTDB taxonomy): Bacteria > Actinomycetota > Actinomycetes > Actinomycetales > Microbacteriaceae > Lacisediminihabitans. The sequence goes on along the minus strand of JAODMH010000059.1, from coordinate 5,809 downwards.
CTCGCGGAGAGCGTGCGTGAAACCGGTGCCACCGTCGGCGCCACCGATCTGCAGCAGTGGATGGGCACCGAGAAGTCCAGCGCCATCGCCGCCCTCATGGGGCTCGGCGGGGTGGAACCGGAACCGGCGGCGGTGGATGCCGCATTCGCTCGTTTCCTCGAGGTCCTGGCCCGCGCGTACCGGGAGAACCCGCCCGTCGCTCTTCCCGGCGTCGAGGACGCCCTCCGGTCGCTGGGCGCACGCGGAATCGCTGTCGCATTGACCACCGGCTTCTCCGATGAGGTCGCGGTGCCCCTGCTGGAGTCGCTGGGCTGGACCGTCGGCACGGGAAGCAAGCACCTGCTGGATGCGGTGGTCACGACCTCGGAGGTCGTTGCGGGACGACCGGCCCCATACCTGATCCACCACGCCATGGAGAAGACCGGTGTCACCGATGTTCACGCGGTACTCGCCGCCGGCGACACGGTGGTGGATCTCCTGGCGGCGCGCAACGCTGGCGTGGTCGGCGTCGGCGTGCTGACCGGTGCCGTCGGTCGGAGCGAGTTGGAGCGGCATCCGCATCACTACATCCTCGACAGCGTCGTCGACGTGCTGTCGCTGCCGGAGTCCTCGCACTGACGGTGGCGGCCACTATGGTCGGTACCGATGGTTCAGAAGGTTTCGCGCGTCCCGACGGTGTCGGCAGCACAGGCTCGGCGCATCGCGCTGGCCGCACAGGGCTTCGGTCGAGTTCGCCCAGAGGCCACCGGCATTCGGCAGCTCAACCTGGCGATCGACCGACTCGGGCTGCTGCAACTCGACTCCGTCAACGTTTTCGAGCGCAGCCACTACCTGCCGCTGTTCTCGCGTCTCGGTGCCTACGACAAGGCAGAACTCGACCGGCTCACCTTCGTGAAAAAGGGCCGCTACATCGAGTATTGGGCCCACGAGGCCGCGATCATCCCGGTCGAGTCGTGGCCGCTGTTCCGGTGGCGGATGGACGACTTCCGCAAGAGATACGGCCCGACGGCAGCCGGCTGGGTGCAGTCCAACGCCGAGATGCTCGACTGGCTGAAGCTGGAGTTGGCCGAGAAAGGCCCGCTCGCCGCCAGCCAGATCGAACACGACGCCAACAAGCGCAACGGTCCCTGGTGGGGCTGGTCGGATGTGAAGGCGGGCCTCGAGTTCCTCTTCCGCTTCGGCGACGTCGTGACCGCCGGGCGTCAGCGGTTCGAACGCACCTACGCGCTCGCCGAGTCGGTGCTCCCCGACCGGGTGCTCGGCGCCGTCGTCCCCCGCGAGGATGCGATCCGGCAGCTCATGAGTACCTCGGCTCGTGCCCACGGCATCGGCACGCCGCGAGACCTCGCCGACTACTTCAGACTCAAGCAGGAGCCGGCCCGTGCCGCGATCGATGATCTGGTGGATGCCGGCGAACTCCTGCCGATCACCGTCGACGGCTGGAACCGGCCGGCCTGGCTGCACCGCGATGCCCGCGTCCCGCGCCGTATCGAGGCAACTGCATTGCTCTCGCCATTCGATCCCGTCGTATGGGAACGCGATCGCACCGAGCGCATGTTCGGCTTCCGCTACCGCATCGAGATCTACACCCCCGCAGCCAAGCGGATCTTCGGCTACTACACGCTGCCGCTGCTCATCGACGACAGGCTCGCGGGTCGGGTCGACCTCAAGAGCGACCGGCAGAACCGCGTTCTGCGCGTGCAGTCGGCCTGGACGGAAGTGGATGCCCCGCCCGAGACCGCCGCGCGTCTCGCGCCGCTGCTGCGCCAGACCGCCGACTGGCAGGGACTCCAGGGCATCGAGGTCATGGGGCGCGGGGATCTCGCCGGTGCGCTCGCCGCTGAGCTCGGCGTGTCACCGGTCGGCTGAGCGCCGCGCGGCACCGGTCGCCGAGCCTGGCGAGAGTCGCCAAATTGCCCCAGGTGGTGCCGCAACAGGGCAATTTGGCGACTTTCGCGACCGGGACACTGCCGCGACCGGAAGCTAGAACTCCCCGCCGATCCGGTGCAGGCGGGCGACCCGGTCCGCGATCGGCGGGTGGGTGCTGAAGAGACGGCTCATGATGCCGGGCCTGTTCGGGTCGGAGATCCACAGGTGGGACATCGAGCTGTTCTGTCGCTGCATCGGGCGGCCGTACTGCGCCAGCTTTTCGAGGGCGCTGGCCAGGGCATCCGGGTTCCTGGTCGTCATGGCACTCGTGGCATCGGCGAGATATTCGCGCTGCCGTGAGATCGCGGCCTGCACTCCGGCGGCCACGAGCGGGGCGATGATCATCGCGACCAAACCGAAGACGAGCACGATGGGGTTGCCGCCGCCACCACCGTTGTTGCGATCGTTGCTGCGACCGCCGCCGAAGAAGGCGAAGCGCAGGAAGAGATCGGCGATGAACCCGATGGCCACCACGAGGCCGAAGACGATCATCGAGACGCGGGTGTCGTAGTTCTGCACATGCCCCATCTCGTGGGCCATGACGCCCTCGAGTTCCGAGTCGTCCATGATGTCGAGCAGACCCGTCGTGGCGGCGACGAAGGCGTGCTGCGGGTCGCGCCCTGTCGCGAAGGCGTTCGGCGCCGGGTCGTTGATGATGTAGACCTTCGGCATCGGCAGGCCGTCGGTGATCGACAGGTTCTCGACGATGCGATAGAGCCGCGGATTGTCGGCCTTCTGGATCTCGCGCCCGCCGGAGATCGACACGGCGAGCCTGCTTGCCGCGAAGTACTGGATCAGCGCGTAGACGGTGGCGACGACGAGGACAGTGATCGAGATCGACCAACTCTGGTACACGTAGCCGGCAAGCACTCCCAGCCCGCCGATGATGAGCAGGAACAGCAGGATGATGAAGACGGTGTTGCGTTTGTTCTTCGCTATGGCGCGATACATGTGCCGCTACTCAGTGGGGTAAGAGAGGTCTCGACGGGCTCGACCCGCAGGCCTAGAACTGCACACGCGGGGGTTCCGCGATGGCCGCCGAGTCGGCGACCTCGAAGAACTCGCGCTCCGTGAAGCCGAGGCTGCGCACGAACAGCGTGTTCGGGAAGGTCTTGACCTTGGTGTTCATCTCGCGGACGCCGCCGTTGTAAAAGCGACGTGAGGCCTGGATCTTGTCCTCCGTGTCGACGAGCTCGCCCTGCAGCTGGAGGTAGTTCTGGCTCGCCTGCAGCTGCGGGTACGCCTCGGCCACCGCGAAGATGCTCTTGAGCGCCGACTGCATATGGTTTTCCGCGACGGCGGCATCGGCCGGAGTGCTTGCGCTGATCGACTCGGCGCGGGCCTTCGTCACCGCCTCGAAGACGCCCTTCTCGTGGGCGGCGTAGCCCTTCACGGATTCGATGAGGTTAGGGATCAGGTCGGCACGGCGTTTGAGCTGCACCGTGATGTCGCTCCACGCCTCATCGACGCGCACATTGAGTCGCACGAGCCCGTTGTACGTCGACCACAGGTAGATACCGACGATGACGACAAGCAGGACGATGATTCCTACGATGATGAGAAGTTCCATTGCTGCTCTCTCTTGGCTACGCAGTGCGGCGCTGCGGGAGGCGCGACACGTCTTCACAACTATAACCAAGGACTCCTCCGCTCTCGCTTGCTTCGCGGCAAGCTCCAAGCGAACTCCGAGGGCGGGTTTAGGCTCGCCTCGTGGAGAGCAAACCGGATGACGCGGGCGGAAGCGTGCGGTCCCAGCCTGCCATCGAGGCGCGCGACCTCCGGATCATCCGGGGCAAGCACGAGGTGCTCCACGGCCTCAACGTCTCGGTGCCGCGAGGGACGGTCGTCGGCCTGCTCGGACCGAGCGGATCCGGCAAGACGACGCTCATGCGTTCGATCGTCGGCGTGCAACGGATCGCATCCGGTTCTGTCGAGGTTCTCGGCAGTCCGGCCGGGGCCGCGGGCTTGCGCCGGAGGGTCGGCTACGTCACCCAGTCGGCGAGCGTCTACGACGATCTCAGTGTTCGGCAGAATCTCACATACTTTCGTGCGGTGATGGGCGCCGATCGCTCAGAGGTCGATCGGGTCATCGAAGCGACCGATCTCGTCCCACTGACGAATCGACTCGTCGGCTCCCTCTCCGGCGGCGAGCAAAGCCGCGTTTCGCTCGCGGCCGCGCTGATCGGCTCGCCAGAACTCCTCGTGCTCGACGAGCCGACCGTCGGTCTCGATCCCGTGCTCCGGGTCGAACTATGGGGACTGTTCCGCGGCCTGGCCGAACAGGGCACTTCCCTGCTCATTTCGAGTCACGTCATGGATGAGGCGACGCGCTGCGATCGTCTGCTGCTCATGCGCGACGGAATGCTGTTGGCCGACGAGACGCCGGAAGGGCTTCTCGCGGTCACGGGGGCGAAGGATGCGGAAGACGCATTCCTGCGCCTCGTCGAACACCATCCTCGGCACAGCGCGGGGGAGGCATCATGAGCTTCGGCCGCACCTTCGCCACCGCAGGACGCGTTCTCGCCCAGATCGGACACGACCCACGCACGATCGGACTCCTGCTCATCGTGCCGAGCCTGCTCATCGGTCTGATGTCGTGGCTGTTCGTCGATACACCGGTATTCGACAGGGTGGGCCCCGCGATGCTGGCCCTCTTTCCCTTCACGATCATGTTCCTCGTCACGAGCATCACGACCCTGCGCGAACGACGGTCCGGCACACTGGAGCGTCTGCTCACGATGCCGCTCGGCAAGGCCGATTTCATCCTCGGTTACACACTCGCCTTCTGCCTCCTCGCCATCATGCAGGCCGGCATCGCGGTCGGCTTCTCGATCTGGGTATGCGGCCTCGTGATCGAGGGATCGGTCTGGCTTCTCCTCGCCGTCGCGCTCGCGGATGCCGTGCTCGGCACAACGCTCGGCCTCCTCGCGAGCGCATTCGCCCGCACCGAATTCCAGGTCGTGCAGTTCATGCCGGTCATCATCTTTCCGCAGGTGCTGCTCGGGGGTGTCTTCCTTCCGCGCGACCAGCTTCCGGACGTACTCCATGCCATCTCGGATTGGCTGCCGCTCTCCCATGCGATCGACGCGCTGAACGCGGTGGCGGCCGATTCTGAAGATGCCGCCTATGTCGGCGGGAAGCTCCTGATCATCGCGGCCTACGCTATCGGCGCCGTCATTCTCGGCTCGATCACGCTTCGGAGAAAGACCCCGTAGCCGAGAACTCGGCAGAACCTCACCGGACGCGATGTAACAATAGGCAGGGCGGCCATACGGCTCCCGCACATCGGGGAGGACAACGGATGGCGCTAGAGGCTGCGCGGGAGGCGATCGAGCGGCTGAGCCGGGTCGTTCCCGACTTCCCGGAGGCCGGAGTGATCTTCCGCGACCTGACTCCGGTTTTCGCCGATGGCACGGCGCTCCGTGCCGTGACCGAGGCGCTCGTGGAACCCTTTGCCGGTACCTTCGACGCGATCGCCGGTGTTGAGGCCCGCGGCTTCGTTCTCGCGGCGAGCGCGGCCTACGCCAGCGGTCATGGTGTGGTCATGATCCGCAAGCCGGGCAAGCTCCCGCGCGCAGTGCTCTCGCAGGACTACGACCTCGAGTACGGCAGCACGACACTCCAGCTGCACCCGGACGAACTGGCACCCGGTGCACGGGTGCTCCTCATTGACGATGTTCTCGCGACCGGCTGAACCCTCGCGGCGAGCTGCTCGCTTGTGGAGCGAGCCGGCTGTTCCATCGCCGGGATCGCCGTCGCGCTCGAGATCGCCGCGCTCCACGGTCGGACGAAGCTGCCCTGCCGGTCCCTTCACTCGCGGTTCACCATCTGACTGACCGAAAGGATTGGATTGTGATGACCACGACATCCGGGAGTTTTC
>JAODMH010000052.1 GCA_025465035.1 Microbacteriaceae bacterium | reverse complement strand
GACCGAGGATGTACTTGTACTGCCCGGAGCTGTCGCAGGTGATGAGGGGCTTGTTCGGATCCGCGACGTTGGTATTCGCCGTCGCCACCTTGTCGCAGGTGAAGTCGGTGAACTGTTGCTGCAGCGCAGGCGTCACCCAGGCCTCATCGCTTCCGTTCGTCGGGCTCACGCTCGGCGTGGACTGGAGTGCCGGACTCGGCGAGGCACTCGGGCTCGGTGTCGCACTCGCCGAACCGACGCCGCTCGTCGGCGCGGCATCCGATGCCAGGACCGCCCGGAACTCGAGTTTGGCCGACGACTCGATGCGATTGATCGTCGCCTTGTCGGCGACGCCCGGAATAGACACGACAACGTTCTGGTTGCCCTGGGTGTTGATCTCCGCCTCAGAGACCCCGCTCGCATCGACGCGCTGGCGGATGATCGAGACAGCCTGATTGAGCTGGTCTGCGGTCGGAGGGGCCGCGCCGTTCGCCACCTGCGGGGTGAGAATGATCTCGGTACCACCCTCGAGGTCGAGGGCCAGTTTCGGCGCCCACGAACCCTTGTTCGTGCCCTGGCCCCACAGCACCGCAGCGCCATTGATCGCGGTAAGACCGGCAACAATTACCAGGAGCCAGGTCAGCGACCGCAGTGCCTTCTTGACCGGGGTCGTTCTTGCCACAGCGAACTCAGCTTTCTACGGGCGTGTTGCGGCGTTCGCACGCTCCACACTTGAGGGCCCACGTGCGGATCGCAGGTGGGCGAACATCAGGTTAGCGGCTACTCGCCGGTCTTCTTGGTGGGCTTACGGGCCGGCTTCTTCTCTTCTGGCTCGACGCGCTCACCGAATTCCGGTTCGCCGGACACGATCGCGCTGTCCTGGTTGAGCTGGGCGGTCGGCTCGTCCGCGACAACGTCGGGAGTCTCGTCCTCGACGACCTTGAGGATCGTCTGGCGGTGAATCTTGAGAACCGTGCCAGGAGTGGTCTCGATGAGGGCGACGTTGGTGTCATCGTCGATCGACAGGATCGTGCCGTAGAGACCGTAGTTGGTCATGATCTCGGCGCCGGGAAGAATCGCCGCCTGGCGAGCCGCGGTCTCCTTGGCGCGCTTACGGGAGCTGCGGAACTGGAAGAACACGAATACGGCAAGCGCAACCGCGACAACAATGAGGATTGGATCCATGGGTCGAACAAACCTTCCGAGGGTGCATAGGGCAGAACACCGGGAGTCTAACCCTGTGCACTGTGAGACCAGCTTGAATTATAGGTCATCCCCGAAGAGCGCTCCGTCTGCCCGTGTGAGACCGAAGTGCTTCCAGGCGGTGCGAGTCGCGACCCGCCCACGCGGGGTGCGGGCGAGCAGACCGATCCTCACCAGGAAGGGCTCGACCACCGACTCGATGGTCTCCGCCTCTTCGCCGACCGACACCGCGAGGGTGTTGAGTCCGACGGGTCCACCGTCGAAACGGCTCAGGATGATGTCCATGACGGCGCGGTCGAGGCGGTCGAGGCCGAGTTCATCCACGTCGTAGAGCCTGAGCGCGGCATGCACCGCTTCGAGACCGGCCGAGTCGTGGACGAGCGAGTAGTCGCGCACGCGGCGCAGCAGCCGGTTGGCGATCCTGGGGGTTCCCCGGCATCGGCCCGCGATCTCGGCAAGAGACTCAGCGTCGATCGGCAACTCGAGGAGGGCGGCCGCCCGCGCCAGTACCTGTTCGAGTTCGGATTGTGCGTAAAACTCGAGGTGCGCCGTGAAACCGAAGCGATCACGCAGCGGGTTGGGCAGCAGGCCGGAGCGTGTCGTGGCGCCGACGAGAGTGAACGGCGCGAGGTCGAGCGGTATGGAGGTCGCGCCGGCGCCCTTGCCGACCATGATGTCGATGCGGAAGTCCTCCATCGCGAGGTAGAGCATCTCCTCGGCCGAGCGGGCCATCCGGTGGATCTCGTCGATGAAGAGGATCTCCCCCGGCACCAGCGACGACAGCACCGCGGCGAGGTCGCCGGCATGCTGAATCGCCGGACCGCTCGACATTCGCAGTGGGCGCCCGCTCTCCTCAGCCACGATCATCGCGAGCGTGGTCTTGCCGAGTCCAGGTGGGCCGGCCAGCAGGATGTGGTCCGGCGTGCGGTTCTGCAGCTTCGCGGCCTGAAGCAGCAGCTGCAGCTGTGCACGCACCTTCGACTGTCCGACGAACTCGGCCAGGGTCTTCGGACGCAGCGCGCCCTCGAAGGCGAGCTCGGCATCCGATTCCGGCGTCGGCCTGACGATCGCGACCGACGGATCTTCGATTCCGCTCACCGCGCGGCCGATCCGGCGGTCTGCTGCGGGCCTAGCTGGGTGAGGGCCAGGCGAAGCAGGGCCGGCACGGTCGCCGTCTGGTCTGCGGATGCCCCGGCCAACGCCTCGTCGACGGCCTGAGCCGCCACACGCTCCGACCAGCCGAGCCCGACGAGCGCGACGAGCACACTGTCGCTCACCGTGGCCTTCGCGACCGGGGCGTTCTGCGCCGCCGTCGGAGCGACCTGCATCTTGCCCGCGAGTGAGAGAACGATGAGCTTCGCCGTCTTCGGACCGATGCCAGAGACCTTACGGAACGCCGAATCGTCCTCGGTGGCGACGGCCGTCGCGACCTGGCCTGGAGTCATCGCTGCCAGAACGCCCATCGCCGACTTGGGACCGACACCCGTGACGCCGCGGAGCAGGTCGAACACGGCCAGCTCGTCCGTGTCGACGAAACCGAAGAGCGAGAGGTCGTCCTCTCTGACGATGAGCGCGGTGCGCACTGTTGCCTCCGCGCCCACCCGCAGAGACAGGGCGTGTTGGGGCGTGACGCTCACCGAGAGCCCCACTCCCCCGACCTCGATGACGGCGGTCGTTCCGGCGACACCCAGGACGATGCCACGGACAGAAGAGATCATGGGGCCAGCCTACGTTTGGGCGCCGACTTCCCCGCGGAGCGCTCGGCGGCGAGCCACGTTTCCTGCGCCGGGGTGAGTGAGTCACCCGGTGCGGCAACGGCGGCGCCCCGCCTCCAGGCGTGGCAGATGGCGATCGCGAGGGCATCCGCGGCATCCGCCGGTTTCGGCAGTTCGGCGAGACCGAGGACCCTGGCGACCATGGTCGCGACCTGCTTCTTGTCGGCGGCGCCGTATCCGGTGATCGCCGCCTTCACCTCGGACGGCGTGTGCAGTCCCACGACCAGGCCGCGCTTCGCCGCGAGATGCAGGGCGACTCCGCTGATCTGGGCCGTGCCCATGACCGTGCGCAGGTTGTGCTGAGCGAAGACGCGCTCGATCGCGACCGCGTCTGGTCGATGTTCGTCGAGCAGCCGCTCGATCTCGTTGCCGACATGCATCAGCCGCTGCTCAAGCGGCATTTCATGGGGGGTGCGGATAACCGCGACCTCCACGAGGGTGGCCTTGCGTGTCGAGGTGACGTCAACGATTCCCACGCCGCAGCGCGTGAGGCCCGGGTCAATACCGAGCACCCGGATGCTGGTCATCCCCGCCGTGCCAGCCACCGTTACGGGGCCGGCCTAGTCTTCGTCGTCGAGCGCCGCCTGCACGTCCGCCGGCACCTCGAAGTTGCCGTAGACGTTCTGCACATCGTCATCGTCATCGAGCGCGTCGATGAGGCGGAACACCCGACGCGCCGTCTCGAGGTCGACCTCGATGGTGAGACCGGGGACGAACTCGACGTCGGCCGAGTCGTAGTCGATACCGATCCCCTGCAAAGCCGTGCGAGCGGCGACCAGATCCGCCGGCTCGGTGACGATCTCAAAGCCGGCGCCGCGGTCGTTGACCTCTTCCGCCCCGGCATCCAGCACTGCGGCGAGGATGTCGTCCTCGCTCACCGCATCGGTCTTGGTGACCGAGATCACGCCCTTGCGACTGAAGTTGTATGCGACGCTGCCCGGGTCGCCCATGGTGCCGCCGTTGCGCGTCATGATCGTTCGCACGTTCGCGGCGGCACGGTTCTTGTTGTCGGTGAGGCACTCGATCAGCAGGGCGACGCCGCCCGCAGCGTATCCCTCATACATGATCGTCTGGTAGTCGACTGCTTCCCCGAGCTGACCGGAACCGCGCTTGACCGCCGAATCGATGTTCGAGTTCGGAACCGAGGTCTTCTTCGCCTTCTGGATGGCGTCGACGAGAGTCGGGTTTCCGGCGAGGTCGGCGCCACCGAGCTTGGCCGCGACTTCGATGTTCTTGATGAGCTTGGCGAACGACTTGGCACGACGCGAGTCTTTGACTGCTTTTTGGTGCTTGGTGGTTGCCCATTTGGAGTGGCCGGACATGCTGAACATTCTAGCCAGCACCGCCGATCTCCTCGCGGCGGCGAGACTGCCGCTCGGCTGAGAACGCGCCGGCCGCAGCGGAGAACCGCCCTCGCGGCGGAGAAACCACCGCACGCGGCGGAGCTAGATGCTCGCGGAGGGAGAAATACCTCACTCCGCGACGCGTTTTCTCCGCCGCGAGAGGACCGGGACGGCCTCGGGACACAGCGCGCTCGCGCCACGGGCCGACGGAACGCCACGCGGGCTCGTCAGGCCGAACGCACTTTCGCGAGGAAGTACTCGTGGAAGCGCGTATCGCCCGTCATCTCGGGGTGGAACGACGTACCGAGGAGGTTTCCCTGCTCCACCGCGACGACACGTCCGTCGCTGAGGCTTGCGAGGGTACGGACGCCCGCACCCGCCTCTTCGACGATGGGCGCACGAATGAACACCGCGTGCACGGGCGGGGCGCCGAGTGCCGGGATGTCGAGATCCGTCTCGAAGGAATCGAGCTGTGAGCCGAAGGCATTCCGCCGCACGGAGATGTCGAGCCCACCGAGGCTCTGCTGGCCCGCGATCGCGTCGAGAACGCGGTCGGCGATCATGATGAGTCCTGCGCAGGTGCCGTAGACGGGCATGCCGGACGAGATGGCCGCCTTGAGCGGATCGGCCAGGCCGAAAGCGCGCGAGAGCTTGTCCATGACGCTCGACTCGCCGCCGGGTATGACGAGCCCGGCCACCTCGTCAAGCTCCTCCGGCCGACGAATCGGCCGGGCATCCGCCCCCAGGGAGTTGAGCACAGCTATGTGTTCGCGAAAATCACCCTGGAGGGCGAGCACACCGACTACGGGCGCGCCGGTCGACAGGCCCGGCGACCTACCAGCCACGTTCTGAGAGACGGTGCGGAGCAGCCAGGTCGGCCACGTTGATCCCCACCATAGCCTCACCAAGCCCACGCGAAGTTTCGGCGATCACAGCGGGATCGTCGAAGAACGTGGTCGCCTTCACGATGGCGGCCGCACGCTTCGCGGGGTCGCCGGACTTGAAGATGCCCGATCCGACGAAAACGCCGTCCGCACCGAGCTGCATCATGAGTGCGGCATCTGCGGGGGTCGCGACCCCACCGGCGGTGAAGAGCACGACGGGGAGCTTGCCGGTGCGAGCGATCTCGAGCACGAGTTCGTATGGAGCCTGCAACTCCTTCGCCGCCACGTACAG
>JAODMH010000003.1 GCA_025465035.1 Microbacteriaceae bacterium | reverse complement strand
CACCGAGTCGGCGTAGCCGCCCCAGTCGTCCCAGGTCAGGATGAACGTCGTGTCTGCCCAGCCGCCGCCGTCGATGACGGCCTGCACCCGGTTCCAGACCAGATTCTGGCCCTTCGTCACGTAGTCGGGAGTGCTCACGAGTGGCGGATGCTCGTCGTAACCCGATGGACTCCAGACGTAGCAGACCTCGGGGAGCGTGCCGGCCTTCGCCATCGGGATGAAGTCCTTCGGTGGATAGACGTTGGAACTGCCGGGCGCCGTCGTGAGACTGGTGTAGAACTTGGTCGGGTAGCCGCCGGCATCCGGAAACGCGCCCCAGGACACCCCGCCGGCCTCGGCCACCGTGAAGATCGAGGGCAGGTTCCACAGCGGGTGGGGCCCGAAGAACGGTGGATTCTTGAGGGTCGGCATCTGTCCGCCGATGGCCAGCATGTGCCCCGGCGTGGAATTGGAGCCAGAGCCGAAGTGGTGGTCGGAGAAGGTGAACTGCTTCGCGAGCCAGCTGTAGAAGGGAATCACCGCGTCGTTATCCACCTGCGCCGCCAGGGCCGGGTAGTCGCCCATGCGGTAGTGCACCCAGGAATTTCGGTCGTGCGGCTGGTCGTAGTTGGGCGGCACCTGAAGCAACCGGCCGCGATTCTCGACCGCGGCGCCCCAGGCGGCCATGGTCGGAAAGTAGAAATCCGTCGTCTTGTTCTCCTGGAGAAACACGATCACGCGGTGCCCGGCAATTGTGGCCATTTCGGTACTCCGATCCGCTTCCGTCCGTCCCGCGGTTCGGGGCGGCCGTTTTCCAGCCAATCACTGGCGAGGCCGGATCGCCAGACCTCGCGGGTGAACAGTCGGGATGTCGGCTCGGCCGGGCTTGCGGCGCTCGCCGGTAAGATTGCAGGCGATGTCTGCCACCTTCAGCACTGCCACCGGGACCGACGTGCGCGTTCGGTTCTGCCCATCGCCGACCGGAACGCCGCACGTCGGGCTCATCCGCACCGCCCTCTTCAACTGGGCCTACGCGCGCCACACGGGCGGCAAGCTGGTATTCCGCATCGAGGATACGGATGCCGAACGCGACAGCGAGGAGAGCTACCTGCAGCTGCTCGACGCCCTCGGTTGGCTCGGGATCGACTGGGACGAGGGGGAGGGCGTCGGCGGTCCGGACGCACCGTACCGCCAGTCGCAGCGCAGCGACATCTACTCCGAGGTGATCGAGAAGCTTCGCGCAAGCGGACACCTCTACGAGAGCTTCGCGACGGCGGAGGAGATCGAGGCTCGCAACATCGAGAACGGCCGTGATCCGAAGCAGGGCTACGACAATTTCGAACGTGACCTGAGCGAGGCCGAGAGAGACCGGTTCCGCGCTGAGGGTCGCGCGCCGGCGCTGCGTCTGCGGGTACCAGACACCGACCTCTCCTTCGACGACCTGGTACGCGGCGAGATCACCTTTCCCGCCGGTTCGTTCGTCGATTTCGTCGTCGTGCGGCCGAACGGCATCCCGCTCTACACTTTCGTCAATCCGGTGGATGACGCGCTCATGGGCATCACCCACGTTCTGCGCGGCGAAGACCTGCTCTCGTCGACACCCCGCCAGATCGCGCTGTACCACGCGCTCATCGAGATCGGCCTCGCGACGGCCATCCCGCGCTTCGGCCACCTGCCCTACGTGATGGGCGATGGCAACAAGAAGCTCTCCAAGCGCGATCCGGAGTCCAACCTCTTCCTCCACCGAGAGCGGGGTTTCATCCCGGAGGGGCTGCTCAATTACCTGAGCCTGCTCGGCTGGTCGCTCACACACGACCGCGATGTCTTCTCGATGGACGAGATGGTCGCCGCCTTCGATGTCGCCGACGTCAACCCGAATCCGGCCCGCTTCGACGTGAAGAAGGCCGAGTCGATCAATGGGGACCACATTCGCCTGCTGTCCGTCGAGGACTTCACGGCGCGCCTCGTGCCGTACCTCGGCGAATACCTCGCCGACCCGCCGACCGGCACACAGCAGGCCATCCTGCGCGAGGCCGCGCCGCTCGTGCAGGAGCGCATGCAGCTTCTCGGCGAAGCGCCGGGACTCCTCGGCTTCCTGTTCACTCCGGACGACCGGATCGAGTACGACGATGACGCCATGCCGGGCGCTGGGGCGGCTCTCATCCTCGACGCGGCCGTCGCGGAACTGGAACAGCTCACCGACTGGTCGCACGAGAACATCGAGCGAGTGCTGCGCGCTGAGCTCATCGAGGGCGGCGGGCTCAAACCGCGGATCGCCTTCGGTCCGCTCCGCACCGCCATCTCGGGCCGCCGCATCAGCCCGCCGCTCTTCGAGTCGATGGAGCTGCTCGGCAAGGAGTCGTCCATCGCCCGCCTGTCCCGCTTGGCATCCCGGTTGTAACCAGTGCCCGATCACTATGACGTCGTGATCGCCGGCGCCGGGCCCGCCGGGTTGAGCGCCGCCCTCAACCTCGCGCGTGCACGCCGCCGGGTGCTGGTGCTCGACGCCAACCGTCCCAGGAATGCCGCGACGCTGATCTCGCACGGCTTCATCACACGCGACGGCGTCGCCCCTCACGAGCTGCGCCGTCTCGCGCGCGAAGAGCTCACGCAGTACCCGGAGGCTGAGCTACAGCTCGCCACGGTTCGCGCGGTCGCACCTGCGGGCGACGGCTTCGCGATCGAAGCCAGGGGAGTGAACGGGTCTCCGAGCAGGGCGGTCACGGCCGCCAGCGTGCTGGTCGCGACCGGCCTCAAGGAGACGCTGCCGGCGCTGCCCAGCATCCGTGCCTTCTATGGTCTCGGGCTCTTCAGCTGCGTGCAGTGCGATGGGTACGAGCACAGCGACAAGCCACTCGCCCTCATCGGCGAGACGAGCGATCTGGCCGCGCGGGCGCTGCTCATCGCCCAGTGGAGCCACAATCTCACCGTGTTCACCAACGGCATCGGACGCGTAACGGATGCGCAGGAGTCGGTGCTGGCCGAGCGCGGGGTGCGCGTCGAACGCCGCGCGATCGAGGATGTCGCGGGGGAGCGTGGCGTCGTCTCCGCGGTCCAGCTCACCGACGGTACGTCCATTCCGGTCGAGGGCGGATTCGTCCGGCCGCGCTGGGATGCGGCGCTCGAGTATCTGGCCGATCTCGACCTCGCGACCGACGGGTGGGGGCTTCTGCTGACGGATGCCGACGGCCGCACCAGCGCAGTCGGCGTCTACGCGGCGGGCGACTCGACAGCGCCCGGACCGCAGCAGCTCATCGTCGCGGCCGGCGCCGGTGCGCGCGCCGCCGCCGCCGTCAATCGCGACCTGATCGGGATTCCGCGCGCCTGAGCTGGACTATCGCGGTCGCTGACGAAGGTGCTCGCGCGTGAGGGCGTTCATCTCCTCGTCGCTCAGGTCGTCGAGGTTCTTCGCCTCACGGCGATCCACCTTCGACCATCGGATGAACAGCAGGATGAGGATGGGCACGTCCGCGACCTCGGCGATGAACCAGAGGAAGTCGCCCGCGAGGTGCTGGTCGTGAAGGGGGTTCGGAAACCAGCCAGGCAGCGATCCGAGCACGGGGCCGATCCCGTCGAGCACCGAGCCGTTCAGCCGCATGAGGATCGCCGGAATCGCGTCGACGACCAACTCCACGAACACGAGCAGGAACTCCACGGTGATAAAGAAGCTCGTGCGCTGGGTCGTGTGTTCGATGATCGGCAACACCATGAGCAGTCCGACGATCGGGACCGCGATGGTCAGGATCGTGCCGGCCAGCGGGCTCGCGCGCAGGCTTCCTGCGATCGGGGTCAGGAACACCGAGAACGCCGCGAGCGCGAATACGGGGGCGAAGACCGCGTTGCCGAAAAGGCGCACCGGCCAGGACTGGAGCACGGCATCCATGACCCGGAGCGACGCGCCGCTGAGAACGAGTCGCGCGAGCGTCACGGGGGCGCCGAGGCTGAGCAGGCCGGGCACGGCAAAGAGCAGGAGGGCGATGCGGGTCGTGAAGGCCCAGCGTAATTCCTCGCTGTAGGCCCCAAGGAAGCCGAAGCTCACGAAGGCGAACGAGCCGAGCCCGAGCACGAAAAAGCCCAGGGTCTTCATGATCGGCCAGACGATTTCCCGACGGTGGAGAATGGCGATTCCGGACCCGTAGAGGATGCCCGCAGCGACGAGGGCGACGGCGGCAACCGGATCGAAGCGCCAGCTAGTGAAGAATGTCAGGACGGAAGGCGTGGTGCACTCGATTCGTTGGGTCTCTACGGATTGTGCCACCCTGGACCGGATGCGCGGTGAGAGGCGACGCTCATTTGTTCGACCCCCGAAGCGTAGGTTAGAGTGACTAGTCGGCCCGGCTTCGGTTGGGCTCTGTGGGGTATGGTGTAATTGGCAACACGGAAGATTCTGATTCTTTTGTTCTTGGTTCGAGTCCAGGTACCCCAGCAGTAAATTCGGCGAGAAACCGCGGCCAAACAGCCCATCCGCCCAGACCTCTGGTCACCCCAATCTGGTGCCAATAACCAGATTGGTAACCAAAAACCCCGCCACGAGCCCGATTCGCGGGCTTTTCGACCGGCGACTGCGGGGCAGCACCGGACGCTCCCGGCATGTGCGGGAACGACTCGCGCACCTGAGCTGCATGCACGACTCGCAGCCCCCGATGCCGGTCTTCCTCACCCAGAGCGAGGTCGCCGAACTCCTGCGCCTGCCGGTCCGCACGGTCGAGGACTGGCGACTCACCCGGTCGGGACCTCCCTGGGTGAAGCTCGGACGACACGTCCGGTATGAGCAGAGCGAACTGCTCGCCTGGGTGAAGGGGCACCGTCATGGGTAGGCCCCGCATCCGCGCCGGCGAACTCGGCGCCATCCAGGTCACCCGCCTCGCCGCCGGCAGCTACCGTGCCCGAGCGAGAGCGAGGGACGCCGCCGGGACACTGCATCAGCTTGTGGCCGTGGCCGCCACTGAGGATGCCGCGCGCCTCGCGCTCCTACGCAAAGCCGAGGCGCTGAGTACGTCGATGCTCGCCGGCCTCACCGGCGCGAACACGATCGCCGAGGCCGGGGCGGCATGGCTGGACCAGGTTCATGCCCGGGCGATCGCCGGATCGTTGACGTTCTCCACCTACGAGTCCTACGAGACGACCGTGCGGTGCGTGCTGGTACCGCAGTGCGGCGGGATCACCCTCGACGCGTTGACCGTGGGCAGGTGCGACCGGATCATTCAGGCCATCCTGCTGCAACGCAGCGTCTCCGCAGCGCGCCGAGCCCGTGTCGTGCTGGGGCAGATCTGCGGGTACGCGGTGCGGGACGACGCCATCCGGTACAACCCGGTCCGGGATGTGCAGCGGCTGCCGCTGGCCGAGAAGAAGACCTCGATCCTCACCCCCGCGCAGATCGCCGGCATCCGCGACCTGATGCAGCACTGGAGGGAGAGCCCTGCGAACGGGCCCCGCCCCGACTACCGGGCCCTCATCGACGGCATGGACATCATGCTCGGAACCTCAGCCCGCGTGGGGGAGTGCATCGGGCTGCGCCGGTGCGATGTGGACATGACCACGGCCCCGCCGACGCTCCTCATCGACGGAACCATCGTGCAGACGAAGGAACACGGCATCACCCGGAAAAACTCGCCCAAACGCACCCGTCAGCGCCGCAGGGTGTCGCTCCCGGCGTTGGCGGCGGCCGCGGTCCGCCGCCGACTCGCGCTGGCCGACAGAGGCAAGGACGCGCTGCTGTTCGCCACGAAGAACGGGAACCCGATCAGCGTCAGCAACTACGAACGGCTCCTTCGATCCTTCATCGACGACAACACCGAGGAACTGGAGAAGCTCGGCGTGGAGATGGAGGAGTACAGCACCCACCTCTATCGTCGCACCACCGCCACCCTGGTGGAGCGCGCCGTGGGGCTCACCCTCGCGTCCCGGCTGCTCGGGCACGCAAGCGAGCAGATCACCCGGACCAGCTACGTCGTCAGCGCCGAAGAAGTCGACCCCATCACCGTCGACGTTCTCGATGGGCTGCTCGGGTCCTAACATCGTGTCTTCTCATCGCGTGAACCGTCATCCTTTCGAATGAAGGGTAGGTACACGCTGCAGCCCAGGGAACTGCGAGGAACAGCGCGGAACATTGTGAGTATTCGTGGGCGTCACTGCGCACCTTTGCAGTATGAATACCGAATCAAACAATCCCAGGACGGAGCGTCCGGCCACCGCGGCCCGGTTGGCCATCTCTCTCGGCGTAACAGTTCCGACCGTCCGAGAATGGTGCATCCGAGGTCTCGGACCGCGTGCCTATTTCATCGGCGACTATCCGATGTTCGAAGCCTCGGACGTGCGGGACTGGCTCGAGCAGCGGCGCGAACTCGGATTGCCGACGACAGATGAATCGTGAGCTAATCAGGCACCTAGGCGTGAGTGTGCCACCCTGCTAAGGTGGCGTACTTCCAAACTCACAGATTTCATCTAAATGGCTGATCAGAAGCCATTTATTGAATAGAAATGATCTCCGTCTCCACTGTGTATCGAGTGCGAGAAGTGTTCGGAGTGCGTCTGGGCATTCGGCGTGTCATGCGGGAAATTGTTGGGTGAATTCCTAACGCTCCTCAATGCCGTTCAGTCGCCTGACAGCGGCAATGTCTTGCGCTTCGCCGAGGACGTGGGCATAGGTTTCCAGGGTGTAACTGGGGCTGGCGTGGCCGAGCCAACTCGCCACCTGGTTGATCGGGATCCCGGCTCGAAGCCACGCGGATGCGGCGTAGTGGCGGAGGTCGTGGATGGTGCGTCCGCGTGGTGTGGTTGTTGACCACCCAACGGCGCGCCGGAAGGGATCGCTGCGCAGTTGCTGACCCGTCGCGCTCGTGAGGAGGTAGTCCTCTGAGTTACGCCCGATCGCCCGTGCTGCAGCTATCTCGCCGGCGCGGTGGGTCAGTGGCACGAGTCGGATGCGGCCGGTCTTGGTTCCTCTCTCCTCATAGCCTTCAGAGTGTGCACGGGAGATGCGGATGGCTGATAGCGGGCCGTATTGCAGATCACTGACCCGGAGTGCTCGAAGCTCTGACCAGCGAAGTCCAGTCAGGCTGAGAAACTCGGTGACAGTCGCAAGACCTGGGTGAAGTTGCTGCTGTTGCTCAAGGGCGCCAGCCAGTTCCTGCGCGGTGAAGGTTTCGATGCCTTCGCTTCGGCGGGTCACACCAGGTGGCATTCGGACGTCACGCATCGGGTTGTGGGTCAGCATCCGCTCTCGAATGGCGTAGGCGAATACGGCGGCGAGAGTGCCCTTTGCCCGCCGAACGGTCGAGTGCGCCTTGGTCGTGAGTTGCTCGGTTAGATAGGCGAGGATCTCGGATGCACCGATCGTGGACAGGGGTCGCGCGGAGAACCAGTCGGGAACGCTGACGAGATTGTCGCGATAAGTGCGCCAGCTGTGCGGACTGATCTGATCGCGTCGTGACTCGAGAAACTGAGCCGCAACAGTCGCGAAGGGTGTCACCGCTCGCGCCGGCGGAATGAAGTCGCCGAACGCGATTCGGCGATATTGCTCACGCTCCCAGAGGACTGCATCGGCCTTGCGGCTGAAGCTCTTGCTCGCTACCAGGCGCTCCCGATGTTTGACCCGCGCGAGGTACCTGGTCTCGCCCGTAGTTGTGTGTCGCTGCTCGATGCTCATCATTCGATATTGGAACCTGCTCGACATCCTGTCGTCGCATGAGCGACCAAGTCTGCTCGGTGCAGTGCAGTGCAGGTTACGAAGTGAGGCGGTTCGAGCAATGCACAGTGAGTGACCTGACAGCTGTTCGGATCGAGCGGTTGCTGTAGGTCC
>JAODMH010000122.1 GCA_025465035.1 Microbacteriaceae bacterium | reverse complement strand
ATCAAGCGCGATCTCGGCATCAAGGACATCAGCACCTGGCTACCCGGCCACGGCGGGTTCCTCGACCGGCTCGACTCGATCCTTCCGAGCGCCGCCGCCGCGTATGTGCTCTTCCTCATCTTCGGCTAGACGGAGCGGGCCAGTCTCGGCAATCTCTGATGGCGAGTAGGGCACAATGGAGCCGTGAGCACAACCTTTCCCCGCACCCGAAACTCGCGCAAGGGCTACAGCATCGAACAGGTCGAGGACTTTCTCGAGGATGCCCGGCGTGCCTATTCCGCCGAGCCGAACGCGCCGACCGTGGTGACCTCCACGAGCATCCGCCAGACGGCCTTCGCCATGCAGAAGGGCGGCTATTCTTCGGTGCATGTCGACGCCGCCCTCGAACGGCTCGAGGATGCCTTCGCCGCCAGGGAGCGGGAACGCATCATCCAGGAGAAGGGTGACGAGGCCTGGTACTCGGAGGCTCGCGCGATCGCCCAGGAGATCCTCGACCGCCTCGCCAGGCCGGCCGGTCACCGCTTCGATCACGTCGGCGCGCTCAGCAATGGATACCATCGCAAAGATGTCGACGCCTTCGCGGACCGGCTGGTCAGATACTTTCAGGACGGCCAGCCGATGAGCATCGAGGATGCACGTACCGTGGCCTTCCGTCCCGCGAAGGGCGGCTATCGCGAAGCCCAGGTCGACCTGCTTCTCGACGCCGTCGTGAACGTAATGCTGGCTGTCCGCTGAGAGCCGAGGAAGCATTCTCGGGTCTTCTGGGCTAAAGTTTTATACCTATGGGCAGGCGCGCGAGATATTTGTCGCCCCAGGCCGCGATCAGCGGCGCCGGGGTCGGAACCGCCGGGCACCGCACTCGCAGTCGCAGGATGCTTCCGTTCCTCGCCTTCACGGCGGCGATGGCGTCCCTCTTCGTGCTCGTCCTGACCCCGTACCAGTCCTTCACGGCGACCGCGGCGACAGGGACCCCGGCCGTCGTCACCGGTAAACTCCAGAGCCTCAGGGTGGCGGGGGAATACAGCAGCGCCGTGGTCCGCGACAGCTACGGGGTGACCAAGAAGGTCGTCGCTCCCAGAATCTTCCTGGCCGCAGCGGTCGGTGTCCCGGATCCCGGCACTGCCCAGGCGATCGGCTACGAACTGGTGAAGGCCCGTGGCTGGGGAGATGACCAGTTCGCCTGTCTCGTCTCGCTCTTCAACCGCGAATCGCACTGGAACGTCTATGCGGCCAATCCGAGCGGTGCATACGGCATTCCGCAGGCCCTCCCCGGCTCCAAGATGGCGTCAGCGGGCGCCGACTGGCAGACCAACCCGCGCACGCAGATCGCCTGGGGCCTCAACTATATTCAGGGCCGCTATCTGACGCCCTGCGGCGCCTGGGGACACAGCCAGTCATCTGGATGGTATTGACCCTCCCCTCAACCCGGCGGGTCTTAGAGTTAACAGATGCCCAGATCGAATCGCCCGCGCGGAGGCAGGTCGGCTGGCGACTCCGACGATGAGGACTTCGATCTCTCACGGGTGCTCTACGGCAGCATGCGCACCGAATCCAAGCGCGACGGGCAGTGGAATGTGCAGCCGGTCTCGGCGACATCGGCGGCCAAAGACAACAGTTGCCCGGGATGCGGCCTGGAGATAAGCCCGGGAACGCCGCACGTCGTGGCCTGGCGCGCCGACGGGCTGATGGGCGAGGCCGACGACATCGCGGCGCGACGGCACTGGCACTCGCACTGCTGGAAGATCAAGTGAGCACGATGGAGGGTGACCGGGCGGATGGAAATCAGGGGGGGCGTTGAGCTTCCGGCTCGACGAGAGAACATCGAGCTGCACACGAGCGATGGGCTGACCCTCGTTGGCGAACTCTCCGTTCCGCTCGCGAAGGAGCCGGTCGCGACGATCGTCGCACTGCACCCGCTACCCACCGGCGGCGGCTTCATGGATTCGCACATCATCCGGAAGGCGGCCGCTCGCCTGCCAGCGCTCGCCGATATCGCGGTGCTGCGTTTCAACTTTCGCGGCGTCTCCTCTCCCCGGGGCACCTCTGAGGGATCGTTCGGGCATGGCGTCGACGAGCAACACGACCTGGCGGCGGCGATGGCCATCGTCGCCGAGCGGGGGCTGCCGCATCCGTGGTTGCTCGGCTGGTCCTTCGGAACGGAGGTGGTCATCAAATACGGCCTCCTGCATCCGATCGATGGCGCGATCCTGCTGTCTCCCCCTCTCCACCGGGCGACGGACGCCGAGCTGGCCGCCTGGGCCGGAAGCGGCAAGCGACTGGTCGCCATCATCCCTGAGCTCGACGACTTTCTTCGACCGCCGGAGGCGGCACGGCGCTTCGCGATCGTGCCAGAGACGGAGTTCGTGGCGGTCGAGGGCGGCAAGCATCTCTGGGTGGGCGAAAACCAGACTCGCCGGGTGCTGAGCGAGATCGTGCTGCGGCTCAACCCCTCGGCCCTGCCGCTTCCGGAGGACTTCGACTCTTAGGCCTGCCAGAATCGGAGCCGAGCAAAATTGGGGCCGAGAGAATCGATGCTGTCAATCCCCATTCCGAGAAAACGCCATATTCATCACTAGCCAATAAAGTTAGCGATGAGAGTGGGTTTGGATGGCCGTGCCGACAACAGATGATGCGACAGGCAGGAGGCTCGGGGATCGCTATGTCCTCGAGACCGTCGTGGGTCGCGGAGGTATGGCGACGGTTTACCGCGCCAGGGACGAGGTGCTCGGTCGTCCGGTTGCCGTCAAGGTCTTTCACGCGGGGGGCGACGAGCCCGGCCGGGTGGAAGGCGAACTGGCAGTGCTCGCGGGACTGGAGCACCACAGTCTGGTGAGCATGTTCGACGCCGGCTTTGACAGAGACGAGAGTGGTCGGCTCAGTCGCTATATTGTGATGGCATTCGTGAACGGCACCGACCTCCGTGCCCGCATCGCCGACGCATCGATTGCATCACGGCACATCGCGGAAATCGGCTTCGATATGGCCGAGGCGCTCGACTACATCCACGGTCAGAACATCATCCATCGGGACATCAAGCCCTCCAATATCCTGCTGGTGGATTATGGCGACGGAGCGCCGCGGGCGCGCGCGCAGCTCGCCGACTTCGGTATCGCCCTGTCGGACGATGCCGAGCGGCTAACGGCGGCTGGCACGACCACCGGCACGGCGGCATACCTGAGCCCCGACCAGGCGAGCGGAGCCGAGATCGGCCCCGCGAGCGACGTGTATTCCCTGGGGCTGGTGCTTCTCGAGTGCTTCACTCGTCGGACGGAGTATCCCGGTAGCCTGGTCGAATCGGCGGTTGCCCGACTGTCGCGTGATCCGGTCATTCCGGATTCCCTGCCCGACTACTGGGTGCAGCTATTGTCGGCGATGACGGCCAGAGACCCTGCGGCACGGCCGTCCCGCCACGAGCTGGTCGCGGCTATGAAGCAGGTCGTCATCGCAGAAACCGGACGGCACAAGGAGACGGAAAGCGAGCCATTTCTCGGGGGTTTCCCGACGGAGCCGAACCTCCCTCGTCCGGAGATCCTGGACACTCTTCCCGACGAGGTGCTACACCACGTGACGGCGATGGCGGCTCGGCTGTTCTCGGCGCCGATCTCAATCGTCAGCGTCCTGGATCATGACCGAACGTGGTTCAAGTCGCACTATGGAGCGGACGTCGAGCGCATCGCGCGCGCCGTCGATCTCTCGAAGGCCTCGATTCCCCTGGATGAGCCGGTCATCGTCGAAGATGGCAGAACCGACCCGCGCACGAGTTCCAGCACCTTCTTTACCGGTCCGCTCGGCCTGCGGTTCTACGTCGGCGTTCCCCTCAAGCGGCGGGACGGCGCCACCATCGGCACTCTCTCCGTCCTCGATTTCCTACCGGGCACAGCCTCGGAAGCCGAGATCGCGAACCTGCAGGACCTCGCCGCCCTTGTGGTGGCGCAACTCGAGCAGCGTCAGGAAGGGATGAGGGGCACCGGTTCCACGGGCGAGTTCCCCGAACCGATTCCCGCTCCGCGGTTCGACGAGGACACCGAGCTCGGCTCCGTCGCCGGCTGACTGGGGGATGCAACCTCCGCTAGAGGCGGACCAGCCTGGCACGCGCAAAGGAGTAGAGGCCGTAGGCGATGAGTCCGACCCCGATGGCGCTGAGAATCCAGGATCCGAACGGAAGTGCCGCGAACGTCCGGAGGGCCCCGTCCAGCCCCTTCGACTCCGACGGCTTCGCCGCCAGGGCCCCGATGACGATGAGAAGGCCGACCATACACAGCGCGACACCCTTGGCGATATATCCGACGACCCCGAGGACCACGATCGCCTTCCCCGCAGCACCCGATAAAACGCGGATATCCTGCCTGAACTTTCTGGTTGCACCCTTGACGAGGAAGTATCCGCCGACGGCGACGATCGCGAGCCCGAGGACGAGGAGCAGGATCACACCGCCTGGCGCCGAGAGAAGGGTGGCGCTGAAGGTTTTCGACGTGCTCACCGAGTTCGTCGATCCGCCGCGCGCGAACGAGAATGCGGTGACGCCGAGAGCCAGGTAGACCAGGCCCTTAGCGATCCCCCCAATGCGGTGCGCCCATTTACGTTTGGGGTCCGCTCCCGGGATCAGGAATGCCTCGAGAATCAGCCACACGCCAAGCGCCACCATGCCGATCACGATCGTCCACAGGATCACCGGGCCACCGGGAGCTTTCGCGATCTGCGCAAAGGCCCCCGATTGGTCCGCTTCTCCGCCAGAACCGGTGGCGATTCGGATCGCGACCAGTCCGATCACAGCGTGCATCAGGCCGTTGACGGCAAAGCCTGTTCTCGCGAGAGCCCTCAGCGGCTTGCTCTCTGTGGCTTCTCGCGCCGCCTTCTTTACCGGTGTGCTCGACATCTTCCACAGCGTAATCCGATTACCCCGCCCATTCGACTAGAGCTCGTTCTGCCGCGGAACGACCACCTGGTCGATGATGAGCAGCACGGATGCTGCGACCGGGATCGCGATGAGGGCGCCGAGGATGCCGAGGAGTGCACCGCCGGCGAGGGCGGCGATCACGACGATCGCCCCCGGGACTTTGACCGCGCGCGTCATCACCCGCGGGTTGATGATGTATGCCTCGATCTGCATGTAGGCGAGGTAATAGATCGCCACCCAGAGGGCCACGCCGGGCCCGCATAGCACCAGAGTGCTCAGAGTGATGAGGATGCTGCCGGTCAGCGTTCCCACCAGGGGAACCAGCGCGAAGATGAAGGCG
This sequence comes from Microbacteriaceae bacterium, assembly GCA_025465035.1. Classification (GTDB taxonomy): domain Bacteria; phylum Actinomycetota; class Actinomycetes; order Actinomycetales; family Microbacteriaceae; genus Lacisediminihabitans. The sequence goes on along the minus strand of JAODMH010000122.1, from coordinate 1,738 downwards.
ATGAAGGCGAACAGGGCGGGATATTTTGCGCCGAAGATCGTCATGATCGAAAGGAAGATGAAGCTGCAGACGCCGTTTGCGAGGGCGATCGTGGCCTGCCCCATCACATAGCGCCCGACGGAGGCGCTGATCTGCTCGGCGAGATCCGAGAACCCCGGACGCTTCGAGGCGGGAACGAGGCGGTAGAGACCGCGCTTCATGCTCGACAGCGATGCGACGAAGTAGAGGGTGAGGATCAGGATGATCACGAGCCCGGTGATGCCGCTCGCGATGCCGAGACCGACGGTGAACAGGCCTCCGCCGATCGTGGCGATATTGTTCTTGAGCCAGGTACCGGCGTTGGTGATGAGGTCCTGGAGATTGATCCAGACCGGCAGATTCTTCTGGATGTCCGCGATCCAGTTCTGCTGTGTCACGGTCGCAATGAGGTCGGGCAGCCCGGAGACGAGGTTGTTGACCTGCTCGATGATGACCGGAACTACCGCGAACACCAGGCCGGCGAACACGGCGAGGATGCCGACGAGAACCGTGAGGATCGCTGCCCACCGAGGGAATCTGTGCTTCTCGAGCCAGGAGACCGCCGGATCGATGCCGAGGGCGATGAACAGGGCCGCGCCGATATAGGTGATGATCGTCGACAGAGTGGCGACCGCGCCGCCGATGGCGACGGCGACGAGCACACCGAGCCCTCCGAGGAGTCCGAGTCGGAAAGCGTTCTGGATCTTCACTGCGACTCCCGGGTGCTGGTGCTATTTATCGGTCGTGACCTTCTCCGCCTGCGACAGTACAGTTCGAAGGCTTTCGAAGTAACCTGCCACAGCCTCACGTTCGATCCTAATTTGGGACAGCCGATCCTCGGCGTCCGACACGAGCTTCGCGGTGCGCTTCTCGCCGTCCTTGACCATGGCCTTGGCTCTCGCCTCCGCATTCTTGAGGATCTCGGCCGCCTCTGACTTGGCCTTCTCGCGCAGTTCCTTGGCGTCGGCGCGGGCATCCGTCTCGACGGTCTCCGCCTCCGCGCGCTTCTCGTTCGCGTTGCGGGTCGCCTCGGCGAGTTGGGCCTGGGCCTCGTCCAGATACTTCTGCGTCTGGGCCACGGCGTCCTGGTGCTTGGAGAGGAACTCCTTCTCCGCCTCGTCCCGTCGCGCCTTGAGTTCGACATCCAGATCGGTGCGGGCCTGCTCGGTGTCGAGGGCGATGCGAGTACGCGTCTCTGCGACGTCATGGGCGAGTTGGGAGAGGGTCTGCTCCGACTCGCGTGCGACCTCGGCCCGTCGTTGTTCGATCTCACGGGCGACGTTGGTGCGTTGCTGCTCGATATCGTGCGCCAGGCTCGAGCGCGCCGAGGTGATCTCGGCGTCGAGGATCGCCCGCGCCTCCGTGGTCTCCTGTGCGAGTTCGGTGCGGGCACGCTTCATGTCGAGCGCGAGCTTCGCATTCGCCGAGGTGGTCTCCTGCTCGAGCAGCGCCCGCGCCGAGGTGGTGTCCTGCTCGAGTTGGGTGCGTGCCGTCGTGATCTCCTGCTCGAGGGCGGCGCGCTCGGCTGCCGTCTCCTGTTCGAGCGCAGCACGGGTCGCCGCCGCCTCCTCCTGGAGTGCGGTGCGCGTTTCGGCGGTCTCGTGTTCGAGCCTGCTGCGAGTCTCTTCGATCTCCCGCGCGAGGGCCGCGCGCTCAGCCTCTGTACTCTGGTCGAGTTCGGCGCGTGCCTCCTCGATGTCACGGGCGAGATCGGTGCGCT
>JAODMH010000153.1 GCA_025465035.1 Microbacteriaceae bacterium | reverse complement strand
ACGTACTCGAACGACATGCTGTGATTGGCCTCCTCCCACATCTGCTTGGCGAGATAGATGCTGCACTCGGCGGCCGAAACGTACGGATACACGCCGAAGGCGAGCGCCTTGTTCACCAGCAGCTCGTGGGGATTGAAGTAGCTCATCAGGAAGGTGACTGCGTGACGTTCTTCGTCCGTCATCTTCTTGAAGTCGGCGATGTCCTCACCGAGTTGGATCTCATTGGGGAACCAGGTGTTGGCGACCGCCTGGTCGTAGAGGTCCATCGCCCACTGATACTTGATCGGTTTGAGGAGCAGCCCCTCCTGGAGGCCGGTTCCGAGAATTCCCATTAGTTACTTTCTCTTGCGGGTCGAGTGGCGCGCGAAGGAGCTCGCCTATCGAAACCTATTGGCAGCTCTCGCACTGGAGGTCGTCCATCGGGTCTACCGGGACGCTGTATTCGGTGTCGTTTATGGTCACCGCGTCGAAGGAGTTCATGCTTACGCGTCACCCTTCGGTGCGAGTCCGCCGAAGCCGAAGCCTCTGCGAGGCGCGGCCGGCTGCGGCTGCGCCGAGCCGGCAGACGAGGCGTCGCCAACGACGGCCGGAGCCCCGAAGCCCTTGCGAGCGCCGGCGCCGATCTCCTCGGACTTGTTCACCTTGACGGTGGACTGTTCCGCCGTGTGGCGCGGTTTCATGTGCAGATAATACGTCGTCTTCACCCCCCGCTCCCAGGCCGCGAAATAGATGTCCATCATGTCGCCGAGGTCGCGCGTCTCGAGGTACATGTTGCGGCTGATCGACTGGTCGATCCACTTCTGGGCACGGGCCGCGACCTCGAGGAACGCGTAGGGCGAGAGCTGGAAGCTGGTCTTGTAGGTCGCCTTGACGTGATCCGGGATGGCCTCGATGTTCTGGATGTCACCCTGACTGCGCAGGATGAGTTCCTTGGTCGAGTCCCAGAGGTCCAGGTCCTGCAGATCGGCCACCAGGTTGCGGTTGACCTCGAGGAACTTGCCGTTCGAGGTCGCTCGGCTGAAGATCTGCGAGAACTGCGGGTCGAGACCGGGCGTCGTGCCGGCAACCAGACCGATGGATGCGGTGGGCGCGATGGCCATGAGGGTCGCGTTGCGCATGCCACCCTTCACCTTCGCCCGCAGGGCGTCCCAGTCGAGACGGGTCGTCCGGTTGACTTTGATGGCCACGCCTCGATCCTCCTCGGTGAGCGCGATGGAATCGAGGGGAACGAGTCCCTGTGACCAGCGTGAGCCCTCGAAGTTCGGATACGCACCGCGTTCCTGGGCGAGGTCGGCGCTCTCGTCGATCGCCGCATAGGAGACATGCTCCATGATCTCGTCGATGAGGTCGTATGCCTCTTCGCTCTCGTAGCTGAAACCCAACTTCTCCACGACATCCGTGAATCCCATGACACCGAGACCGACAGCGCGATTCTGATGATTCGAGAAGTCCGCCTCGTCGACCGACGAGCGGGTGATGTCGATCAGGTTGTCGAGTTGGCGGACGGCGAGCCGCGCGCTTTCCTCGATCTTCCGGAAGTCGAGCTTGCCTGCGTCGTCGAGGTGACGGGAAAGGTTGATCGAGGCCAGGTTGCAGACCGAGACATTGTCGACGTCCTGCGGCAGCGTGATCTCGGTGCAGAGGTTGGAGAGGTGGATGGTGCCCGTGTTGTTGTTGAGCGCACGGTTGTTGATCGTGTCTTTCCAGCACAGCCACGGGTGAGCCGTGGTCTGGAGAGAGATCAGGATGGCCTTGAACTGCTCACGAGCGGTGATCTTCTTGAACATGCGCATCTCGCCGGCCTCGGCCTTCGCGGCGTACTCGCCGTAACGCTTCGAGAATTCCTTGCCGTAGAGCTCGTTGAGATCCTGTACCTCGAGCGGGTCGAAGAGGTACCAGTCGTCGTCGTTCTGCACCCGCTTCATGAACTCGTCGCTGATCCACACCGCGGTGTTGGCGGTACGGGTGCGGCGGTATGGGTCGCCGGAGTTCTGGCGGAGGTCGAGGAACTCAGGGAAGTCGAGGTGCCAGTTCTCCATGTAGAACGCGAGGGCGCCGAACTTCTTGCCGCCGCGGCTGACCGCGCGCAGGATGGAGTCGATCGTGTGCATGAACGGAATCGGACCGGTCGACGTCGGGTTGTTGGAGCGGATGGGCGATCCCTGCGCACGGAGCTTGGTCACCGAGAGCCCGATTCCGCCGGTGCCCTTGGTGAGCCACATCACATCGCGCGTGGTCTTCGCGATGTGCTCCATGTCATCCTGCATCTCCATGACGAAGCAGTTGGCGAGCTGCGGGTAGATGGTGCCCGCGTTGACGAGAGTGGATCCAGCGGCGATGTATTCGAGGCGGCTCATCTTCTCGTAGAACTTGATCGCATGTTCTGTCGGGTTCGCCTCGTTGAGGGAGAGACCCATCGCGATACGCATCCAGAAGTACTGTGGCACCTCGAGAGCGTCGCCGTTGCGGCCCTTGATGCCGTAGCGGTTGTTGAGGGTCACGACGCCGATGTACTTGAGCAGTTCGTCGTGCGCCGGCTCGAGGGCATCGCTCAGTACCTTCAGGTCGAAGAGCTGGGTGAGTCGGGGGTCGAGCAGCTGCTCGTCGACGCCGCGCGTGATGTTGGCCGCGAAGTGGCTCGCGTGCAGCGCCTTGAGCTGCTCGCCGGTCTCGTAGTCGCCGAGCACGCGCTTGTAGATGGTCTTGAGCAGGAGGCGAGCGGCAACGGTGTCGAAGGCTGGATCGTCTTTGACATTCTGGAGGGCGACCTGGATGACGGCCTCATCCAGCTGCTGTGTCGTAATGCCATCGAAGAGGGTCAGTTCGAGTTCGCTCGCGATCTGCGTGACCCAGGTGATGTTGTCGTCGAGCCCGGCGCTGGCATGCTCGATCGCGAGGTTGATCTTGTTGGCGTCGTACGGCTCGCGCTGTCCATCGCGCTTGACTACGGTGATTGCCACGTGTGCTCCTTATGCGTCCACAAACGCCTCTGCCGAAAACCCACCCCGACCAGCGGTTTTCTGTCCCCTGTCGACTTCAGAAGAAGTCCGAAATTGTCTGCACAATGCATCAGGCTGAACCGGCCGCGATGGGAAGTTCAGGAGTTGCTGTTCTGCAGTTCCACCACTATATAGCGGGTCGCCGACATCAGGGTAACCCCATATGTAGTGGGCGTGTCATCCACAGATGTGCATAAGTTGTCGGGTTTCTGCACAGCCTGTGGAGAGCGTCGCGCCGCCTTTCGGGCGGCCCGCGCGGTAGGCGTCCCGGCCGTCGCCGCGGCGGAGAAACCGCGTCGCGGAGGTAGTCGTATCCCCCTCCGCGAGGGCTTAACTCCGCCGCACGGAGCTTTTCATCCGCCGCGAGCTATTTGGGGACGCTAGTGGCTGCCCTTGGAACAGGTCTGCTGTGCGGCCGTCTGCCCCGTGATGGTCGATGGCAACACCACGGAAGCCGCCGGAGGAGTCGTCGGAGTCCCGGTGGTGGTCGGGGATCCCGTCGCGGGAACCGTGGGCGTCGCGACCGGCGGCGCCACCGCGTTGGGATCCGCGACGGCGGCGCGGCCGATCTGGCCGCCCAGCTGGATCGGCTGGTCGGCGACGAGGGCCGCGTTGAGCACGGTCGCAGCCGAGGTAATCGGCACCACGCGATTCGGATCCGCCGGATCGGATACTGTCGGATACTGCAGGAAGACCATATTGCCGAGGCCGATATTCTTGAGCGCTAGGGCGATCTCGACCATCGTCGACGGATTTGTCAGGGTGTCGGAGAGCTGCATACTGCTCGTGGCGGCCTTGGCCAGTGAATACAACTGGATCGGATTCGCGAGTACGCCGCCCGACGACACCTTGCGCACCAGGGCCGACATGAAGACCTGCTGATTGCTGATGCGGCCGAGGTCGCTGCCGTCGGCGACGCCGTGCCTGGTTCGCAAGAAGGCGAGGGCCGTCGAGCCGACGATGTTCTGCGTTCCGGCCGGGAGGTTCAGGCCGGTGTACGGGTCTACCAGCGCAGTCGCGACGCACACGCTCACGCCGCCGACGGCATCCGACATCGCGATCACCCCGTCGAAACTGATCATGGCCGCGTAGGGGATCTGCAGGCCGGTCATCTTCTCGACGGTCAGCACGACGCAGGAGAGACCGCCGCGCGAGAGCGTGGAGTTGAACATGGCCCTGCTGACCGCCGGGTAGCTGCCGCCGCTTGGTCGCGGGCAGGAGGGCACCGGCACCATGAGGTCGCGAGGGAAGCTCACAACCGTCGCGCTCTTGTGATCAGCGGAGATGTGCAGCAGCATCGTCACGTCATTGCTGCCCGCACCCGAACTTCCGGCGAGGTCGGCCTTCGATGAGAAGGCGCTGCCCTGGCCCGTGCGAGTATCCGTGCCGGCCAGCAGGAGGTTGACCCCGCCCTCGATGGCTCCGAGTGTCGGGGCCGGCCCCGGTTTCTGCCCGGGGAGGGCGGCCAGGTGGATGCCCGGCTTGATGTTCGAGGTGACATCCCACACCGCGACACCGGCGACGGAGGCGCTGGCCACGGCGACGACCGCGAGCGAGATTCCCAGGATCTTCAGTAGGGTGAGCAGCGGATGTCCGGACCGCAGGGTGCCGTGACGCGTGGGCAGCGGGCCCGCGCGCCGACTGCCACGGGGTCGTTCACGCATCGTCATGTCGGAGCTCTCCTCACCCTGGTTGCGCCTGAACTCTATTCGACGGCAACTGAACAGACCCGGTGAATCGCGCGCACACCCCAGCGACGCAGCCGGGACTCTCAGGGAATAGCCAGCCGCCCGATAGGCTTGCATCCTCGTGAGCACCTACCTGAGCCTTCTGAAAACGCGCGGCATCGCGCGCGTCATGGCGGCTCAGCTGCTCGCCAGATTCCCCAACGGAATGCTCTCGCTCGCGTATCTCCTGCACATCGAACGCATCTCCCATTCCTACGGTGCGGCCGGTCTCGTTCTCGCCGCGACAAGCCTCGGCCAGGCCATCGCCGGCCCGCTCACCAGCCGATGGATGGGTGTCTGGGGCATGCGCAGGGTCCTCATCCTCACCATGACGGTGTGCGCGACCGCCGTCGGCACGATCGCGCTCGCCCCCGCGCTTCCCATTCCCGTCTACATGGCGATCGGATTCATCGGTGGCCTGAGCACTCCGCCTGTCCAGCCCGCGGTCCGCACCATCTACCCCAAGATGGTGACCTCTCACCAGCTCACTCCACTGTTCTCCCTCGATGCATCCGCGCAGGAGGTCATCTGGGTCGTCGGGCCGGTCATCACAACGTTCGTCGCCATCCAGATCAGCACGATGCTCGCGATCCTCGTGGCGCTCGCCTTCCTGATCGGCGGCGGCGTGTGGTTCATCTCCTCACCAGAGGTCGGCCGCGTTCGCATCCCCCGCAGTCGTCGCAACCTGGGGGTCGTTCTCGGCAAGCCGGCCGTGCTTCTTGCCACGGTGAACGGATTCCTGCTGGTCGCGGCCTGCGCCGCCATCGAGGCCGGCGTGGTCGCCACTTTCGGCGACAGTGGGCCGCAATCCGGGATCGTGCTCGGGATTTTCGCGGTCGGGTCGCTCATCGGCGGTCTGTCCCTTGGCCACGTTCCGATCGGCCCGTGGGCATTGGCCAGGCGGATGTTCGGGATCTTCGTCGGGATGGCACTCGCCGCGGCATCCCTCAACTTCTGGTGGCTCGCGATCACGCTGCTGATCGCCGGGATCGGCATCGCACCGGCGCTCGCGGTCATGTTCGCGATCGTGTCATCGAGCGTGCGGTTCAGCGAGACCGCGGAGGCCTACGGATGGGTCGGCACGGGTCAGCTCATCGGCGCCGCCATCGGCTCGGCACTCGCGGGCTTCCTCATCGACCGTTTCGCCGCCCCCGGCGCGTTCTGGATCGCGGCGGCCTTCGCTGGCATCGGATTCCTGATCCCGACGATCTTCCGGCGGGCGCATCCCGATCTCCGCGGACGGGATGCCAGCCCCATCCCGGACACCGAGCCGGTGCCGGTGCAGCCCTCTTAACCGGGGGGCATCAGCGCAGGGGCTTGAGCCCTTCGGCGAGTGTAGCGGTCTCGTCCAGCAGCTTGCCCAGAATCATGGACTCTTTTTCTTCGGGTCGGAACACTCCATCGGAGATGAGCCGGGCCGCGAACGGGATCTCCACCTCCGCACCGACACGCACCATGCCCAGCCCGACGATCACGGGTTCGATCGCCGTCACACCGCGGCTGCCGCCGGAGACGCCGCCGTAACTCACGAAGGCAGCCGGTTTGCGCCACCACTCCTGGTTCAGGTAGTCGAGCGCATTCTTGAGGGCGGGCGAGAAGCCGTGGTTGTACTCGGGAGTGACGAAGACGAAGGCGTCAGCGGCATCCACCCTCGCGCTCCAGTCGAGCGTGTGCTGCTGGGTGTACTGGCGCAGGCGCGGGTGGTTCGGTTCATCCATGAAGGGGAGCTTGATCTCGGCGAGGTCGGCGAAATCGATGTCGAAGCCGCCGTGCGCTTCTGCGCCGGCGCGTACCCACTCGGCGATCGGCAGGCCGATCCGGCCGGGGCGGACGCTGGCGACGACGATCATGATCCTGGACACGGTTCCCCTTTATATGCAAATGAATCGAATGCCCTGGACAACGCGATCGCGCAGGGCATCATTCCTGCTCGCGAAGAACTGGGCGCCCGAACCGCCGAGAAGGGGCGAGCAGTTCGTTCCCGCTCGCCCCCTCTTCCCTGCCGACAGCTGTCAGTCGCGCAGATTCTCCTTGTATTCGTTCTTGGCCTTCGTCGCGTCGCGCTCCGACTCTGCCCGCTTGACGTCTGCGTCGGCCTTGGCCTCGTCCACCCTGTCGCTCGCGCGATCTTTGGTGTCCTCCGCCCACTCGCCGACCTTCTTGCCGGTGGCCTCTGCCGCGTCCTTCGCGTTATCGAGCAAACCCATGATTCCTCCTGACCTTCGATGCCGGCGATGGTAGTCCCCCCTGCGCGGTGCGCCACCCCTCCCGACCGATTGCCAGAGTCCTCCCAGAACCCATCCCCACGTGACGAGCGAGTCGTGGCGAACGTTGGGTAGCGCTCGGGTTCCGGCGCTGGTTACCGTGAGTCCATGAGACGAATCGTGGTTCTGACGGCCGTCGCACTCTGTGCCCTCGTCCTCGTCGGATGCTCATCGCAGGCCGATTCGAGCAGGCAGAGCGTCGGCTCTTCCGCGGTCGCTCCAGCCGGCCCGTCGAAGGCGGACACCGCCAGTGGCGCGGCATCTACCGTGGACAGCAATCGACAGGTCATCACGACCGGCACCGCCACTATCACCGTCGACAGACCGGCTGCGGCAGCCGACGATGCCGTGCGGATCGTCGAGACCGCGGGCGGGCGGGTGGACGGTCGGATCGAGAAGGCACCCGCCGACGGTGACAGTGGCAGCGCCCAGCTGACCGTGCGCATCCCGTCCGCGAAACTCACCGCGACCCTCGGCGCCATCAAGAAACTCGGAACCGTCGAAGACGTCTCGATCTCGAAACAGGATGTGACCTCGCACGCACAGGATCTGGATGCCCGCATCACCGCGCTGCAGGCCTCGGTCTCCCGCCTGGTCGACCTCATGTCGAAGGCGGCCACCACCGCGGATCTCATCACTATCGAGTCCGCACTCTCCCAGCGTCAGGCCGACCTCGAGAGCCTCGAGTCGGAGAAGCGGTCGGTCGACGACCAGGTCGACCTCTCGACGATAACCCTGAACCTCGGCTCGAAGGCCAGCGCACCTGCCCACACACCCGACACCTTCCTCTCTGGCCTGCTCACGGGCTGGAACGCCTTCGTCGCGTTCTTCGCCGGGCTACTCGTCGTGTTCGGGGTGCTTCTGCCCTGGGTCATCCTCCTAGGAGTAGTCATCCTCGTCGCGCTCCTGGCCGTGCGACGCAGCCGCCGACGTGCGGCACGAGCGGCCGTCGCGTCCCCGGGTCGCACCCCCTAGTCGGGCATCCGGCATCCGCTGCTCTCCCTAGAATGTGACCATGACCTCAGCGCACCTGCGCGGCCGCCTTCAGCACACGATCTCCGGTGTCTGATGGTCCGCAGCTGCGGCATCCTGCTCTATCGCATCGAGACCGATTCCTCGCCGTCGGTCTGGATCGCGCACATGGGTGGTCCGTTCTGGGCGAGGAAGGATGCCGCGTCCTGGTCCGTCCCGAAGGGCGAACCTCTGCCGGGCGAGGCCGACCTGACCGCGGCCCTGCGTGAATTCGCGGAGGAGGTCGGCACGCCGGCACCGGATGCCGACTACGAGCACCTCGGCGACTTCAGGCAGTCATCGGGCAAGATCGTCACCGTCTTCGCCGCGGAGACCGACTTCGGGGTCGAGACCGTAACGAGCAACAGCTTCGACCTTGAGTGGCCGCCGCGCTCCGGGCGGATTCAGCAGTTTCCCGAGATCGACGACGCCCGCTGGTTTTCCCTCGAGGAAGCCAGGGGGAAGGTCGTCACGGGCCAGCTGCCCATGCTCGATGCGCTTCGCACGCGGCTCGGGCGTTAGCAACGCCGCCTTCTCGAACACACGACGAGGCTGTCAGCGGTGCCAACGGCGTTGCTCTCCCCGTCCAACGACCCCGGCTGCCACACTCAGGACAATCCGCCACGTCAACAGAGGGAGTTATCCAGTGTCGACCCTGGTACAGCGCATCCTTCCCGTCGGTCAGCGCCGCACCCTGGAGGAGCTCACCGATCGGCTCGATCTCGGCAGCGGAGAGAGCACGGCGAAGCGTTCGGCATTCTGGACGATGCTCGTCCTCGCCGCGATCATCGCGATCGCCGGGGTGATCGCCGATTCGACCGCGACGGTGATCGGCGCCATGATCATCGCACCGCTCTCCACGCCGATCATGGGTGTCGCCCTCGGAATCGTGAAGGCGAGCGGAAGCGCGATCGGCCGTTCGCTCCTCTATATCGCCGGCGGCCTCCTCGTCGTCGTGGCACTCGGCTGGCTGTTCTCGCTCTTCCTCCCCGATCCCGGGAGCCTGCTCAGCAATTCCCAGGTGCTCGGCCGCACCTCTCCGCAGTTGCTCGACCTGCTGGTGGCTCTCGCGACCGGTTTCGCCGGGGCGTTCGCCCTCTGCCGCCGCGATTTCAACTCGATCCTGCCCGGCGTCGCCATCGCCGTCTCCCTCGTGCCGCCACTCGGCGTGGTCGGCGTCTGCGCCGGACGCGGCGATTTCGACCTGGCCCTCGGCGCTCTGGTGCTGTTCCTTTCCAACCTGGTCGCGCTGGTGATCGCCGGGAGCATCGTGTTCACGCTGTACGGCTACACCAGGGAGGTGGCGGCGCTCACTGTCGATAGGGGCCGCGCCTACCTCGCCGTCGCCGGCATCCTCGCCATCGTCCTCATCCCCCTCGCCGCGAACACCGTCACCTCGGTACTCATCGCGGGCTGGACCACACGCATCTCGGATGCCGCGAACGAGTGGATCCTCGACGTTCCGCACTCGCAGATCGACGGTGTCAGCTGGCACGGGCTCCAGGCCGTCATCGAGATACGCAGTCCCACCGCGGATCTCCACACGGTCGAGGCGCTGCAGGCGTTGCTCAGGGGCAAGATCCCGGACACGGTGCACGTCACCGTCGATCTCACGCTCGGACGGGTCATTCCCGTCGAGTAATCCCACGCGTAGCCTCTTCCCATGGAGAGTGCGAAGGTGCGGCGACGCGCGATCGTGCGCGGACGGGTGCAGGGCGTCGGGTTCCGCTGGTCCGCGCGGTCGGAGGCGAGACGTCTGGGGCTTGCCGGTTTTGCGACGAATCGAGCGGATGGCGCGGTCGAGGTCGAGGTGGAGGGCTCGCCGGGTGTGCTGGACGAGTTCCTCGACTGGTTGCGCCGCGGCCCGATTGGCGCACGCGTCGAGGCGGTCGATGTCGAACAGCTCACGCCGAGCGGCGACGAGGGCTTCACGATCAGGTAGTCGATGCTCACCACAGCCGGGTCGCTCAGGTACCCCCGCAGGAGGCCGCTCAGACGGCGAGGCGCCTGGCCGTCGCCGCCGCCTCGCGATGAGCTTGCGCCAACTC
>JAODMH010000125.1 GCA_025465035.1 Microbacteriaceae bacterium | reverse complement strand
CGAGGATGACCAGGACGGCCAGTCCGGCGCTCAGGTAGAGGACGGGGTGTTTGGCGAGTCGAGTCGCGTACTTGTGCCAACCCGCCGCGTCATCTACGGGCTCGGCGATGGGCTGCTTGCGCACTTTCAGAACGTCGATACGCCTACCGGCGATCGCGAGCAGTGCCGGTACGAGGGTGATCGCAGCCAGCGCGGCGACAACAACCGTGATCCCGGCAGAGACGCCGAGTTGTCCGACGAATCCGACCCCTGCTGCGTACAGGCCGACAAGAGAAATGACCACGGTGACTGCGGCGATAATCACGGACCGGCCGCTTGAGGCGACCGTGCGCGCAACGGCGACCTTGGGCTCCTCGCCGTCTATGACCAGTTGCCGGAAGCGTGTGGAGAGGAACAGCGCGTAGTCGATACCGACGCCAAGTCCCATCATCAGGGCGAGCGTGGGTGACTCGCTTGGAAACTGCACGAAGGCGCTGAGAATACCGAGCACGCCGAGACCCGCGAAGATTCCGACGACCGCACTGATCACGGGCGTGATCGTGGCAATCACGCTGCCAAAGGCGAGCAGAAGGATGAGCAGGGCGATGCCGATGCCGATGAGCTCGGAGATCGAGCTTGCGCCCGCAGCCCTCAAGTCGGCCACCTGACCCAGATCGCCGGCGTAGTCGACGGCAACCCCCGCGGCGGTCACGGGCTCGACGGCCGAATCGATGGCTGCGACATCCGCCGTATTGAGGTTGAAGATGTCATCGTTGTAAGTCACCGAGGCGACGGCGACCTGCCCATCTGGCGACATGGCATGGAAAGGGTCGGTTATCGACTTGACTGTCGGCAGGCCGGCGATCTCAGCCACTGAGGCGTCGATTGTCGTCTTATTGGACTGGAGGGTCCCCGATGACCGGTGGAACACGACTTTTCCTGAGGCCGCTCCTCCGTTGAGAGCTGCAGGCTGGTCGGTGTGGGCTTTGACAAGATCTGCACCGATCTGCGCCGAGGTGCCCGGAAGTGCGAATGTCTGGTTGAAGGCGCCGTTCAAGGATGAGCTTCCGAAGGTGACCCCGACCAGTATCAATGCCCAAGCCACGACGATGTACCAGCGGTGGTCTGCGCACCACTTGCCCAGCTTCCAGAACAGGCCACGCGACCCATCCTCCTGATTGCTCCGGGAAAGATGGCCGTTGAGAATGTCTCCCCGTGTGCCTTTGTCTCGTGCGGCTGCTGTTGGTCGTCGTGGCATCACCGTCCTTTCGGGCTCTCGCCGCGTTTCGTCAAATTCTGAGCATGACTATGAGCTACGAGCGGGAATCGGTCAAGGGCTCAACGCACGTGGCGGTGGTTCGTTTGGCTTCCTGACTCTCGCCGAACAGCGAGCACTCCACGATTACTTCGGAACACTCGAACAGGTTGACCCGGCCCAAACAATCCAGTTCCGAAAACAGACCGCAATGCGCCGACCATCTCTCGCACAGCGGGCAGGCCGGGCGTACCTCAGCCTTGAGGCTGCCCTTCACTTCACACCTGCGCCGCTTGCACTCGGAACACGGGGAAGGAGGGCTCTGTGCCTGGTGATCGCCTCCGCTACGCTGACGCGCATGGGCATGGGTGACGAAGCTCGGGCCAGTGTGAATGCTGCGTCCAGTGAGAAGAATAGGAACGCGAGCGTGGCCGAAAATCATTGGATCGTGCTCAAAGGTTGGCTAGACGAGTTTTCACAAGAATTTGTAGCTGAAGCAATCAAGTACCCGTATGTGCGACCAAGCCATCGCCAGGCTGGTCAATTGCCGTCAACCCTCTTCGAGAGAATTCAAACGAGCATGCAGCCCCAAGTTTGGGAAGTGGACGTCGATTGGGGCTACGTCAACGAGACTGATACAGCCTTCACGGTCGCGATCAATTCCGCCGGGAAGTGGAACATCAGCACTAACGCGTATTACCTCAACAGATTCCGAAATGGCGAGCTGGTAGTGCGTGAGCTCTATAGCCGCGAGCAGGTCCGCGAGTACTTCGTCCGTAGCCTCAGAGTGATCGTCGAGCGGAACAGCTGACACTCCGTCCTTGGCATCCTTAAGCTGGCGCTTCATATTGTGCGCATGGTCCGGCTGCCCGTCAGAATTTATAAACATTGGATTGGCTACGTCGCAATCACGTTGGCTGCTATGTGTTTGATCGGACTTTATGGGTAGGCCCGAGATTGACGTCCATCGACTGGCTCGACCGCTTGTGATGCTCGCCGACGCAGACCAACGATCCAAGACCTCACCTTGACGGCACCGGCGCAACCTACAGCCTCGCCGGTCGGCCTCTCGGCTGGAAGCCCTTCGGTCGCATCTGCACACCCTGGATTTTCAAGGCTCGCCAGATCGCGGCTGGGTTGAATCCGAGTAGCACAGCGATCTGAGCGATCGACTTGCCCGCCTCGTACTCACGAACCGCTTCGGCGATCTGCTCACGGCTCAACTTTCTGCCTCGCACCGTGACGTTTCGAGCGCGAAGCAATGTCAGCACGGCGGGTTTTGAGACGCTGAATTCATCCGCCAAAGACTGGGCCGTTTCGCCGTCCGCGTAGCGGCGGCAGAGCTCGTCGCACCTGTCCGGGCCCAGCCGAGCGGACAAGCGCTGGATCCGGACAGGCACGCGATCTCGTGCTTCGCCAGAGGTGGCCCGTGCCAGCAGACTGGCCAGATGATCGGGGGTCAGCGGATCCTCAGAATTTGTTAAGTAAACCCTCATGAGCCCCACGATGTTCGAATGCCCCGGTGAAATATCGCCGGGGCATTTCTCCGTGTTAGCGCTAGCTACGACGATGACTGCGGCATCTCGATCCTCGTTACCGAGAAGGCGGAGTAGCGAGCCCTGCATGAATGGTCAGCCGAGTGATGAGCTCGCTGCACGCAGCTCGTTCAAGGCCGTCGTGGTGTAATACGCGAGGTCGTTCTCGGACTGACGATCGCCCTCGGACCACTCGGCGTAGCCCCGAGTAAACGCGAGCACACCCAGCTCACCGGCGAGGTGTGCCGTCGGGTCGGGAACCCCGCGGGCGATGAGCGCAGCCGTCATGGCGGCAGCGAGGCCGACGCTCTTGAGGATGTGCCGCTCCTGGAGTTCGGCGCTGGCCGCCACGGCCGCTTTCATACGGGGGCCGAGTTCGCGATTCATCGGGCCCATCGCACTTGACACGCGCTCGAGACCGGCCGCAACGGCCTCGAGCGGGCTGATGCCGGCGGGCGCCTCGGCGATCCCTTCGGCCAGAAGGTGGCTCAGGGTCTCCTGTCCCGCCACGAGGATGTCGCGCTTGTCGGGGAAGTATCGGAAGAAGGTGCTTCTCGTGACCCCGGCGCGCTCGGCGACCTGTGTCACCGTCGTGGCGTCGTATCCCTGCTCGATGAACAGGTCGACGGCCGCTACGACGAGTCGCTCGCGCACCCCCGGTTCCCATCTCGCCATAAGCCCATACTAGCGATGGGACTGTTATCTCATTACTCTGATACAGTGATGACACCAAAGTTCCATCACTTCTTAGGAGAGTTCATGTACGTCTTCGTCACGGGTGGCACCGGCCTCATCGGCTCCGCTGTCGTCGCCGAGCTTCTCGGCAACGGCCACACTGTCCTCGCTCTCGCCCGGTCCGATGCGTCTGCGCTGGCCGTCGAGTCGGCCGGGGCCGAAGCGCTCCGAGGAGATCTCGCCGACCTGAATGCCCTCCGCACCGGTGCCGCTCAGGCCGACGGTGTGATCCACCTCGCTTTCGCCAACGACTTCAGCAGTCCCGACGCGCTCACCCGGGCGATCGCGGAGGAGAGCGCCGCTCTCACGGTCCTCGGCGAGGAGTTGGTGGGCAGTGACCGCCCGCTTGTCACGGTCTCGGGCACACCATCTCTGCTGGGCCGCGTCTCCACCGAAGCCGACCCGTTGCCGACCGAGGGGCCAGTCGGCGGCCGCAGCCGCACTGTCACTGCAATCCTGGGCTTGGCCTCCCGCGGGGTCCGCAGCACCGCGGTGCGAATGCCACGCACGGTCCACAACGAGGGCAACGGTGGATTCGCCGGCCTGTTAACCCAGATTGCGCGCCGAACCGGAGTGTCCGGCTATCCGGGCGACGGCACCCAGCGCTGGCCCGCCGTGCATGCACTCGACGCCGCAGTCCTGTTCCGCCTGGCCCTCGAGCTCGCACCGGCCGGGACCTCCTGGCATGCCGTGGCCGACGAGGGCGACGCTGTGCGTGACATCGCCGCAGTCATCGGCCGACGGCTCGAACTCCCAATCAAGTCCGTGCCACAGGAGACCTTCGGCCCCCTCGGTCCGATCTTCGCCACCGATCAGCCCTCGTCCAGTGCGATCACACGGAAGGCGCTCGGCTGGGAACCCACACATCCGAGCCTTCTGGAAGACCTGGAGAACCTCCAGCCCTGACGGGTCAGAGGCAGCTAAGGCAAGAGTTGCAACATTCAGCCCGATGAAGAGAAATTCCTCACAATTGCAGGTTGATAAGGGATGCAGGCCCGGGGGTTATGTTCGAAAGCCGTCGCCTGAGGACTACTGGTGTTTGTGTTTGTGCGCTCGCGGGCACGTGACGCGCGCAGGCAGCGAGGAAGCTGTTATCGCGGCCTGAGCCCCACCCTCTAGGCTCACGCCCGGCGAGTACTCCGAGCTGCGGGGCGTGGATGCCTGATCAGCGCTTGGGCTTGGCCCGCTTCGCCTTGACGGCGGATAGCACTCGTTTGGACAGTTCCTCGTAGGCGAGGGCGGCCTCGGCGCGCGGCGCATAAGTCGCGACGGGCGCGCGCTCGGTACCCATCCGTTCGACGACGACGGCGGACGGGACGACGATGTCGGCCACCTCCTTGCGCTCGGCGTGAAGGCTTTCGACAGCCTCCCAGTGCACGGATTTGCGCCGATCCACCATCGACAGGAAACCAAGAATGGGCGCCGGCCGCGACGATTCCGC
Organism: Microbacteriaceae bacterium; assembly: GCA_025465035.1. Classification (GTDB taxonomy): domain Bacteria; phylum Actinomycetota; class Actinomycetes; order Actinomycetales; family Microbacteriaceae; genus Lacisediminihabitans. The sequence goes on along the minus strand of JAODMH010000125.1, from coordinate 24,418 downwards.
GACGATTCCCTTAACCTGATCCAGCGATCGGAGCGACAGCGGCGACGGCACGAGGGGTACGACGACGATGTCCGCGGCGCGCATCGCGTTCTCGGCGACGAGGGATGCGCCGGGAGGGCAGTCGAGGATAACCACGTCATAGTCGTCTGCGACCGACTCGAGCACCTTCTCTATGCGTTGCGTGGACTTCTTGGCGGCGTCGAGCATGAGATCCAGCTCGCGGTAGCTATCGTCCGCGGGGAGCACGTCGAGTTGTTCATACGGCGTCGAGCGAACGGCGGTCCCCGTTGCGGTCTTGCCTCTCACGAGCGAGTCCACGCCACCCTTGAGCTTGGGCTTCACCTGCAGCAGGTACGTCGCAGCCCCCTGAGGATCCAGATCCCACAGCAGAACTCGAAAGTCTCGGGCCGCCTCCCAAGCGAGATTGACGGCCGTCGTCGTCTTTCCGACCCCGCCTTTGATGCTGTAGACCGCGACCACTTTCATGCCCACATAGTATGTGGTGCCTGCCGGAGTGACATGGATCCGACAAAGGAACCTATATTGATAAGCCTCGGCTATGGCGTCTCGTGTTCGGCATTTTGCAGCCAAGCTGGGCGTCCCTCCCGGTCCTCGAGCCCTTCATGGCGTACGCATAGTTTCCTCATTCGGATTACCAATCCACTTTGCTTAGACTCGCTTCGTAACGGAGAAGACGGAGAGATTCTGCACATGCCCGAGACCAAGGTCCTCCGGCCAAGCACGCGCGAGACCATGGTGCTTGGGCAACTGCCCCGACTTTCCGTCGTCGCCGGATCGATCGCGGCCGACGGCAGGTCTCGCACCTATGTGGAAGTCGCGCCGGAGGGCATCGCGGCTGAATCGCCGCTCGTGATCGCGTTCCACGGCTCCGGCCAGACGGCCGCGAGATTCCGGGCATTCAGCGGCTATACCTTCGACGCGCTCGCGGCTCGCGAGGGCGTCCGCGTCGTCTATCCGGACGGCTACCGGATGCACTGGAACGACGTCCGGGCCAGCTCGCACGTCGCCGCCGGGCAGAAGAACTATGACGATGTCGCTTTCACCCGGGCGCTGATTCAGCGGTTCTCTGGGCAGGATCGCTTCCCGCGGGTCTTCGTCGTTGGATATTCCAACGGCGGCCAGCTGGTGATGCGGCTGATCCATGAGCTGCCGGCGCTCCTGGCCGGCGCCGCCATCATCTCTGCGACCGAACTGGCCAGGGAGAACCTCATGGCCGACGACCAGGAGACGCCGTTGCCGGTCCTGCTCGTGCACGGCACGCGGGATCGCGTCGTGCCCTACGCCGGCGGTACCAGGAGCGTGCCGGGATTCCGGCCGCGCGCCCGTGAGCTATCGCACGCCGAGACGGCCCGATACTACGCGCGGCGCAACGGCATTACGGATGCTCCCCGGCGCTCGGAGCCGAGCACCCAACCCGGGGCCAGGACCTCTGTGGAGACGCTTGATTTCAGCCAGAGCGGCAAACCCGGGGTTCGGTCTGTCACTATCGTCGGCGGCGGCCATGTCGTGCCCAATCCGTGGGTCGCTGCGCCCCGGGTGATAGGTCGCACCCACCGCGAGCTCGATACCGGCGCAGCGATGTGGGAGTTCTTTACACACGTGCCGTGAGTGGGCACGAGTGAAGTGATCGTTCGGGACCTATCTGGCTCCCATGGTTGAGTTTCCTCGATTTCAACGAGGATTTCAGCTCGATGGTCATGGCTGGCTGCTGGCTCATCGGTGTGGCGCCGTTGGTGTTCCTGCTTGCGCACTCCAGTGGAAGCCGCCCGAAAACGGTCGCCGCAGCTTGAGATCCGTCGGAGCGTAGTCGCCCACGCTACCGCGAGATCTCGACGACAGACCTCCAGGTCGCCTGATCGGTGATCGCATCGAGCATGTACTTGGCGAGATCAGAACGGTTGATCGACGTCGCATCCGCGAGATGCGTGTTGTTCGAGGTGCGGTAGCCACCGGTCGGTGCGCCGTCGGTGAGCATGGGAGGGCGGATGATCGTCCAGCGCACGTTTTGGGCGCGGATCAGGGTCTCCATGCGCCGCATGTCGTCGTAGCCGTGGCGGTACATGCGCTGGATCACGAGCTTGGTGACCATTCTTTGGGCGAAGGGGATGTCGGGCGGCGTGTCGAGCCCGCCCGACGAGAGGCAGATCAGTCGGCGCGTCGAGGTTGAACCCATCGCGTTGAGCACATTCAGAGTCCCTTGTGAGTAGACGGTGGTGGGATGCTTCCTGTCCGTGCTTCCCAGGCAGGACAGGAGAATCTCCTGCCCGGCCACGGCCTCCTCCCACGCGCCGCGTTCGAGCACACTGCCCTCGACGATGGCGACGTTGGAGGGGGTGCGGAGTCGCTCAGGATGCCGCGCGACCACTGTCACCTCGTGCCCGGCGTCGATGGCCTGTGCGAGCAGGGCGGCACCGGTCCCGCCTGTGGCACCGACGATAAGTAGCCTCATCGGAGTGCCCTCTCGCCCAGCGCCGCCAGCACGCGTGAGGCCAGGGCCGCCTGTATCGCGATGCTCGGATGGACGCCATCCTCGATGAAGGCAGGGTCGTCGCCGGTCGCTGCGGCCGCGGGCGCGCTGTCGATGACCAGGTCATCGGTCAGCTCGGAGAAGGCCCTGGACAGGTCGGACAGGTCCGCGTTCGTCCACGTGATTCCGGCGATACGGAAGAAAGTGAAGTCGGCGACGAGTGACTCGTCGACGGGCGTCGGAGTCACCCAAACCCACCGCGAGGTCTCATCCGGGAGCGATCTCGCGCGGAGTTCTCGCAGGTTCCGTAACGTCTCGGCCCGGGTCACCAACTGTGGCCCGTCGGCAGAGTCGAAGCGCTGCGAGTCGTTGCTGCCGAGCATGCAGAACACCCAGTCCGCGGACTGTCGACGAATGGCCGGCAGGCCGGCGAGTACCTGCGTCGTGGTCGCTCCCGTAATGGCGAGGTTGTCGAAGCGAAGCTCGAGGTCGGGTCGCTCGGCGTCGAGCAGCGTCCGAAGGATCTCGAACCAGGACAGTCGATCGGCCGTCGTGCTCTCCCCGATGGCCGCGATGTGCGCCCCGCGGGCGAACGGCACGCTGAGCAGATCGGCGTGAACAGCCGGGTCGGCGGCAAGGGCGTTGACAGCGTTCGCTCGCTGGGCCTCGATGTCGCTCAGCGTCGCGCGGTAGGTCTCCTCATCCGTCCCAAAGATGCTCGCCAGGGTCTGATCGGTCAACGGGCGGCCGAATCCGAGCACGCGGCCCGGGTGCTGGAAGCGGATCAATTTCTCCAACATCGGATCGCTCATGATTCGTCCCCGTCGCTGACGGTGGCCAGGGCCGCGATTCTGACCCCTGATATTTTCGTTTCATTCATGAAATCATTCATAGCACAGAACTATTACTCCCCTGGTAGTATTTCTGAGTGGAGAACGGTACGAACCCAAGCTGGCGCGATGCTTCACAGCGGGTTGGATTCCTCCTCTCGCAGGTTGGTGCGTTCGCCTCGGCGCGTTTCGCGGATCGTCTGGCCGCCCTCGGCCTGCAGCCCAGCGATGTCGGCATCCTGCGCCTCATTGCCGTCGAGTCGGGCCTGAGCCAGCAGGCGCTCGCCGGCCGCCTGGGCGTCGGGCCCAGTCGCGTCGTCGTACTGATCGACGAGCTTGAACGGAAGGGCTTCGTCGCGCGCGAACGCAGTACGAGGGACCGTCGCAACTACGAGCTCCGCCTCACGAAGTCCGGCCAGGAGCTCATGGCCCAGATGCGGGAGATAGGGGCGGCGCACGAGAACGACGTCGTCGGCGCGCTCAGCTCCGATGAGCGGCAGACGCTCGGTGGCCTACTCTCGAAGATTGCGGCGAGCCACCATTTGACGCCGGATGTGCACCAGGGGTACCGCACAACAGAGCGGTGATGTTCCTACGCAGCCGAACACGCGCCGATCTCGCCAGCATTGTGGGATGGATCCCCGACCGTGACGCGCTCTACCTGTTCACCGGGCCGCGCCTCCGCTGGCCGCTGACGGAACAGCAGCTCGCCCTGCTGGACCGCGTCGATGGCATGTCGGCCTGGGTACTCGTGGACGAATCGAACCTTGACGCACCCCTCGGGCATGTTGATCTCGACACCATCGAGTCGGCTCGCTGAGCATCTGCGGACCGGCGCTGGTTGTCGGACGTTTTTCTCGCCGATGTACGATGAACCTGCGGTGGATCTGTCCCGCCGTACCTGGCGCAGTTTCCGTAGGTGGCCGCCTCTTCTTCGCCAGTCAAACCGTCGCTCCCCGTGCATATGCGACCGCGGCTGAGCGCGACGAGACTGCCGAGATAGGACCGTAATGCAGAGCCCCAACACGATGGAAACTCACACCACCGATCGTTTCGGTGATCGGGAGATGGATATCGCGATCATCAGTACCGGCGGCACGTTTGGAATGCAGGCGTCCGCACGCGGGTTGAGGCCAGCGCAGGTGGCGGATCGCATCGAGGCGCTGTTGCACTCGTCGGCGATTCCGCGCCTGACCTACACCGTGACAGAACTCGCTCCTCAGATTGACAGCGCCAACGCGACCCCGATGGCCTGGCAGCAGATCGTTGACGCGATCGACGCGCGGTACGACCAGTTCGACGGCTTCGTGATAATCCATGGCACGGACACCATGGCCTACGCGGCCGCCGCCGTAACCTATGCGTTCTCGCGCCGGGACAAACCGATCGTCTTCACGGGCGCACAGCGGCCGCTGTCCGCCGCGAATTCTGACGGACCCGACAACCTTGTCGGAGCGCTGAAGCACCTGATGCAGAATCGACCGCGCGCCGTTGACATCTACTTCGGCGGAGTCGTGGTGAGCGGAACCCGAGCGATAAAGTTCTCCACCGTCGCCGACCGCGCATTCATCGCTGCGCTCCGCTCCCACGACGCCGAGGACCTTCCGGATCGGGCCGCCGTAGAGCAGGCGGCATCATCCGCGTTCTACGCAGACATCGAGGTTCCCGTCATCCGGATGTATCCGGGCATCACCGCGCGCACGGTGTCCGCCATGCTCGGCGATGACCTGCCCGGTGCGGTGCTGCAGTGCTATGGCTTCGGGAACATGCCCGCCGGAACACCCGGGCTGCTCGATGCGATCGCGCGGGCCTCGGAACGCGGGCAGGTCCTGGTTGCCGTGACGCAATGTTTCGAGGGGGCGGTGACCCTCGGCGCCTCCGAAGTCAGCACGAGCCTGGCCGACGCGGGTGTGATCGATGGCGGCGACATGACGACGGAAGCCGCGCTAACGAAATTGCACTATCTCTTCGGCCGGGGTCTCCCGTCCAGCACGGTGCGCGAGCTCGTCGCCGTCAACCTCGCGGGAGAGCTGACACGCAGTCGGCAGTGAGCTGACACGGTTGATCAATCGGCGGAACGATAAGAGGAGAACGACCCCGTGACGGATTCCACGCAGCCCTACCTCTACGACCGGAGTGGTGCCCGCTATCCCATCGCGGAAGCGCGCTGGAGGGGTGACGACGGAACCCCGCTGATGGTCTCGCCACTCGGCGGAATCACCAGGGAAAGCGTCGATCGGTCCGATCGATCACAGTGGCGTTACCGCGCCGCCCTTCCCGTGGACCTGCCGAGCTGGGTGTCGCTTGGCGAGGGATGCACGCCCATGCTTCGCGCCGAGGTCGATGGCATCTCCGTGCGCGTCAAGCCGGAATGGTTCAACCCCACCGCGAGTTTCAAGGACCGCGGAACCACTGTCATGATGTCCGTTCTCGCCAGTCAGGGCATCACAGAGATGCTCGAAGACAGCTCCGGGAACGGAGGGGCCTCCGTCGCCGCCTATGCCGCCGCGGCCGGAATCAAGGCCAAGATTTTGGCTCCCGAAAGTACCTCGGCGGCCAAGATCGTGCAGAGCCGCGTGCACGGAGCTCAGATCGAGCTCGTCCCGGGAGACCGGACGGCCACGTCGGATGAGGCGATCCGGCAGGCGGACAGCCGTTTTTATGCGAGTCACAACTGGCATCCATTCTTTTTACAGGGAACGAAACTGCTTGCTTATGAGATCTGGGAAGACCTCGGATTCGCGGCACCGGACAACGTGATCGTTCCGGCCGGGGCGGGCAGCCTGGTATTGGGATGCTTCATCGGTTTCTCGGAACTCGTGGCGTCTGGCGCCATCTCCCGCCTTCCGCGCATCCTCGTGGCACAGCCGGAGAATTGCAGTCCATTGGCCAGGGCATTCGGGGCCGGCCTTGCACAGGCGGCCGACGGCGCCTGGCAGCCGACACTCGCCGAAGGCACCTCAATTGCGCGACCCGTACGCGACCGAGAGGTTCTCGCTGCGGTGACGAGCTCCGGCGGCGGATTCCAGACGGTCTCTGAGGATGAGATTCCTGATGCTGTGCTTTCGCTCGCCGCTCAAGGCCTCTACGCCGAACCGACGAGTTCGATCGCTGCCGCCGCGGTGCCCGGGTTTGTTCGACAGGGACTTCTGCGCAGCGGCGAGACGACGGTCATGGTTCTCACGGGTTCCGGTCTGAAGGCCGCACAGACCATGGCCGACATTGCCAATCGATGACCGACCGATCACGCGACCAAAGGACGACTCATGCACAACGAACCTGCTGACGCCGAGATTCGCCTTGTCAACGCGCCCGGTCTCATCGCACCGTTGGGCCACTACAGCCACGTGAGTTTCGGTGCTGGGGTGGCTTACATCTCCGGTCAACTTCCCGTGACACCGGACGGGACGCCGATCACGGATCGATCATTCGGCGAGCAGGTCACCCAGACCCTGTCGAATCTCGGGCGCTGTCTCGAGGCAGCCGGCCTCGAGCGAAGCGACCTGATCCAGGTGCGCGTCTACGTGACAGACATGGCGACCTGGGCCGAGTTCGACGCACTCTATTCCGAGTGGATGGGGGAGCATCGACCGGCACGGGCGGTCGCCGGAGTAAACGAGCTTCATTACAGCGCCGCCGTGGAGGTGGAAGCAACCGCCCTGCTCCGCGGTACCGCTTAGGCGAGAAAGATCTCTGCACCGACATGCCCTCACCGGACCGGCGGGGGCATGTTTCGTTGGCCGTCAGTTGCCGTAACAGAATCGTAACTTACAGTTGTTGCTTCTGAAATACGATTGATATATCAATAGAGCATCTAGTCACTGCACCTTCGCCCGAACCAAGGAGTGAGCGAACCATGCCTGATACAAATGCCACGATTGATGCGCCAAACGCACCGCACCGCCTGAAGGGCGGCATTCTCACAGTCCCCAATGCAATTGCCCTTTCCGCCGCCGCTATGGCGCCGGTACTCGCCATCGTGCTGAACGCTCCCGCAGCGGCAGGCGCAGCAGGAGCAGCAATGCCGCTGTCATTCCTCATTGCGTTTATCGCCTGCGCTCTCGTCGGAAACACGGTTGTGCAGTTCGCCCGGAAGCTGCCATCGGCGGGTTCGTTCTACACCTTCAACTCGAAGGGCCTCGGCCCCCTGGCGGGATTCTTCACGGGCTGGCTCTTCTGGATCGGCTATGCGATTCTCGCGCCCGGTCTGATGACCGCGTTCGGTGCCTTCGTTCACGACTACGTGCTGTCGACGTTCCACGCTGAAGTGCCATGGTGGGCCTTCAGCCTCGGCGCGATGGCGATCGTTTTCGGCCTTTCCGTCCGAAGCATCAAGGCGTCGGTCAATATCGACCTGACGCTCCTGGTGGTCGAGGTCGTTGTCTTCCTCATTCTCGGCATCGTCGCTATCTCGACCGCAGGCAGCGGAAACACGCCCGATGTCTTCCTCATCCAGTCATCGCCCACCGGTTTCTCCGGCGTCGGCCTGGGGGTCGTGTTCGGCATCCTGTCATTCATCGGGTTCGACGCCGCCGCCACGCTGGGGGAGGAGACCCGCAACCCGAAACGCAGTATCCCGATCGCCGTCGTCGGCGCTCTGTCCGCCGTCGGTGTCTTCTACGTCCTTCTGATGTATGCCCTCACCGCGGGATACAAGCTCAATGACCCGGCGCAACTGGCCGTGTTCCTCAAGGATCCGAATCCATTCGTGACCCTCGCCCAGAACGTGACGCCGTGGCTCGTGCAGCCGATTGAGCTCGCCGCAATAGCCGGCATATTCAGCTGTTTCCTCGCGATTCACAACACGACGGTGCGCGTCATGTTCTCCATGGGCCGCGACCAGGTGCTCCCCAAGTCGATGGGCCGCCTGCACGCCCGCTGGTACTCCCCACTCCGTGCCATCATCGTGCAGACGATCTTCACGGTGGTCGTGGGGCTCGGTATTGGCGCCTGGCTTGGCCCCGGTGCGACCGGAGCCTACGGCTTCACCGGAACGATTGGCACCGTCGCGATCGTGATCGTGTACATCATGGCCAATATCGCACTCATCAAGTACTTCTGGCGCTCGAAAGAGCGCAGAATCCTCACACACGTCATCGTGCCGGTGCTCGGTGTCCTGGCCTTGGCATACCCGCTGTACGTGGTCGGTAACTTCAGCCAGTCGTATCCGTACAACCTGGTTCCATTCGTTGTGATCCTCTGGATCGTCATCGGGGTCGGCCTGTATCTCTACTACCGGGCGAAGTCACCGGAGAAGATTGCCGCACTCGGTGCGTTCGTCACGGAAGAGGACCTTCCGGAGAACGAACAACCCGCGGCGCTGCTGGCCTCGCGTGCGGCTTCCGTGCAACATCCAACGCTCGCAGAAGAGGCCGCGGAGCACCCGGAGCTTGCAAAGGAATGAGACGGTGATCACCGTTGACGGAAAGTACGTCCTGACCGAACTGGCGGAGCTCGCCGACCCTGCGCATACCGCACTGCTGCTGGTCGACATGCAACGCGACTTCATCGCTCCTGACGGCCTCTTTGGTCAACTCGGAATCGATCTGTCCATGTACACCGAGTCTCGGCCCCGTCTGGCCGCGCTGCTCTCAGCCGCGCGCCAGGCCGGCGCCCTCGTCGTCCACATCCAGAACACGGCTCTTCCCGACCGGATGAGCGACTCGCCGGCGCAGATTCGTTTCAATCTGCGGATGCACGAGGCAGCCAGGCGCGACGGTCCACCGCTGCAATACACCGTTCCCGGTACCGCCGGCCATGAGTTCGTGGACGAATTCACCCCTCTGCCGGGCGAGCCGGTGGTGCGCAAGTATCGTTCGAGCGCCTTCTGGGGCACCAACCTGGAGCTGTTGCTTCGGAGCAATGGCATCCAGACGGTGGTCGTGGGTGGGTGCACGACCGAAGGTTGCGTCGAATCGACGGCACGCGACGCGATGTTCAACGATCACTATGTCGTCATCGCGTCTGATTGCGTCGGCAGCGACGACAGAGAGCAGCACGACGCGTCGATGCTGCTCATGCGGCACCGATTCGACATGGCGACGGCCGATGAGATTGATGGTGTGTGGGAGACCCGCGTTGTGCAGAACCGAGAGGAAAGTGCATGAGCAAGCTGGAGGGACGCGTCGCCGTTGTTACGGGTGCGGCATCCGGAATTGGGAAGGGGATTGCGATCGCGTTTGCCCGTGAGGGCGCACGGATCGTCGTTGCCGACAGATCGGACGAAGCGCAGGCCGCCGAGGTTCTCGCCGCCATCGCGAAGCTCGGCGGGGAGGCGCTCTTCGTGCGCACCGATGTAAGTGACGAGGCGAGCGTGAACGCGATGGCCGAGCAGGCGCTTGCTCGCTTCGGCCGGGTCGACATCCTCGTGAATAACGCGGGCATCTTCACCGAGTCGCTGCTGGAAAACATGCCGGTGGATGACTGGGATCGCGTCGTGGGAGTGAATCTGCGCGGCACCTTCCTCTGCTCGAGGGCGCTGGTCGGGCAGATGCTCGAGCGTGGCGATGGCCGCATCATCAATATCGCCTCCCAGCTCGGTCAGATCGGCGGAACTTCGGTCGCCCACTATGTGGCGAGCAAGGCGGGCGTCATCGGGCTCACCAAGGCGCTCGCCCGCGAGGTCTCGCACCGCGGTGTGCTCGTCAATGCGATTGCTCCCGGCCCGATCGAGACGCCGCTGCTGGATGGCGAAAGCGACGAGTGGCGCAGCGCTAAGCTCGCCGAGCTGCCGATCCGTCGCTTCGGAACCGTCGACGAAGTGACGCCGACAGCCGTGTTGCTGGCCTCGGCAGACGGTTCGTATTACGTCGGTCAGACGCTAGGCCCCAACGGTGGAGACGTGATGCTCTAGGCCGATGGCCTTGAGTGGAAAGAAATACCTATGAACATCAAAGAAGTTGTCGCTGCCGCACACCAGTCCGGTGTGAAGCTCATCCGTTTCGAGTACTGCGATGTCAGTGGCATCGCCAGAACGAAAGCCATCCACGTGGCCCAGCTCGAGCACAAGATGCTCGAGGGAGTGAGCCTGACCCGCGCCCAGATGTCGATCAACATGCTCGAAGACATGGTGCCGATCGATGGGTTTGAGCCGATCGGCGAGATTCGTCTGGTGCCGGACCCCTCGACGTTCTCGGTGCTGCCCTGGGTTCCGGCGAGCGCGAGCGTCCTGTGCGACCAGCTCGACCACGACCGGCTCAACTGGGGCGCATGCACGCGGTCCTATCTCAAGGACATCATCGAGCGCGCAACCGGCCACGGGCTGACAGTGCAGGCCACTTTTGAGAACGAGTATTATTTGGCGCGCGAGGAGGATGGCACATATCTTCCCTTCGATTTTCCCGGGCACGCGCCCGTGTACAGCTCGATCGGTCACGATCTGAACGCGGAGATCATGATCGAGACGATCGACGCACTCGAATCGCAGGGGATCACCGTCGAGCAGGCCATCAACGAATATGGCGCGGGACAGCACGAGATTTCGATCAGGCACTCTGATGCGCTGCGCGCCGCGGACAACCAGATGAAGTTCCGCGACACCATTCGTGGCGTGGCTCTGAAGCACGACCTGTTCGCCTCCTTCGCCCCGAAGCCGTACCCAGAACAGATCGGAAGCGGTGCTCACGTTCATTTCAGCCTGTGGGACCTCGCGGGCAAGAACAGCCTGCTCTACGACAAGACCGCCGAACGCGGCCTCTCCACGATGGGCAGGCACTTCATCGCGGGCGTCGCCGAGCACCTGCCGGCGCTCGTTGCGCTGACCGCCCCGAGCTACAACTCCTATCGCAGGCTGACGCCCAACGCCTGGGCGTCGGCGACCACGGCGTGGGGCTTCGACAATAAGGAAGCCGCACTTCGCGTGTGCTCGCCCTTCTACAAGCGTGAGGAACAGAGCTATAACATCGAGTTCAAGACCTCTGACGCGAGCGCCAACCCCTACCTCTCGCTGGGCGCCCTGATCGCCTGCGGACTGGACGGAATCGAGCGCGAGCTCGAGCCGGGGGACCCGAGCGAACACGATCCGGCATACCTGTCCGCCGAAGAACTCGTGCGTGGCAAGGTTCGTCCGCTGCCGACCTCGATGGATGCGGCCCTCGACGAGCTCGAGAACGACGCCTTTCTTCTCGGCACCATGGGCGACATGCTGTCGCGCTGTTATCTGGGTGTGCGTCGCTCGGAGGCGGCGGCGTTCGCCGCGGAGGATCTGGACTTCGAGATTCGCAACCACTTCTACCGGTTCTGATCGCGATGCCGAGCTTCATTGATCTGGCGGACGTGCCCGTCGTTGACAACCATTGCCACGCGATCGACGCGCAGCAGCCGACCGGCCTCGCGAATTGGCGAGCGCTGTTTACCGAGTCGCCCGACCCGGGAATGCGAGCACGGGAGGCGGCCGATACGGCGTTCTACCGGAGGTTGACTCGATCGCTGGAAGCGTTCTATGGCGTCTCTGGCGAGGAAGGCGTGTTGCGTGCCCGAGAGGGCCGGAGCACCGAGGAACTCGTCGGAGAGCTCTTCCGTGATGCGTCGATCGGGGGAGTCGTCATCGACACGGGCTATCCGGCGCCGGATAAGGCGATGGGAGAGAAGGAGTTCAGGGCGGCGAGCGGTTCGGACTATGTCGCGCTGCTTCGGCTCGAGGTGGCCTTCCAGAAGCTGGTCGTGAAGCACGATTCATTCGAGGATCTCGTCGAAGGTGTCCGCGAACTCGTGGCGGATGTTCGCGGCGCAGGCTTCGCCGGGTTCAAGAGCATCGCGGCCTATCGCACGGGACTGGCGATCGAGCGATGGTCGGATGACGACGCGCGCGCCTCCTATGCGCAGGCTCGGGCCGAAGCGCTTTCGAGCGGCACTGTCCGACTCGGGCACAAGCCTCTGCTCGATACTCTCCTGCATCTCGCATTCGACGCTGCCGCATCCCAGGGATTGCCCGTGCAGTTCCACGTCGGGTATGGCGATCCGGATGTGGACCTGCGCAAGGCGTCACCGCTGGAACTGCGCAGCCTGCTCGAGGATCCGGCTTACCGCTCGATGCCCATCGTGCTGTTGCACGGCTGCTGGCCCTATTTCCGTGAGGGTGCGTATCTCGCCTCCGTCTACGGCAATGCCTACCTCGATGTGTCGTATGCGATCCCGTTCCTCTCGATCGCCGAGATGACGTCGATGACGCGAGCGGCTCTCGGGGTCGCCCCGTTCACCAAGCTCATGTACAGCTCGGACGGTTCCAGGGTGCCCGAATTGAACTGGATCGCGGCGAAGGATGGTCGGAGAGTGATCGGGTCGGTACTCGGCGAGCTTGTCGCGGATGGTGACCTTGACGCGGATGAGGCTCGTCGAGCCGGCGAGCGGATCCTCCGGGACAACGCCCTGCAGCTCTATGGCTTTGATGCCGGGAGAGCGTGATGATGCAGTTGGCGGGAAAGCGGGCCCTGGTGACGGGTGCCGGTGGTGCCCTTGGCCGCGCGAGCAGCCTGCTGTTTGCGCGGGAGGGCGCCGCTGTGGCGGTCGTGGACATCGACAGTGCGGCTGCAGAGGAGACCGTGCGGCTCATCACGGAGCAGGGCGGCCGATCGATCGCGATCACGGCGGATGTCCGTGACGAGTCGCAGGTCAAACTCGCTGTGGACGAGGCGGTCGACGGCCTCGGCGGATTGGACACGCTGTTCAATAATGCGGGGATCATGCCGCATCAGGACGCTTCTTTCCTCGACGGCGACCTCGATCTCTGGCACCTGATCAGCAGTATCAATCTCGATGGCACGATGCTGTGCTCGAAGTATGCCGTGCCACACATCGCTGCCGCAGGGGGCGGTGCGGTGGTCAACATGAGTTCGTTCCTTGCCGTCCTGGGATGCACCTACCCGCAGGACGCGTACGCGGCGAGCAAGGGCGCGATCTCCTCGTTGACTCGATCGATGGCTGTGCAGCTCGGAGGCAAGGGCATCCGGGTGAATGCGCTTGCTCCCGGACCCATCATGACGGCACACGTCGAGCAATTCTTTCCCGACCCCGAGGCACGGAGGATCCGCCTCGAGCGCGTACCGCTCGGTCGTTTCGGAAAGCCGGAAGACGCCGCCGGGCTCGCCTGCTTCTTTGCGTCCGATGCGGCATCATGGCTCACCGGACAAGTCGTCGTATTAGACGGCGGCATCTCCAGCAACTACCTGTAAGGAACGAAGAACCACATGTGCCGACTACTGGGCTACGCCACGCGGACACCAACGACTCTCGCCGATCTGCTGGGCGAGGCGGAGCTCCAGGAATTCACTGAGCTGTCGCGTAAGCACGCAGACGGCTGGGGACTCGCCTGGGCGACGGACGATGGCGTCGAGGTGACCAAGGCACCGGATGCCGCCCGCACCAGCCCATTGTTCGCCAACGCCTCTCACGGGCACGTCGCCGATCTCGGTCTCATCCACCTCCGATGGGCGACCCTCGGTCTCGATGTCGTCCCCGAAAACACCCATCCATTTACCGACGGCACCATCGCGTTCGCTCATAACGGGTCCGTCAGACCGCCGTCCTCGCTCGACGCATTGATCCCCGATGACGTCGCGTCGCTACGGCAGGGCACCACCGACAGTGAACGCTATTTTCTCGCGACGCTCGCCCGCACCCGTGTGAAGGATCCCGCGGAGGCCCTCGCCGAAACTGTCGGCCTCATTGCGTCGTCGCTCGAATACAGCAGCCTGAATGCGATGATCGCGACGGCAACAGAGCTCATTGCCGTGAGCCGCTTCGATCCGGTCGCCGAGGCCAGGGAAGCCGAGCCGAACTACTACCAGCTGCGCTACCGCGTCACGCCCGACGCTGTGGTCGTCTCCTCGAGCGGGTGGGGAGCGGGCTGGAAGACACTGGAAAACGGCGAGATGCTGGTGGTCCAGCGGGGAACCCTCGAGGTCTCGGTGCGCCGTCTTTCCGAAGAGCAGGTGGCTCGATGATCGAGAAACCGGTCGTGCCCGCTAGCCAGCCCCGCGCCAGCGAACTCGCGTATGACGAACTGCTGGAACGGATCATCACCCTGCGGTTGCCCCCCGGCGCCCTGGTGAATGAGCAGGCGATGGCCAACGAGCTCGGAATGGGCCGGATGCCGGTCCGCGAGGCGATCGCGCGATTGGCGACCGACCGCTTCATCACCGTTTTGCCGCGCCGTGGCGCCGTCGTATCGCCGGTCGGACTCGACGAGGTGCTCAACATGTTCGAGGCACGCGAGGCGATCGAGTGCGGGGTCGCGTACATCGTGGCCAAGCGCGCCTCGGACGAGGATCTCGGCACACTCCGGGAGCTCGTGAAGGCGGCGGACGGCGCGCGTGAGGGCGCTGATCACGAAGCCTTTCTCCGCGATGACCATGCTGTTCACGCGTTTCTCGTGCATATGGTCCGTAACTCGCTGCTGCAGGATGCGGCGGATCGCCTGCTCCTGCACAACCTCCGATTTTGGCGGATGTACTGGGAATCCCGATCCCCGCAGCCCTCGGCGATGATGTCCCATTCCGCCCTGGTTTCGGCCCTCGAGGCGCACGATCCCGAGTTGGCGGCGAAAGCGATGCGCGAGCATCTGGAGGCCTCCCTCCTGCTCGTGAAGTCCTCATTCTGAATTCTGACGCTTCGATCCGCTGTGCGTCGCGGATCGACGATCCAACAAGGAGTTGCCGTGATCATCACTGACATCCTCTGTGTCCCCGTCCGGTCCGGTTTCTTTGCGGACGATCAGGCGGCCATCCTCGCCGGTGCCAGGCACGACGGGTTCGACTATTCCGGCGACCCTCTGACACCCGGATTCCGCTCGGTGCGGCAAGCGGGAGAGGCGGTGTCCGTCATGCTTCTGCTCGACGACGGCCAGGTGGCATACGGCGACTGCGCGGCGGTGCAGTACTCCGGTGTTGGCGGACGCGATGCCGTCTTCGGGGCGTCGGAGGCTGTCGACCTGATCCAGCAGCATGTTGCGCCGCTTCTCCGAGGCAGGGAGGTCGCTGACTTTCGGAGCATGGCCATGGTGATCGACAGGCTCACTGTGGAAGGGCATCCATTGCACACGGCGGTGAGGTACGGCGTGACACAGGCGTTGCTCGACACGGTCGCGAGGGCCCGCGGGCTGACAATGGCAGAGGTCGTCCGTGACGAGTATGACACCGGCGTCGAGATCGTCCCGGTGCCCATGTTCGTCCAGTCGGGCGACGATCGCTACAACAACGTGGACAAGATGGTGCTTAAGGAGGCCGATGTGCTCCCTCACGGCCTCATCAACAATGTCGAGACGCGGTTCGGCCGAGACGGTGAACTGCTCGCCGAATTCGTGACCTGGGTGCGAGATCGCATCATCGCCCTGCGAACGCGACCCGACTACGAGCCGATGATGCATTACGACATCTACGGCACGGCCGGCGCTGCGTTCGGTGGTGACGTCGAGCGCGTCGCGGATTATCTTGCCGGGCTCGGCGAGCTCGCGAAGCCATTCCGCCTGCGCGTGGAGCACGCCATCGATGCCGGCAGTCGAGACGCCCAGGTGACGACCTCGGCCGCGCTCCGTGCAGCGCTGCGAGCGCGCAACAGTGACGTGCAGATCGTCGTCGACGAGTGGTGCAACACTCTGGACGACATCGAGGTCTTCGTCGCGGCGGGCGCGGCAGACATGATCCATGTCAAGACGCCCGACCTCGGTGGTGTGAACAACGCAATTGAGGCGCTGTTGCTCGTTTCGCGCAGCGGCCTTGCCGCATATTGCGGCGGCACGTGCAACGAGACCGATCGCTCGGCCCAGGTGAGTGCGCAGATTGCGATGGCATGCGGCGCCGCACAGGTACTCGCCAAACCCGGCATGGGGGTGGACGAAGGAATGATGATCGTCGGCAACGAGATGGCGCGGATCGAGGCCATCGTCGCGGCTCGGAAACGCTCGTCGGCCGATGTGACAGCGGGGCGTGCGGCATGAAGCCACTCGCCGACGTTCGCATTATCGCTATCGAGCAGTATGGGGCAGGACCGTTCGGCAGCGTCCACCTTGCCGACCTGGGTGCGGAGGTCATCAAGATCGAGGATCCCTCGAGCGGCGGCGATATCGGACGCTACGTGCCGCCATACCAGCGGGGGGAGGACAGCCTCTTCTTCGAGGCGTTCAACCGGAACAAACGCAGCATCAGCCTCGATCTGTCCACCCCGGAGGGACGAGAGGTGTTCGAGGACCTCGTCCGGGTCAGCGATGTCGTGTACTCCAACCTTCGGGGTGACGTTCCGGCAAAAATCGGGATCACCTACGACGATCTCAAGAGCGTGAACCCGCAGATCGTCTGCTGTGCACTCACGGGATTCGGCATGACCGGTCCGCGGGCGAATGAGCCGGGCTACGACTACGTCCTGCAGGGCATGGCGGGATGGATGGACATCACCGGTGAGCCGTCCGGCCCACCGACAAAGTCCGGCCTGTCCATCGTCGACTACTCGGGCGGCCTCGTCGCGGCGATCTCGATCCTCGCCGGCGTCCATGCCGCCCGTCGCGATGGGGCCGGGATGGACTGTGACATCAGCCTGTTCGACACCGCGATCTCGATGCTCACCTATCCCGCGATCTGGAACCTCAATGGGGACTTCGAGCCGAAGCGAACGCACCATTCCGCGCATCCGTCTCTCGTGCCGTTCCAGGCGTTTCCGACCAGCGACGGCTGGATCGTCGTGGCGTGTCCCAAGGAAAAGTTCTGGCGACGGCTCGCCGTGGTCGTTGGTCGGCCTGAGCTCGCCGCCGATGAGAAGTTCGCAACCTTCGCTGCCCGCGCGCGCAACGCGGGAGAGCTGATTCCGATTCTCGAGGAGATCTTCGCGTCACGAACGGAGGAGGAATGGCTCGAGTTGCTTCGCGCGGCCGGCGTGCCGTGCGGACCGGTCAATTCGGTCTCGGAGGCGCTGGCGGATGAACACACCATCGCCCGCGGGATGATCGTCGAGACCGAGCATCCGGAGTTCGGCACGGTTCGGCAGGTCCGGAGCCCGGTGCGGGTCGGTGTCGAGGAGGCGGAGTATCGCCGGGCGCCACAGCGCAACGAAGACGCCGGCTATGTCTTGACGGAGTTGTTGGGCTACGACTCCGCCCGAGTTGCGCGGTTCGGCGGGTTCACCGCCGCGGACGCGGATATGACAGAGGAAGGAACGCGGGGATGACGATACGCGAAGGCTGGCAGGGTCGCTTTTTCGAGGATTTCGAGGTCGGTGACGTCTATCAGCACGGGCTCGGCCGAACGGTCACCCAGGCGGACAACATCTGGTTCACCCTGCTCACCCAGAACACCGCCCGTGTGCACTTCGACGCCAACTACGCGAAGCAGACGGAGTTCGGGCGGCCATTGGTCAATTCGACCTTCACCATCGCGCTCGTGACAGGGCAGTCGGTCAACGACGTCTCGTATAACGTGATGGCCAATCTGGGCTGGGACGAGGTGCGACTGCCGAACCCTCTGTTCGAGGGCGACACCGTCTATTCGTCGTCCGAAGTGTTGAATCTGCGCGAATCGAAATCGAGGCCGCAGGTCGGAATCGTGACCGTGCGCACGACGGGCACGAATCAGGATGGCACGGTGGTCATCGTCTTCAACCGGACCGTGATGGTCTACCGTCGCGGTTTCGGACCCACGCCTGGCCCGACCCTCGGCGAATGACGTCAACGCCGCCCCGCGCCCCGCTCGACGTCGAGAGCGCGATCTCCTCTGCGCGTTCCTTCCTCTTCGTCCCGGGTGATCGCCCGGACCGGGTCGGCAAGGCGCTCGGCTCCGGCGCGGATGCTGTCATCGTCGACCTGGAAGACGCGGTCCGAGCGGAGAACAGACAGTATGCCCGTTCCGTCATCCGGGCTATTCCGGAGCTTGCGCCGACGCAGTCGCTCCTGCTGGTCAGGGTGAATGCGTTCCGGTCAGCCGACTTCGTCGACGATGTCGAGGCCGCAATGGACGCCGGCGTCGACGGTATCGTTGTGCCCAAGTTCGTGCCGGGGCGACAGGCGAGCGAAATGGATGACGCCCTGTCGAGTATCGAAGGGGCCAGCGACAGATCCGCTCCGATGCCGCTCATCGGTCTGATCGAATCCGCGGCCGGCCTGCTCGGGCTATCGGCTCCCGGTGCATTTCCCCCGCGGGTGCTCAGGCTGGCCCTCGGGGCAGCGGATCTGCACGCCGACCTTCGAATCTCGTACAGTGCGGCTGGCATACACACCGACCTCGCGATGGCCACCCTGGTGCTGGCGAGCGCGGCGGCCGGCCTCGCTGAGCCGCTGGACTCGCCCTACTTCTCGCCGGATGACCACGAGGGGCTGGTCGCGGCGGTACGTCGGGCGCGTGAGCGTGGTTTCGGTGGCTCGCTCTGCATCCATCCACGGCAGGTCGCAATCGTCAACGCGGAGTTCGGCATCAGCGACGCAGAACGCGCGTGGGCGGAGAAGGTGTTGTCTGCATGGAGCGCGCCGTCGAATCGTGGCAAGGGTGCGATTCGGGTCGGCGACGAACTCGTCGACGAGGCCATGGTGCGGCGCGCCCGTCAGATAGTCGACTCGGACGCGGAACCAACCGGGTGAAGCCGTTCTCCACGGGAGGGCGCAGCAGGACTCTGGTCAATCGGGCCGCGCGGAGAGACAATGAATGAGCGGCGTTCGGTGTCTGCCACGCCATGGAGATGAATTCTCATGATCGTATTCATAGTCGTTCTGGTGATCGTTATCATTGTGGCGATCATCCTTCTCGCCAACTCGATTCGGGTCGTGAAACAGTACGAGCGCGGCGTGGTTCTGCGGTTCGGGCGCCTCATCGGCACCAGGGACCCCGGGCTGCGGTTCATCATTCCCGCGGTCGATGTCCTGCACCGCGTTTCGCTGCGGATCGTGACCCTGCCCATCCAGTCGCAGGGCATCATCACGCGTGACAACGTCAGCGTGGGGGTTTCGGCCGTCGCATACTTCCGGATCGTCGATCCGGTCAAATCGGTCATCGCGATCGAGAACGTGTATTCGGCGATCGATCAGATCGCGCAGACGACCCTCCGCAAGGTGGTCGGCCAGCACAGCCTGGACGAGACGCTCGCCGACACGGACTCCCTCAACGTCAATATCCGCGAAATCCTCGATGTGCTGACCATCGACTGGGGTGTCGAGGTCACCCTCGTCGAGCTCAAGGACATCTTGTTGCCGGATTCGATGAAGCGGGCGATGGCCAAGCAAGCCGAAGCCGAACGTGAGAAGCGGGCGAAAATCATCGCCGCGGAGGGTGAGTCGCTCGCCGCGGCCGCGCTGGGCGCCGCATCGGACACGATGATGGCGCATCCGCTCGCCCTGCAGCTGCGGAATCTGCAGAGTCTGGTGGAGATCGGAGTCGACAAGAACACCGTGGTCGTCTTCCCCGCGCCGCTGATGAGCACGATCGGCGAACTCGGCAGCTTCCTCGCCAGGGAGTCCGCGGCCAGCACTGCGAACGGCGACGGCGACGCGCTCCTGGTACCGCACCCGTCGACCACGAAGCGTTCGGTGCCGGAAGTGGCTTGATCGGGGACCCCGCTCGAGTCTCGCGAGGGGGTCCCCGGTCAGCTGTTTGTTACTTCAATACGACGACCAGACGGTGACCTCGTCGATGGACCACCACTGCGGAGCGACTCCCGTCTGGGTGATTCTGATGTAGCGAGCGGAGGTCGGCGTGATCGATATCGGTCGTTTCCAGCCGTAGGCCATCCCCGTGCCGACCGTGGTCCACGTCGTGCCGTTGGTCGAGACCTCGAGCGTGTATCCGCGTGGGTAGTCCCACAGAGAGGTCGACGGCGTTTGCACCGTGATCATGGCGACGGTGTGGGCCGAGCCCATGTCGATCCTGTACCACTCGCCGCCCGCCTGAGCTTGGCCGCTGTTCCATCTCGTGGTGCTGTTGCCGTCAATGGCTCCGGCTAACGTGCCGCCGGCCCCGGTCGACGACGCGGTGGCCGTCCATCCGCTCGTCGAGATCGCGGTCGGCGCGTACGTTGAGAGGCCGCCCGCATACTTTGAGACGTCGGCGATCAATCGTGTGTTGGCGGTGAAATTCGACGTACCGAAGCGATCAATCTTTTGGATGAACGTCGCCGAGTCATCGGAGTTGATGACCGGAACCGGCGAAGGGTTGCCGTAATAGAAGCCCCAATAGCTGAAGCCGTCGGTCGCCGATCCTCTGACCTTGTAACTCCAGTTCGACCATGACACGTTGAGGGCGTTGAGCCCCGCCATGAATCGCGACCAGACATCGTCGTTGTAGTAGAGCGAATATTCGCCGTACAACACCGGAACCCCCGGGCTCGAGAGCTTGGCAGGCAGCGCAGACAACTGATTGCTCACCAGGTTGTTTTGTGCCGTCCAGTCTTTCGAGTTGGGCATGTCGTACGGGTGCAACTCGTACACCACATTCGTCCAGCCGTAGGTAGTGGGCGCCGCGATCGCGTTGTAGTCGAAAAATGCCCCAAGGAAGATCGTGTGGTTCGGGTCGATGGCCCTCACGTCGTTGTACAACGTGTTGTAAACGTCGCTCTTCTGGGTCACATCATTTGCGTCCTCGCTGTAGTCGATCAGAGGTTCGTTGATGAGGTCATAACCCGCGACGCCAGGATTGCCGACGTAGCGAGTCGCGATCGCCTTCCAAATGTTCTCGACCCAGGTTTGGTAGGTCGAATTGCCCCAGAACCCGGCGGGGTTCGGACCCACCCTTCCGCAGCTACCCCATGGACACCCGCCACCCGGGACCGTGTGCAGGTCGACCAGCACATACATTCCACGAGCACTCGCCTGATTGATGATCCAGTCGATCTTGGTCCACGGATTCGACTTCCACGTGCCGTCGAGATTGAGGAAGGTGTTCCACCCGATCGGCACCCGCAGGAAGTTGATGCCCATGGACTGCAGGTTGTCCAGATCCGTCGACGTGATCCACGTGTTCTGGTGCTCGTCGAGGATCGTCTGCGCCCCGCTCGCACCGAAGCGGCCGGTCATGGTCTCCTGGAGCGAGTAGTCGTCGTTGTACAGCGCGGCGGTGATCTCACCGATCGACCACCATGAGGTGGATGACGCCGTCAACGTCATCCGAAGGTAACGGGCACTCGTCGCAGTGAAGTCGATCGGGGTGGCCTTGCGTTCACCGACTCCGGAAGCGACCTGGGTCCAGGTGGTCCCGTTTCGCGATACCTCCAGCGTGTAGCCGCGAGCGTAATCCTGCTCGGACGTCGAGTTCTTCTCGGTGTCAATCGTGACGTTGTTGACGGTTATCAGCGCCCCCATGTCGATCTGATACCACTGACCGCTCGTTTGGGCGGTGCTCGTCGTCCATCTCGTCGTGAGATCACCGTCGATCGCGCTTGCTGCCGCGGCGGGCACGGATGCCGAAACCGCCCATCCTCCTCTGTCCAGTGCGGTCCCGGAATAGATCGAAACCTCCGCGATCGTCCACCAGTTGGCAGAGGTGCCGTTCGACGCCAGGCGGAGGTAACGGACCGTCTTGGAACCTTGAAAATCGGCGAGAACCGTTCTATTGGTGCCATATCCGGTCGCGATCTCGGTGTAGTTCGTGCCGTCGGTCGAACCGAGAACGTCCCAGGTACGGGGATAATCGTTCGGCGCGCCAGCGCCAGAGTCGAACAACACCTTGTCCAGGTCTTTGTTCCGCCCGAGATCGATTGTGTAGGTCTGGCCCGGTACCTGCGCGGTGCCGCTGTTCCACGAGGTGGTCTCGACGCCGTCGAGGGCAGCGCCTGCCGTCGTTCCCGTTCCGGTGGAGGACGCCGTCGCGGTGCTCGTTCCATTGAAAAGCACGGGATCGTTGAAGAGATTGAATTCACCCACCGACCACCAACTGCTCGCCGTACCGGTCTGCGAGATCCGGACATATCGATCGACCTGTGCCGGGAAACGCGCCGTGACAACGTCGGCGGTATTCGTCGCCTTGGCGACGCTCACCCAGGTTGTGCCATTCGTGGAGACGCTCACCTCGTATTGCCGAGGGAAGTCACCCGCGAAATCCGTGCTGTTCACCGACAGTCGGTTGAAGAGCGTTGGTGCGCCCAGATCCATCTGGAGCCACTCGGTTCCAGCCTGGGCGACTCCGGTGGTCCATCGAGTCGTATCACTGCCGTCAATCGCGCTCGCGCTGGATGCGCCGGAGGAAGCGCTGGCAGTCCATCCGGTGCGGTCGACGGCGTACTCGCCGAGTGGCGACATCCAGTCTTCCTGAGTGAGCCAGCCGCCCAGATTGGTGCCGCGGAGATTAACCGCCGATCCCGTTCCAGAGTTGTTCTTGAGGACAGAACCACTCGCCTTGAGGAAATCAGAGGCGCCCAGAGCCGCGGCATGCGCGACGATCGGGGCACCCACGAGTGTCACAACGCATGCGGCGACCGTGATCGCTGCGATAGGCCATCGTTTCGTCATTGAATCTTCCTTTGTCGCAGGGAACGCGCCTCGGGCCCGCGCGGGTGAACAGCTTTGTCCACGGCGACATTGTGCATCACCTCACCCACTTTGTCTATACCTTGAGATAAGTATTAAATTAATTGGGCTCCAAGCGGCGCGCCCGCGGGAATTGCTATTGACAGGATTTACCCAGAGGTTATGCTAAACCGTGAAATAAGTCGTTTATACCCTCCAGAGAGACCGATCGACGGAAAGGTTCCTACAGCCAGCGGAGGTGCGGTGCTGTACTCGCGCTCCCGATCATCGGTCTCGACCGGCGGGCCGTCGGCCACAAGATCTCGTGCGAAATATCAGCCGTGCACGGGCCCAGGTAAGGCATATGGAGCCAACGGAAATCCCTGCAACACTCCCATTCCACGCATCAAGAAAAGGAGCCTCAAAGATGAGAATACTCAAAAAGGTGATCACCCCAATCGCCGTTGCCGGCTTGGCGCTCAGCCTCGCGGCGTGCAGCGGCGGCGCCGTGCCGAGCGGACAGAACACGGACGCGAGTGGCCCACTCACCGTGTGGGTGATGGGCGATTCGAGCAAGAACTTCGAAAAACTGGTCGCGCCATTCGTGAAGTCCAGCGGGCAGCAGGTAAACGTTGTCGCCATTCCGTGGGACAGCATCGACCAGAAGCTGACGACCTCCGTGGCGTCCGGCTCCGGCCCCGACGTGGTGCAGATCGGTCTCACCAAGCTTCGGTCATTCGCTGACGCAGGAGCTCTCCTTCCGCTGGACGACAAACTCGCGGCCTATCCGAATCTCGCTTCGTCTCATTTCGCGGATGGCGTTGGCGGCGCGGCAACGGCCGTCAACGGCAAGGTCGTCAGCGTTCCGTGGGTGAGTGATACTCGCGTCCTCTTCTATCGCACAGACATCCTTTCGGCGAGCGGCATCGAGAAACCACCGTCGACATGGGACCAACTGCGAGCAGACGCAAAGACTCTTACACAGCGCGGTGCGGGCAAATACGGCTACTACATTCCGCAGTGGGACAACGCATTGCCCGTTGAGATGACCTGGGACTATGGCGGAAGTGTCGTCGACTCACAGGGCAAGATCAACTTCAACACTGCCGCCTTCCATTCGGCGGTGGATCTCTACACCGGGCTCTACGCTGACAAGAGCGTTCCGATCAACTCCGACTTCGACCAGACACAGGGGTTCGTATCCGGCACCGTGCCGATGCTCGTGAGCGGACCATACCTGGCGGCAGCGATCACCGCGGCCGCGCCGGACCTGGCCGGAAAGTGGAATATCACCACGCTTCCATCGGCGAAGAAGGGAACATCGCTCTTCGGTGGTTCAAACCTGGGCATTTTCAGGACATCGAAGCATCAGGACGCCGCACTCAAACTTCTTGACTATGTCTCGAAGAGCAGCACGCAACTGGAATGGTACAAGATCAATGGCGAACTACCGACAGTGAAAGCTGCCTTGAATGACCCGAGCTTCACGTCCGATGCGCTGGTCAAGGTGTACACAAAGCAGTTGGCGGATGCCAAGGTTCTGCCACTGATAGCCAACTGGGACGGCGGCGTGGGGACCAACCTGTTGAAGGCCCTCAATTCGATAGCCCTGACCAACAGCGATCCGAAGAGCACCCTCGCGGCGTTCTATCAATCAACCGCTGGACTGACCGCCAAATAGCATGTGGTGGGCCG
>JAODMH010000104.1 GCA_025465035.1 Microbacteriaceae bacterium | reverse complement strand
TACTAAAAAAGTTCCGTCTTGCGCCGGTCGACCGAGGATGCCGGGCCCAATTAGGCGGCGGACCGAACGCCGCACGGAAGATTCGCCCTCCACCGAATCGCGTGTGTGGCCTTACGCCAGAAGCTCGTCTCCAGTTACCGAGAAAGAAGCAGAAATGAACTACGTGGTTCTCCAGGTCATCCTTAAGGAGAAGTTGTTCGGCACCGGATCCGGTAACCTCACTGAGCTCGAGGGGGTACTCAATGCTCAGGCTGCGAAGGGCTACCGCCTTCACACCATCACCGCCGCATCCTCCGGGAGTAAAGGCTTCGGGGGCGGCGATCGCATCCAGGCGACCTTAGTATTCGAGAAGCTGTCCTAGCCCCGAAATAAGATCGGCACGACCCGCACAATCGACTGCTAGCTCGACACGAAACATCCAGACCCGAACGGGCCGGTCGAGCGACCCAGGCGATTCTTGGAGGCGGTTCGGGTGGTGCAGGCCAGCCGCCTAAACTTGGAGCCATGGCCGAATTCATTTACTCGATGGTCCGCGCCCGCAAAGCGGTCGGCGACAAGCTCATCCTGGACGACGTCACGATGTCGTTCCTGCCGGGGGCGAAGATCGGCGTCGTCGGGCCGAACGGTGCCGGCAAATCGACGATCCTCAAGATCATGGCCGGACTCGACACCCCGAGCAACGGCGAGGCCCGGCTGAGTCCCGGCTACAGCGTCGGAATCCTCATGCAGGAGCCGGAGCTCGACGAGAACAAGACGGTTCTCGAGAACGTGCAGGAGGGCGTCGGAGCCATCAAGGCCAAGGTCGACCGCTTCAACGAGGTGTCTCTCGCTATGGCCGATCCCGACGCAGACTTCGATGCGCTGATGGCCGAGATGGGCTCGCTCCAGGAAGACATCGATGCCGCCGACGCCTGGGACCTCGACTCCCAGCTCGAGCAGGCCATGGATGCCCTGCGCACGCCGCCCGGAGACTCGACCGTCGCCAACCTCTCCGGAGGGGAGAAGCGCCGTGTCGCGCTGACCAAACTCCTGCTGCAGAAGCCGGATCTGCTGCTCCTCGACGAGCCGACCAACCACCTCGACGCCGAGAGCGTCTTGTGGCTCGAACAGCACCTCGCGCAGTATCACGGCGCCGTGCTCGCCGTCACCCACGACCGGTACTTCCTCGACCACGTTGCGGAGTGGATCGCCGAAGTCGACCGTGGTCACCTCTATCCCTATGAGGGCAACTATTCGACCTACCTGGAGAAGAAGGGTGCGCGCCTGGAGGTGCAGGGCAAGAAGGACGCCAAACTCGCCAAGCGGCTGTCATCCGAGCTGGAGTGGGTGCGAAGCAACGCCAAGGGTCGCCAGGTCAAGTCCAAGGCCCGTCTCGCCAGATACGAGGAGATGGCCACCGAGGCGGAGAAGACGAGGAAGCTCGATTTCGAGGAGCTGGTCATCCCGATCGGCCCACGCCTGGGCGCCCAGGTGATCGACGCCAAGAGGCTCGAGAAGGGCTTCGACGGGCGGGTGCTGATCGACGGTCTGAGCTTCACGCTGCCGCGGAACGGCATCGTCGGGGTCATCGGCCCGAACGGCGTCGGGAAGACCACGCTGTTCAAGACCATCGTCGGTCTTGAGCCGCTCGACGGTGGCGATCTCAAGGTGGGCGAGACCGTCGACATCTCTTACGTCGATCAGAGCCGCGGCGGCATCGACCCGAACAAGACGCTGTGGGAGGTCGTGTCCGACGGCCAGGACTACATCCAGGTCGGCAAGACCGAGATCCCGTCCCGTGGTTACGTGAGCCAGTTCGGCTTCAAGGGCCCTGACCAGCAGAAGAAGGCCGGCGTGCTCTCCGGCGGTGAGCGCAACCGGCTCAACCTCGCGCTCACCCTGAAGCAGGGCGGCAACCTGCTGCTGCTCGACGAACCGACCAACGACCTGGACGTCGAGACCCTCGGCAGCCTCGAGAACGCCCTGCTCGAGTTCCCCGGCTGCGCGGTGGTGATCACCCACGATCGCTGGTTCCTCGACCGCATCGCTACGCACATCCTCGCCTATGAGGGCACCGACCAGAACCCCGGATACTGGCACTGGTTCGAGGGAAACTTCGAGGCCTACGAGGAGAACAAGATCGAGCGCCTGGGACCGGATGCGGCGAAGCCGAACCGTTCCGCGTACCGCAAGCTCACCAGGGGCTGAAGTGACCCGGCTGCACATCCAGATCCCGCTGCGCTGGTCGGATTTCGATGCGTATGCGCACGTCAACAACGCCGAAATGCTCCGCATCCTCGAGGAGGCGCGCATACAGGCATTCTGGCGGCCGGACAGCGGGTATGGTGCCGACACCGCGGTCATGGATGCCCGCCCCGGCGCAGAGATGATCGCCCTGATCGCGAGACAGGAGCTCGAATACCTCGCGCCGATCCCGTACATGCGCGCTCCCGTCGATATCGAGATGTGGATCGGTCGCATCGGCGGCGCGAGCATCGAGATCTGCTACGAGGTCTATTCGCCGGAGGGGGTCGTCCCGCGAATCCTCTACACCAGAGCCGCGACCACGCTGGTGATGGTCACCGCGGCGACTGGCACGCCGGCGCGCATTCCGGAGTTGCAGCGGGCCGCGTGGGTGCCGTACCTCGAAGAGCCCGTCGTTTTCGCCAAACGCGGCTAGGCATCCGCTCCGCTCTCGGCGAGGACCGCGCGGCCGCCGGCGAAGGAGCGACAGTCACACCGGGCCGTTTCCGAGGCCGGCGAGAGTGCGCAACGCCCGAAGCCCCTGCGGCGTGCCCGGCCAGTGCTTGTCCAGTGCTGCGAGACCCGCGTGCTTGGTCGCGAAGCGGAGCACGACAGCAACGATGATGGCGTCGTCCGCATAGCCGAGCACCGGGATGAAGTCGGGGATCAGGTCGATCGGCGACAGCAGGTAGACCAGCAGGACCGCCAGCCAGATGCGAACCCCGCGAGGAACAGTCGGATCGGCGACGAGGCGACGCACCAGGCGCACCACGTCTGGCACGAGCCTGAGTGCGTCCCGCAGCGTCGTCCCGTCCGGTTGCTTTCGTGCCGCCCACCAGAGGAGAGCGACCAGCAGCAGCCACAGCAGGAGCAGGCCGCCGAGAGTCCCGAGAAGCGTCTGCCACCACGTCATGTCGGGCCGGAGCAAATCGCAGTGAGCATATCCCCATTAATACAGCAGGGCTGTCGCAACTCACGATGTCGGCGGCGAATGCCGTTCGGCCTATTTCGTGCTGGTCGTGAACAGGCCGGTCCAGACGGCCCGCGCGCCGGATTCGCCGATGAGCACGACGGTGACGACGGATCCGACGGCGGTGACGGCCACGGCAGCGGCGAGGACGACGGTGATGACCACACGCAGTGCCCTGCTGGCAACTCGCCGCCGCGCATCCGTGGCGGAGAAGAAGCGAAACCAGACCCACTGCACGAGCGCAACGGCGAACGTCGCGACGGCTCAGGGGAGCAGGGTCTCTCCGAGGGCCTTGTGAGCCGCGATGAGTTCGGAGTGGCCCACCCGCGCCTCCAACCACTGGCCGGCATCGGTTGTGATCGGCACGGCGATGAGGGCGGCGAGCGCGATGATCGGGGTCACGATTCCGAGCCGTCGTCGTGCGGCGGGCCAGGCGGCAAGAACGGTGCACAGGGCGGCGAGCGGAACGACGATGACCACGAAATGGACGAGCAGCACATGAAGCGGCAGCCCGTTGAAGATGTAATCCACTAGGCCGTCACGACCGAGTTCCCGGACACCGTGACGGCGATCTTGTCGAGCGCGGTGACGGCCGGACCGTGCAGAACGTTCCCCGTGGCCGCCTCGAATTTGGAGCCGTGGCACGGGCAGTCGAACTCCTTGGCGGCGGCGGCCACGACGCAGCCCTGATGGGTGCAGATCGCGCTGAAACAGACCACGGTGCCGGCGGTCGGCTGGGCGAGCAGCACCGGAGCCCCGGCGATCTTCGCCGAAGCGGTTCCACCCACCGGTATGTCGGAGAGCTTGGCGACCTCGGTTCCCGAGGCGGGCTTCGGCGCGCTCGGTGCAGCGCCTGCCCCGCCTCCCGCCGAACCGGAGGTGCTCGCCCCGGACGGGGTGCAGGCGGCGAGGGCGAGCGCTCCGGCGCCGACGACGGTGACGCCTCCAGCGGTGATCAGTGCGCGACGGGTGATCGTCGATGGGGTGTTCATGGGCAATTTCCTCCAGGTGGTTGAGGCCGTGACGTCGAAAGCTTGTCACCCCTATCAACGAGGTGCCGACGCATCCGGTTCAGGTCGGGTGGAAATGAACCGAAATCCCTCGGACTACGTTGTTATCAGTGGAGGTGCGGAATGCCGGATGAGCAGGCCGAGTTGCTGCGCGCGTTACACGACGAGCATGCGCCGGCTCTGTGGCGCTATGTCGTGTGGCTCACCGGCGATCGGCACTTCGCGGAGGACGTCGTGCAGGAGACACTGGTGCGGGCCTGGCGCCGCCCACAGGTGCTCGACCAGTCGGGGACCTCCGCCAGGTCGTGGCTCTTCACTGTCGCCCGTAACCTCGTGATCGACGACCGGCGGAGTGCCCACGCGCGTCACGAGATCGCCTGGGAACGGCCGCCGGAGCGGGTGGTGGATGACGGGACGGATGCCGTTCTCGACGCCTGGCTCGTGTCCGACGCCCTCACCGCTCTGTCCACCGATCACCGTCTCGTCGTCGTCCATGCGTACTACCGGGGACTGTCGACGGCCGAGATCGCGCGCGAACTCGACATCCCGGAGGGCACTGTCAAGTCTCGGCTGCACTATGCGCTGCGGGCACTTCGACTCTCGTTGCAGGAGCGGGGGGTGACGGAATGAGTAGCGACACCTATTCCGAGTGGGATGCCGCCTACCTGCTCGGCGCGCTCTCGCCGACGGAACGGCGGGAGTTCGAGCGGCACCTGGCCACCTGCGAATCCTGTTCTGCCGCGATCGCGGAACTCGCCATGATCCCGGGGCTTCTCGCACGGGTTCCCGCCGAGGAGGCGAGCGATCTGCTCCGGCCGGCGAGCGTGCTGCCCGTACCCGTCACGCTGCTGCCCCGGCTCGTTCGTTCGGTGGCCCGTCGTCGTCGTCGCGCTCGCGGCTTGGTCGCCGGCGCGCTCGTGGCGACCGCCACTGTTGCGGCGGCGATCGTGCTCGCGATTCCGCTGGTCTTTCCCGGAGCGGCACGCACGGTCCCGCCGAAGACGGCGGAGGTGGCTCTCATCCAGGTCGTTCCGAGCCCGCTGAGTGCAAGCGTCCGCCTGGTCCCAGAAGGGTGGGGCACCCGTATCGAGATGAAATGCCGTTACGCCATCGGCGGCCCGACGAACTACGTGCCCGCTCCGGGAAGCTACGCCAGCTACGCGATGTACGTGACGGACGGCGCGGGTCGCTCGACGCAGATCGCGACCTGGACTGCGGAACCGGGCAGCACGGCCGAACCCTCGGCGACCACGAGCCTCGCCCTAGACGAGATCTCGGCGGTAGACGTCCGCTCCTCAGCGAGCGGTCAGGTGTTGCTTCAGGGCAAGCCGTAGCCGGATAAAGCGGGCCGGATAAAGCGGATGCCGCCCGAGCCGGTGCGTCGAACGACATCCGCGTCGGGGATGGTCAGTAGCCAGAACCAGAGGCGGCCTTGGTGATCTTGTCACCGGCGGGAGAGATCGCCCACCAGATTCCCTGCACGCCCTGACCCGTGACATCACCCGCGGCCTTGTCGTTCGCGAAGGTGTAGATCGGCAGTCCGTTGATGGTGATCTGCTTGCTGCCGTCGACTCCGGTAATCGTGCCGATCTTTCCGGTCACGCCCTTCACCGTTGGGGTGGCCGAGGTCGTGGTGATCGCGGGCCAGAGGGTGGCGCACTGGCCGCTGCAGGCGCTGGTGCCGGAGTTCGCGGTGTCTTTGTCGAAGAAGTAGGCGGTCATGCCCTTGCCGTCGACCACCACGTTGCCGAGAGAGGTGCTTGCGGTTGCGACATCGCTGCCTGCGGGGGCTGCCGCGGTCATCGAGGGCGATGAGCTCGCACTCCCACCGGTCGACGGGGTCATCGACGCGCACCCGGCGAGGGTGATGACGGCCAGCGCGGAACCTGCCATGGCGAGCAGGAATTTGGTTTTCACGAGTGATCTTCTTTCGGTGAGATGGTGCATGTGGCGCCCGGATGGGCCGTGCTCGCGGCAATGCCCGCTGATGTGACGACGCCCCCCGGCCTCCTGGCGTTCACGCTCACAGCTGATCCACAGCATCCGAAAAGTGATCTGAACGAAGTGCACCGGTATCTCGTTGTCCCGGGTGGAGGTAGTGCATGCATGACGATCAGGCGGAGCTTATTCGCGCACTCCACGACGCCCACGGGCCGGCGCTGTTCCGGTACGTCGCGCGCCTCACCCACGACTACGGCTTCGCCCAGGATGTCGTGCAGGAAACACTGCTCCGTGCCTGGCGTCGACCGGCCATTCTCCAGCAGAGCGATGAGTCTGCGAGGGCGTGGCTGTTCACCGTCGCCCGCAATCTCGTGATCGACGACCGGCGCAGCGCCCGGTTCGCGCACGAGATCACGACGGATCGGCTTCCCGAGGAGTCGAGCGCGGACGGCGCGGACTCTGTGCTCGACAAATGGCTCCTCTCCGACGCGCTGCTGTCGCTCTCCGTCGAGCATCGAACGGCGGTGGTCAGCGCCTACTATCTGGGCCAATCCGTCGCCGAGATCGCGCTCCGCGAGAACATCCCCGAGGGGACCGTGCGCTCCCGCGTGCACTACGCCCTTCGCGCACTACGGCTTGCCCTACAAGAAAGAGGCGTTACTCAATGAACGACAGCGTTGACCCGTTCCGCGATTGGGACTCCGCGTATGTGCTCGGGATGCTGAGCCCGGACGACCGTCGCAGCTATGAGCGTCATCTCGCGACCTGCCACGCCTGCACCGCCGCCGTTGCCGAGCTGGCGGGGCTGCCGGGGATCCTCGGGATGCTCAGCGTCCCGGAGGCCGCCGCCCTGGGGGCTGTGCCGGACGACGAGCACCTACTGGTCGGGATGCATGAACCGGATCTCGTGCAGCGGCTCGCGGCATCCGCCCATCGTCGGCAACGTCGGTTGCGGGGACGGATCATCGGCCTCGTGGTCGCGACCGCGGCGGTGTTTGCGATCGGGGGATTGGCGATCGGAAACCTCGTCGTCCCCTCCGCGCCGGCGCCCAGCCAGAGCGCCGTGGCGACCGTCGAGATGGGGCAGGTCCAGCCAGGGATCATGACGGCCGCGCTCCAGGTGAGCCAGAAGGCCTGGGGAACGCGATTCGACTGGACCTGTTCCTACCTCACGTCGGGCTGGGGCCCCGGCAGGACCGCACCGTCCTACGATCTGGTGATCACGGATGCCAGTGGCGTCCAGACGATCGTGGCCAGCTGGACGGCGGCGGGCACCAGAGCCGGGGGACTGGTGGCGTCTACGGGCGTGCCGACGGCCGAGATCCGCAGTGTCGAGATTCGCAGTTCGAGTACAGGGACGACCCTGGTGCGCTCGGAACTCTGACGCGTGGTCAAGGTTTCGGGACCCTGACCATGCCCTCCTGGGCGACGCTCGCGAGCAGCACGCCATCGCGGCTGAAGATGCGACCGAGGGACAGGCCGCGCCCGCCGGTAGCGGTCGGCGACTCCTGCGCGTAGAGCAGCCATTCGTCCACCCGCCCGAAGCGGTGGAACCACATGGCGTGGTCGAGACTCGCCACCTTGAGGCCCGGTGTGGCCCAGGCGATCCCGTGCCGGCGGAAGATCGGTTCGAGAATCGAGTAGTCGCTCGCGTAGGCGAGCGCGGCGCGATGCAGGTTGGGATCGTCTGGCAGGGTGCCGATCGCCGTGAACCAGACCGCCTGATGGGCGACCCGGGCACCGTCGACGGAGAGGAAGATCGGGGATGGTACGTGCCGCATGTCGAAGGGCCGACCGTTCGCCCAGGACTGGGCGATCGGATTCTCCACACCACGGAGCACCTCGGCGGCGCTCGGCAGATCCTCCGGTTGCGTCAGGTCGGCAGGCATCTCGACCTGGTGTTCCAGGCCCTCGTCGGCATCCTGGAACGAGGCGATCATCGAGAGGATCGGGAGACCCTCCTGGTAGGCCTGCGTGCGGCGGGTCGAGAACGAGCGGCCGTCGTGGATGCGGTCGACGGAGAAGGTGATCGGCAGTCTGACGTCGCCGGGGCGCAGGAAGTAGCCGTGCATGGAGTGCACGAAGCGATCCTCACCGATCGTGCGCTGCGCGGCGACGAGCGACTGGGCGAGGACCTGGCCGCCGAAGACGCGGCCGAGAGCCGACCACTGGCTCTGCCCGATGAAGATGTCTTCGCTGGTCCTGGCGTGGGTATCGGTGAGGTCGAGGGCGGCGAGCAACTCGGTGAGAGGATCGGACATGTGTTCCCCCGTCATCCTGGTGCGGTACGGTGCCAGGCGTCCCGGCGCT
Source organism: Microbacteriaceae bacterium (assembly GCA_025465035.1). Taxonomy (GTDB): domain Bacteria; phylum Actinomycetota; class Actinomycetes; order Actinomycetales; family Microbacteriaceae; genus Lacisediminihabitans. The sequence continues at coordinate 6,581 of JAODMH010000104.1, read as the reverse complement.
CCTATAGTTTAGAGAGCAGATGAGCCAGACATTTTCCCTCGTTGACTCCCTCTCCCTCGGCGACCTGCAGGTATACCTCAGTCGTGCCGGTCGGGTGGAGGACGGTTCCGTGCGCCTGATCGCCGGTTCGGGAGTACTTGCCGTCTACGTGGCCGTCCTGCATCCGGCCGGCCTGCTCGACGAGAGCCCCACCGTTCTCGGTCTGCGCACCTTCGCTCTCACCGATCGGGATTCCTTCGACGTCGTCGTGCCGGTCCGCTCCCTGCTCGAACGGCTCGCACGCCTTCAGACCGAGATCGTCGACCAGACAGCACCGGTCACCGTCAGCCTGCCGATGCAGGTGAACACCGTGACCTGGGCCGCGATCTCCCCGCCCAAGGGGGGCTGGACGGCACTCGCCGGAGTCGACGGATCAGGCCTCGAGGCCGTCGCGAAGGCGGGCATCGACGAGGTGGCGACGGCGATCCCGTCTGGAACCGGGGAGCAGATCGTGCAGCGCGTGCGCTCGGAGGTATGGGGACGTCCGATAGAGGGGCTCGAGCATGTCCCCGCGGGGGCCGCGTTCGCCGCCCTGAGCCTGGGCTTCCTCGGCGGCACGGATGCGGTGCGGATCTTCGAGACGGGGCCGTGGACCAGGCTCACCACCCAGCGCGGCCACGTTCTCGTCAAGCGTCGCGCCTGGTCGCTGCAGCGCTAGCCGTCACCGTGCGTCGCGGTGGAAGGCCACGATGGGGATGACACGATTCGTCCTCTTCTGGTATTCCGCGACCCCGGGGTTCGAGCGGCTGAACTCGGCGTAGAGCCGATCGTGCTCCGGTCCGGTCACCGGCTCGGCCGTCGCCTCGAACCGCTCGATTCCGCTGTCGGTCGCCAGCTCGAGGCTCGCCTTCGGGTTCACAAGGAGGTTGTGATACCAGTCCGGATTCGTCGGAGCGCCCGCCTTCGAAGCAATGACGTAGATCGTCTCGCCGTCGGCGAAATACATGACGGGTGCCGTTCGGGGTTGTCCGGTTCTCGCCCCCGTCGACGTGATGAGCACGAGGTGCGCGCCGGCGAAGGGGCCGCCGACCCGCCCGTCGTTGTCGCGGAACTCCGCGATGATCCTGTCGTTGAATCCGCTCACCGGTCGCCATCCTGCCTTACGTGCCGCGATCTCTCCTTGCGAGCCTATTCGCTACAGCCGCGACCCGAAGCGGCGGCCCGCTCGCCGGAATGAGCGAATCAGCGCTGGCGGTCGGGGTCGCGGGTCGCCATGGCACGTGTTTCCGGGATATTAAACCCTCAGACTCCCCCTTCCCTTGCTGCCACCCGAGCGCTAGTTTCGATAAACAGTTAATGATTGGTTGTTTAATGGACTGGAGTTCGGTGCACGATCTCGATAGCGCCATCGACGCTGCGGCCCCGCGGGCGTTCCGGGTTCTCGAGCGCCTGGTGGCCGAGCCGAGCACCATCGGCCAGGAGAGTGGCGCGCAGGAGGTTCTGGCCGGGGAGCTCGCCAGCGCCGGCTTCGATATCACCCGGTTCGAGATCCCCGCGGGGATCGGGGCCGACCCATCGGCTGGCGTTCCGCGGACATCGTATGCGGGACGGTACGACCTCATCGGTGAGCGACGTTCTTCCGCCGGTGGACGCACGCTCGTCATCAACGGCCACATTGATGTCGTCCCCGCGGACGACGCCTCGCGATGGACGAGCCCGCCATTCCAACCGAGTCGGGTCGACGGCTGGCTCGTAGGGAGGGGCGCTGGAGACATGAAGGGGGGCTTTGTCGCGGGGCTGCTTGCCATCTGGGCACTCGACGAGACCGACCCGTCCTGGCTCACCGGTGACCTCGCCTTCGTGTCCGCCATCGAGGAGGAAGCGACGGGCAACGGCACGCTGGCCGCCGGCCGGGCGGGCTACCTCGGTGACGCGGCCCTCCTGCTCGAGCCGACCGACCTCAACGTCCTGCTCGGAGGCATCAGCCTGATCTGGATTCGGATCGAAATCGAGGGAAGGGCAGGACACGCCGAGGCTGCGCTGGATTCTGTCAATCCGATCGGTGCCGTCTTTCCCATCATCCAGGCCCTCGAAGGCCTGGAGCGCGAGATGAACGACGAGCATGCCAACGGCGCCGTCCGCGACGAGGCCTTCGTCGCCATCGAACATCCGTATAACGTCAACATCGGCACGGTCAACGCGGGCGACTGGGCGTCGAGTGTGCCATCGGTCGCGCGGCTCGAGGTGCGAGTCGGGCATCCTCGGCACTGGAGTTCTGCGCAGGCTTTCGAGCAGGTGCGTGCGGCAGTGAGTAAGGCCACTGCCCACAGCGAGTGGCTTCGCGACCATCCCCCGATTCTCACCATGTCCGGCTATCGGGCGGAGCGCTACCTGCAGGATCCCGACGGTGAGGTGGTGACCACGCTGGCCGACGCACACAACGAGGTCCACGGCGCGCCGCCGGAGCTCGTCACCATCGGGTCGACGACGGATGCCCGCTTCTACCTCAATCAATTCGGGATGCCCGCGGTCGCCTACGGTCCGCGCACGAGGAATATGCACGGAACGGATGAAGCGGTGGAACTCTCGAGCATCGTGGACTGTTCTCGCACGATCGCGCGGTTCCTGCGGCGCTGGTACGGCGGGGGTGCTGGATCGTGACCGTCCAACCGGCCGACCGGGCGATCGTCGCGCTGCGCCCCCTCCTCGCCGAAACGGCTGCCGCGCGGATCGCGGACCGCTTCGTCACGGCGATCGCGCTCGGGCAGTTCGTGGTCGGTCAGAAGCTGCCGACCATCCAGGAGTTGGCCCGGCTACTCGAGGTCAGCCCGACCACCGTTCGCGAGGCGCTCGCGCGCCTCGCGGCGCTCGGCTACGTCGTGGTCCAGCGCGGGCGACACGGCGGCACCTTCGTCACCTCGCAGTGGGGGCCCGCGTCGGATTCGATGGTGCGTCGCGCGCTCGAGCCAGGATGGAACCAGCTCGAGGTCACGCTCGACTTCCGGTCGCTCGTCGAGCAGCAGATCGCCAGGACCGCGGCACTCCGCCATACGGCAGACGACGCGCGCCGCATCACGCAGGCTGTACGCGGATACGAGGCGGCCGGCGATGACCGCGAATCCTCCCGCGTCGCGGACCTCGAATTCCATCAGATGATCGCCGCAGCCACCCAGAATTCCCAGCTCGCGGATCTCAGCCTCCGCATCCGCCGGGACGTGAGTCTTGGATTCGAGGCCGAGCCATACAACCCGGATGTTCGGGCGCGCGCCATCCAGCAGCATGCCGGCCTCGCCCGCGCGATCCTCGATCGCGAGCCGGACTTGGCCGCCAGCCTGGCGGAGGAGCACTTCTCGCTCACCGCCGAAACCCTGCGCGAACTGCACCGTCGCGTCGAACACGACAATCCATCGAGCTGAGGAGCATCGCCGTGCCAACAATGTACGTCAACGGAATCACCATCAACTACGCCGACGAGGGCGACGGTCCCGAGACCGTTCTGCTCATCAACGGCCTCGCCGACGACCTGGAGACCTGGGGCTACCAGATGCCTGCGCTGCTCGAGGCAGGCTACCGCGTCGTCCGTTTCGACAATCGCGGCATCGGCGCGAGTGACAGGCCTGCCGGGCCGTACAGTACCGACCTCCTGGCCGACGATGCCAAGGCGGTCGCGGACCAGCTCGGCCTCGACGACTACCACGTCATGGGCGTCTCGATGGGCGGGATGATCGCCCAGCGATTCGCGCTCAAGTACCCCGCCGGCATCCGCTCGCTCACTCTCGCGAGTACGTACGCGGCGCCGGGACCGTTCTGCTCCAGGATGTTCGCGATGTGGGCCGACGCGGCACAGGTGCTCGGAGTTCCCTTCGTCATGCGGGACGTGACCCTCTGGGCGTTCACCCTCGATTTCTTTCGCACGCGCGAAGCCGAGCTGATCGAATTCGAGACCGGGATGCGTTACCTGGACCAGCCGGTGCACGCCTACCTCGCCCAGCTCGCGGTCATCCAGAACCACGACGAGACCGCGCAACTCGGCGCCCTCACCATGCCGACCCTCGTGCTCGCGGGTGAGGAGGACATCCTCATCCCCACGGCACTCTCCCACGACCTGCACGAGCTCATTCCCGGCTCGCAATGGAGAACCACCCCTGGCGGCCACGGCTGCATGTGGGAACACCCCGACGAGTTCAATTCCGCCTTCGTCGGTTTCTTGCGCGAGAACGAAAGGATTCACTGATGACACAGAATGCTGCCCTCGATCCGGTCACTGGTCTCGAGTCGAAAAAACTAGGTCTGCTAGGCGTCTTGATGCCCGGTCTCGCGCAGATCGCACCCGCGTTCAACCTGTTCTTCACGACCGGGGTGATGGCGTCGCTCGCGGGTGCGTCCGTACCGCTCGTCTTCCTCATCAGCATGGTCGGGATGGTCGCGACCGGACTGAGCCTCGCCCAGTTCTCCAACCTCTATCCGAGCGCGGGCTCGTTCATCACCTACATCAGTCGCGCGCTGGGAGCGAAGGTCGCGACCGCGACAGGGGTGATCGCGATTGTCGGGTACATCATCGCCTTCGGCGGAATCTACATCTTCGTCGGCAGCTACATCGTCGGACTGCTCTTCCCCCACGCCACCAATACGACGTTGCTGACCATCGTCACGACGATCGTCTACGGTGCCATCGTGACCATTCCGGTGATCCTGGGGCTTCAGTTCGGCATCCGTGTGACCATCGTGCTCTACGTGATCGAGGTCGTCGTGCTCATCGTCCTGAGCGTCGCGATCCTCGCGCAAGGGGGAGCGGAAGGCCTCTCGCTCACACCGTTCACCTGGCCGACCGGAGCGGACGGGACGAACATCTTCCTCGCCTTCAGCCTCGCCGTGCTCGCCTTCGGCGGCTTTGAAGCTTCCGCACCCCTGGCGGAGGAGACCAGAAACCCACGCCGTAACGTTCCGATCGCGGTGGTCGGCGCTGTCGTCGTGAGCGGCATCATCTACGTGCTCGGCTCATACGCGATCGTCACGGCATTCGGTGTCGACCACATGAAAGCGTTCTCGACGGACAGCAACCCCTTCGCGACCGCCGCCGGTCGTTTCCTGCCCATCTTCGTGCCCATCATCGCTGGCGTCTTCCTGGTCAGCGTGACGAGCTCCTACGTCGCCGCGAACACTCAGACCTCACGAGTGATCTTCGCCGGGGCTAGGGGAGGGCTGTGGCCGCGGGGACTCTCGTCCATCCACCCTCGTTTCCAGACGCCCTGGGTTGCGGCCATCGCGTTCGTCGTTCCGAGCATCGTCATCGGATGCGTTTCGACCGCTTTCACCGATCCGGGCTCGGCATCCGGATTCCTGGGCACGCTCGGCATCCTCGGCATCGTGATCATGTACATCGTCGCGAACGTGGCGCTCATCGTTCAGTTCGCCAAGTTGCGCATGGCAGGGGTGCGCAAGAATCCCTTCCTCTGGGTCGTGGTGCCCATCATCGGACTCTTCGTTCTCGCGATCCCGGTATGGGGAGACCTGCACCCGGGCCAGGGCGCCCCATACAACGCACTGCCCTGGCTCACGATCGGTCTCGTTGCGCTCGGAATCGTCTACACGGCGGTACTCGCCATCGCGCGACCGAACGCGCTGGCGCACGCCCCAGCCCTGCTCGAAGGGGCCGAAGCACTCGAGAGCGACCCGGTGCCGCCGGCGGCCTAGCTGTCAGCCGTGCAGAGGCCTTCCCGCGAGCCGCGGGGAGGCCTCGTCGTTCACAGCCTCGTCGTTCACAGCGTCGCCGCGACCGCCCGTCCCGCCACCCGTCCGGAGAAGAGGCAGCCACCGAGGAAGGTCCCCTCGAGCGAGCGGTAGCCGTGCACGCCGCCTCCTCCGAATCCGCTCACCTCGCCCGCCGCATAGAGCCCGGGAATCGGTTCGCCGGATGTCCCGAGGGCACGCCCGTCGAGATCCGTCTCGATACCGCCGAGGCTCTTGCGGGTGAGGATGTGCAGCTTCACGGCGATCAGCGGTCCGGCCTTCGGGTCGAGGATGCGGTGCGGGCTCGCAACGCGGATGAGCCTGTCGCCGCGGTACCTGCGCGCCTGGCGCATGGCGGTGATCTGGGCATCCTTCGCGAATGGGTTCTCCAGTTCACGGTCGCGCGCCTCGATCTCGAGTCGTACCCGGCTGGCGTCGATGACGACCTCGGGGGAGAGCGCCTGCATGCCGGCGAGCAACTCGTCGAGGGTGTCGGCGACGACGAAGTCCGCGCCCCGCTCTTTGAAGGCCTCGACGGGCGCCGGCGCACCCTTCTTGACCCGCTGGAGCAGCAGCCCGATGTCTTTGCCGGTTAGGTCGGGATTCTGCTCGCTGCCGGACAGTGCGAACTCCTTCTCGATGATCTTCTGGGTGAGCACGAACCAGCTGTGCTCGTACCCGGTCGAGAGGATGTGTTCCAGGGTGCCGAGGGTATCGAAGCCAGGAAACAGCGGCACCGGCAGTCGCCTGCCCGTCGCATCGAGCCAGACGGACGACGGTCCGGGCAGGATCCGGATGCCGTGTCTCGCCCACACCGGCGCATAGTTCTCGATGCCCTCCACGTAGTGCCACATGCGATCGCCGTTGATCAG
>JAODMH010000078.1 GCA_025465035.1 Microbacteriaceae bacterium | reverse complement strand
CCAGATCGTCACGGTCGACCGCCAACTGCACGATCGCCTTGATGTAGTCGAGGCGGTCGCCGGTGTCATACCGGCGACCGCGGAAGACGACGCCGTAGACCCCGCCCGCGATACTGGGATTGGCGGCCAGCGTCTGCAGCGCATCTGTCAGCTGGATCTCGCCGCCCTTGCCAGGCGGTGTGTGCTGGAGGATGTCAAAGATCTCTGGCTGCAGCACGTAGCGGCCGATGATCGCGTAGTTGGACGGCGCGTTCTCGCGCGTCGGCTTCTCGACCAGCCCCGTGACGCGAACGACGTCGTCCGTCTCCGTCGCCTCAATCGTCGCAACTCCGTACATGTGCACGACGGATGGATCGACCTCGAGCAGCGCAACGATCGTCGCGTTGCGCTTGCCCTGTTCCTCGACCATGCGGGAGAGCAGCACATCGCGGCTGTCGATGATGTCGTCACCGAGCAGCACGGCGAACGGCTCGTGGCCGACGTGCATGCGCGCCCGCAACACGGCGTGGCCAAGTCCCTTGGGGTCGCCCTGCCGCACATAGTGCACCTCGGCGAGGTCCGTCGCGTAGTTGACCTTCTTGAGGCGATCGATGTCACCCTTTTGAAGCAGTGTCGCCTCGAGCTCGCCGACGCGGTCGAAGTGGTTCTCGAGGGCGTTCTTGTTGCGGCCGGTGATCATGAGCACGTCGGTGAGACCGGCCGCGACGGCCTCCTCGACCACGTACTGAATGGCGGGCTTGTCGACTACGGGAAGCATCTCTTTCGGCATCGCTTTGGTGGCCGGCAGGAATCGAGTACCGAGTCCGGCCGCGGGAATGACAGCTTTGGTGATGTGGAAGGCCATGACCATAACAGTAACGATCCCCCGTTACGCCGGGGTTAACTGATCTGTCCGCCCCATGACCCCGATGCCGCCACCGTAGAATGTGTGCATGAGCGGCGACGCAAGCCACCAGAAACGAGCGCTGCGAGCCGAACTCCGCGAACGCAGGCGCATCATGACCGCGCGCGAGCGAGAACTCACGACGGAACAGGTCAGCCGGCACCTCGAAGAGCTCGCCACGGGATTGCAGGTCCGCTCGATATCCGCCTACCTTCCTGGTCAGGAAGAGCCGAACATCCGGCCATTCCTCAACTGGGCCGATGCTCAGGGCATCCGCATCCTCTTTCCGATCTCCCGCGATGACGGCCTGCTCGACTGGACGGTCGGCGACGGTGATGCAGAGCAGGAGGGGCTCTTCGGCATGCCGGAGGCAATCGGCGAACTGCTGAGTCCCATCGCGATCAACGATGTCGACCTGATCATCGTGCCGGCGGCATCCGTCGACCGCACCGGAATGCGCATGGGCTGGGGTCGCGGCTACTTCGACCGCACCCTCGGATCGATGGAGAAGTGTCCACCGGTCTATGCTGTGATCTTCGACCGGGAGTTGGTCGACTCCGTGCCCAGCGAGGTGCACGACAAGCGCGTGAACGGTGTTGTGACACCGAGCGCGATCATCAACTTCTGACTCTCTTCACCGCACAAAGGACTCACGTGCCCACCTATTCGTACCGCTGCGCGAACTGCGACTACGCCTTCGACCAATACCAGGCTTTCACGGATGACTCGCTCACCGTCTGCCCGAACTGCGGCGAGCCGAAACTGCGCAAGGTCTTCAACTCCATCGGCGTGACCTTCAACGGCTCTGGTTTCTACCGCACGGATGCCCGGGCCGACGCCTCCGCGGCGAAATCGAAGTCATCCGGCTCCGGCTCGTCTTCCGACTCCGGCTCGTCATCCGCGTCCTCCGATTCCGGGGGCTCCTCCGGTTCCGGTGAGTCGTCGTCGAAACCCTCGACGAGCGAGTCCAAGCCCTCCGCCTCCCCGGCTGCGAAACCTGCCACGGTATCGTCGAAATCAAAGACCGGCACGACTGGCTCGTAATTCCCCAGTAAGGAGCAACCGCAATGTTGAAGGGATTCAGGGAGTTCATCCTCCGTGGCAACGTCATCGACCTCGCCGTCGCGGTTGTGATCGGTGCCGCCTTCACTGGCATCGTCAACGCCATCGTCGGCAGCGTCTTCAACCCGGCCATCGGTGCCCTGTTCAACGCGAACAGTCTCGAGAAGGCACTGCCCGTCGTCATTCCGACAACGAGTGGGCAGACCGCGACGCTGTACTTCGGCGCGGTCATCGCGGCGGTCATCCAATTCGTGCTCGTGGCTCTCGTCGTCTATTTCGCGCTCATCATTCCGATCAACTACCTCAAGCGCGTCTCCTTCCGTAAAAAGCAGAATGAACCAGAGACCGCCGAGGATGCCCCGCCGACCGAGCTGGAGCTATTGGTCGAGATTCGCGACCTGCTCGCCGCCCCTCCGGTGCGCGCCGGACAACACGGTGCCGTAGAGGGCGACGACGCCGTTCGGTGAGCTGCCCCATCCGGCCGACAAGGCGCCGCCGGATGCGTTCCCAAGCTCGCCCTCTCAGCGAGAAGCTCGCGGCGGAGACGCGGCCCGCTGCGGCGGAGAACCTCCCTCGCGGACACCGGCAGAACTACCTCCGCCAAGGAGTTGCTCCGCCGCGACGTATCTGACCAGCCGTGGCGGGCGCGCGAGGGCTTAGCCCCAGTGCGGCGGTTTGTCCTGCTTGAGACGTTCGTCGTTCTCGGTCTCGGCGTGGCGGGGCGGCTCCTGCGGGGGCGTCGGATCGCTGCCTGGCACCGGTTTCGTGGTGATCCTGGGCCGCCGCCGGTCGCGCGGGGTCGGTGCTACGTGTTCCGCCATGCGGTCTACGCCTGGTGCGACGAAATCACCGGGATGGGTTCCGTGCTGGGCGCCGTGTCGACACCGAGCATGGCGACGATGCGATCGGCGACCGCATCCGGCTCGCTGAAGAGCTCGAAGGCGTGCACTCGCAGGTAGTGCCAGCCGAGACGACGCAGCATCTCAGGGCGCAGACGAAGCGACTCGCGGAGGCTGGTGCCCTGCAGCACGGTGTCCGTCTCGATGGTGAGGCACATGCCCTGGTGCGAGACCACGAGTCCCAGTTTGCCGCGGTGCCCGAGGGCGACGCGGAGGCCGCGTGAGCCGAGGCGCCGTGCCAGGTCGACGAGCATCGGCTCGCTGTCATCCGGAATCGCCTCGATGGTGTTGCGGGCGCTGACATCCGTGAGGATCTCGGCGAGGGCGATCGCACCGTGCTGCATGCGGTTCTCATCGATGTCGTCGGCCTCGAAGCAGGTGACGATGACCATGGAGCGTCTCGCCCGCGTCATGGCGACGGCGAGCAGACGCTCCCCGCCGGGCCGACCGAGGGCTCCGAAATCGGAGAGCACACGGCCGTGCGGCGTGCGACCGTAACCGATCGAGAAGATGACCCGGTCGCGGCTCTGTGCGACCGCCTGCTCGATGGTCATGACGGCGAAGGGTTCCGGGCGGTCACCGAGCACGAAGTCGCTCAGTTCTGGACGGCCGACGGATGCCCGCAGCACCGCCTGCTGGACGCGAACGGCGTGCCGCGCGCTCGCGGTGATGATCATGAGCGACTCGTGCGGGCGGATCGTCGCGTGCTCGATCACGAGTTCGACGGCGCGGTTGACCTCGGCGTCCACGCTTTCGACGCCGCCCGACTCGGGATCGGGCATGCCGGAGCCGTCTTCGACGAAGTCGAGGCGGATGCTGTTGTGGCCGAGGAAGCTCCCTGCCCACGGGAAGGACTCGATCTTGCCCGCGTAGAAGCGGCGGTTGACGAGCTCAGCGAGATCTTCGCCGCCGGCGCGATAGCTCCGGGTGAGAGCGAGCGTCGGCAGCAGCGTGCCGAGCTGCGCGAGGGCGGACTCCGCGTGCAGCTCGTCGAGCGCCTCGGCCGGCGTCTCCGGCTCCTCTGCCTCGGTGGCGGCGAGAGCAATCGAGAACGGAGCCGGCGTCTGAGTGACCGGGTCGCCGAAGGCGATGGTCTGCTTGCCACGCCGAATCGCGCCGACGTTCTCGGCGAGAGTCGTGGCACCGGCGTCAACGAGAATCACGGTGTCAAAGTGCAGGGTGTCGGTGATCCCGCTCACCTCATAGGGCGAGGCAAGCCAGATCGGCGCGATGGTGCGTGAGAGATGCGGCGCCGACTCCTGCAGGTCGCGGGCATCGAGGTGTTCGCCGCGCAGTGCGCGCTTGAGAGCGGCCGCCTCATCCGGCCAGTCGACGAGTCCGATGCTCCAGTTTTCGGCCAGCTGCCAGGAGAGCAGCTGCGCGCTGCCGGCCGCGTGGGCCTCGTCGACGAGACGGAAGTCTGCCTCGAGGCGGTCGAGCACCGAAGTGTTCGCGTTGAGGAGGGCGCGGTCCGACTCGAGCATCGACTCCAGGGCCGACTGCCACCAGGCGAGTTCGAGCTCCGCGGCGACCTGGCTCTCCGGTACATGGCGGGAGGCGAGGTCCTCGAGCAGCGGGTCGAGCTGCAGGTCACGCAGGGTGGTGCGCAGGTGCGCGCGCTCCTGCAGGTTGTGCAGCACGTCGGACTCGGCGGCAAGACCCTCGAGTCGATCGAGGAGCACGTGGATCGGCAGATAGACCAGCTGAGTCTCGCGGGTGACGGCGCCGAGCGGCTCGTCGAGCGAGTCCAGGTCTTGCGCCACCTGCTGGTACGCCACCTGCACATCCGCGATTCCGACCGGGACCTCGGGCGTCACACCCGCCGCGACGAAACGCTGCCAGAGGATGCGCTGCTGCTGGATGCGCACGAGTGCCTCATTGATGTCACTGATGTGCACCCCTGGACGCACATATTCGCGGGCGAGCTTCTTCAGCCGACGACGATTCGACGAGGACATCTCCGGCGAGTCCTTGCGCGAGGAGGTCGCCGCGATGAGTTCACTGAGCGAGCGGTCGAAGACCACGGGCTGGAACTTGTCCAGAGTGTCGCGGATGTCGACCAGCAGCCGCAGGTACACGCCGAGCTCGTTGATGGTCTCAAAGGGCCGCATCCGTGTGCCCGCGATGAGGTCGTTCGCACGCTCCAGGAGGCGCGGAACCTCCGTGTGGTGCAGCTGCTTCGCGATCCCGTGAGCACGGGTCGCTGCCTCGCTCGTCGAGAAGATCGCTCCGTACCATGGCGAATCGCCGGGGCCGTACTTGAATTCGCCGAGATTCGCCGCCTCGACCATCGCGGACGCGGCCCTCGCGCGATCGTCCGCCATCAACCGAACGGATGACCGCGACAGCCGCGCGGTGGTGGCGGGTGGCGTCGGAAGCAGGGCCAGCCGCGAAAGCTCCGTGAGGCAGTCCAGCACCGAAACCCGGAGTTCGGGATCCTGCCGCGCCACGGCACTGCGGTAGTCGAGCAGAACCTTCCGCAACCGCACGAGCGCGTCGTCGATCTCGCCGACCTGCGGAGCCTTGGCCTTCTCATCGCGGCTGATCGACCGGATGATGTCTCGTCGCAGAGTGGCGGGCGAAACCGCCAGGCCCGCGAGCCCGATATCGCCGAACCGCTGCGCGATACCGGAAAGAGAGGAACGCCGGGCACTCACGACGAGCACCCGCTTGTTCTGTGCGACCAGCGCGCCGAGAGCATTGACGATGGTCTGGGTCGCACCGGTTCCCGGCAGGGTCTTGACCACGACCGAGTTTCCCGCCGCGATCTGGGCGATCACGTTCTCCTGCTCGGCGTCGGCGTCGAGCAGGAGGGTGTCGGTCTCCGGCGTGCGGAGATCGGGATGCTGCGGCTCGACCGGCGCGTAGCTCTCGCCCACCGTCCACTTCGCCGACGGATTGCCGGCGAGGGCGTCGAGGACGGGATGTTCGAGGTCGGCGGCATCCGCATGCATCGCGGTCGCGACATCCGCGAATGACGAAACGACGAGGCGCGGCAACACATTGAACCAGTCGAGGTGCGACGTGAGGCCGCGCAGCCGGTCGATGACCGGGTTCGGCTTGAAGGATCCGTCTTCCTCGGCGAGCGCGACGAAGGCCTGCGCGTCGAGGGCGATCTCGAACTGAGCGTTGAGCGCGCGGGCGAGCTCCGGATTAAGGAATGGCGCCCCCCTGAGCTTCACTTCGAAGTCGGTGCCGTAGCGGCGGATGGCGAGGGGTCGCAGGAGGATCGGCGCGCGGTACTCGACATCCTCATGCTGCCACTCCGCGATTCCGATGCCGAGATGGATGGAGTCGATGCCACGCGCCGTGGCGAGTTCGAGTCCCTTGGCCGCGATCTCCCCCGCGGCGAACTTGGCGGCACGAAGCGCCAGGTCGTCCCGGATGAGGCTCGACAGCAGGGTGGACTTGCCGGTGATGAACTGGGCGAGGCCGCCAGGATGGGTGGCACCCAGCTCGATGCGGGTGCGAGGGGCATCCACGAAGTGGAGCAGGGAGGAACGCCCGCCGATCGCGGCAAGCTCGCCGCGCCAACCCTGCCACGTCGGCTCCGCCACGTTCGACAGCGAGTAGCTCGGATCCCCGAGGCTCAATGCATGTGGGGCAGTCACCTGCTTCTCCGCTCTGGCATGCCGATCTTCCGGCTCCTCGAAGAAGTCGTCCTGAGTTCTATTGGCACGCCACACAGGGACACTTTAAAGCGCGCGCCCCCGAAATCTCGGGAGATGCCGGGGAGTTTCGCCGTTCGGATGCGTCCGGAAGAACCGCAGGCGGCGAACGTAAGATACCGGGCATGGCCTTCACGAGCGTCCTGGCGGTGTCTTCGGGACTCGTGCAGGCGGTGACGACGGCCGTCGTCACCATCCTCGTCATCCTTGCGGTGCTGGTCGTCGCGGCCTTCGTGCTGCTCTTTCGACGGCGCCGACGTGGCGCGGATTCCGGCGGCCTCGCCAGGCGGGCGAACATCCTGCTCGTGCGTCTCGACGACTCGCTCAAGCGGAACGACGACGAACTCGGGTTCGCCATTGCGCAATTCGGCGAGGAGAAGACCCGGGAGTTCAGTGCGGTGATCGCCGGCGCGAAGGCGAACCTGTCAGAGGCATTCCGGCTCAAACAGCAGCTCGACGACGCCTACCCAGACACCGAGACTCAGGTGCGGGAATGGAATGCTCGGATCGTGCACCTCTGCGAGTCGACGCAGGCGAGCCTCGAAGAGCAGGCGACCGCCTTCGGCCGGCTCCGCGCGCTCGAGTCCGATGCTCCGACGAACCTTCGCGCCGTTCGGGATCTGGTGGCCACCACTTCGTCGCGAGTGGCGACTGCGACCGCCACCCTCGAACGGCTTTCCGGCGACTACGCCGACCGCGTGCTCGCGACTGTCGGAGGCAACGTCGCCGAGGCAGAGGCCCTGTTGCGGAAAGCGACCGCCACTGCCGACAGTGCCGACTTGGGACTCGCCCGGGGTGGGGCGAGCGATGTCGCCGCGACGGTGCAGGATGCCCGCTCCGAGGTCCAGCACGCGGCACAGTTGCTCGACGCCATCGACAACCTCGACGCCGGCCTCTCGGCCGAGTCGGCCCGGCTGCAGCAGCTCGTGACGGCCAGTCGGGCCGACCTCGCGGAGGCACGCGCGGCCAGGGACAGCCCGCCAGACCCCGACTCCGGTGCGGCGATCGGGCTCGCGATGGCCACGATGGAGGGGACGCTCGCCTCGCTCGACAGGACGGACCCCGCGGCATCCATCGACAGATTGCAGTCCTCCATCGAGACACTGGATTCGGCGCTGGCCAGCGCCCGCAATCAGGCCCAGCGGCTCGAACATGCGCGAACGGCGCTCACCGGCGCGCTTCTCACCGCGAGAAGCCAAATCGCCGCAACCAAGGACTTTGTCACGAGCAGGCGCGGCGGAATCGGAGCGGATGCCCGCACGCGCCTGGCCGAGGCCGAACGGTTGCTGGCGATCGCCGAGGCGGAAGCCGATCCGGTGACGGCGCTCGACACCGCCCGCAGCTCGGCGACCTACTCGCGCGACGCCGACGCGCTGGCGCGCTATGACGCGCTCCGCTAGGACGCGGCCGCCAGCAACACGCACGTGCAGAGCGCGTCGATTGCGGCCTCGAGATCGGCCAGAGACGGGAAGGTCGGCGAGATGCGGATGTTCGCGTCATCCGGATCCTGTCGATAGGGATAGGTGGAGCCCGCCGGAGTCACCGCCACACCGATTTCGGCGGCCAGTGCTATGGCCTTCGACGCCGTTCCGTTCGGCACCTCGAGGCTGACGAAGTAACCGCCGGTGGGACGCGACCACGAAGCCACGCCGGACAGCCGTCGCTCGAGGATCTGGAGCACGGCGGTGAAGCGCGGTTCGACGATCGCGCGATGAGCGCGCATGTGCTGGCGCACGCCATCCGCGCTCTGCAATAACCGCAGATGCCGGAGCTGGTTGATCTTGTCCGGACCGATCGTCTGTACGGAGCTGTGCAGGCGGAACCAGGCGACGTTCTCGGGCGAGGCGCCGAAGAACGCCACCCCGGACCCGGGATAGGTGATCTTGGAGGTCGAGGCGAAGACGAGCGGACGGTCGGGATGCCCGGCTCGCGAGGCCGCGCCGAGCACGTCGATCACCGCGGGCTCGTCATCGGCGAGATGATGCACGGCATAGGCGTTGTCCCAGAACAGTCGGAAGTCGGGGGCGGCAGTCGCCATTCCGACCAGCGCCTCGATCTCCTCGACGGTGTAGACGATGCCGGTCGGGTTGGAGTACATCGGCACGCACCACATCCCGCGGATGCTCGCATCCTCGGCGACGAGGCTCCTGATGGTCTCGAGGTCGAGGCGCCCATCGACGAACGGCACGGGAATCATCCGGATTCCGAGGGCCTCGCAGATCGCGAAGTGGCGGTCGTAGCCCGGCACGGGGCAGAGGAAGGCGAGGCCAGCCACCTCACGCCACGGACCATCGCCACCGGGAACGCCGTGGAGAAGGGCATGCACGATCACGTCATGCATGACCGTCAGGCTGGCGTTGCCGAGGGCGAGCAGCTGGGTGGTCGGGATCTCGAGCAGTTCGCCGAAGATCGCCCGGAGTTCGAGCAGCCCGTCCGGACCGCCGTAGTTGCGCAGATCGGTTCCCGACGCGTCGCGATAGTCGCCGGCGCCGGGCAGCTCGAGCAGGGCGTCCGAAAGGGCGAGCTGCTCCGGCGACGGCTTGCCCCGCGTCAGATCGAGCGAAAGCTTCCGCCCTCGGAGTTCTTCATACTGTCCGTCGAGCTCTGTCCTGGTTACGTCCACCAGACAAAACTAGCGCTCCGAGCCGCGCCTCAGAGCGCGTGGATGCTCCAGCCAGCGGATGCGGATCCGCCCGGCTCGATCACGATGAGGTCGGTGCCAGAGTTGAAGGCGTCAGGAGGGCAGGTCATCGGCTCGACGGCGAGGCCAATGCGGCTGATGCCGGGATCGGGGGCGTCGGCGGTGTGCACCTGCACCCACGGGCAATCGGTGCCCCAGGTCATCCCGACCCCGATGCCATCTGAGCTCAGCAGGCGAACGGATGCGACGCCGTCCGCGTTCCTGTGAATGTCGGTGAACGCGTGGTCGATGAAGGTGTCGGCGATGGGCCGGGCCGAACGGAAGTCGAACTCACCGCCATCCACGGTTTCCAGACCGAGAGGGATCAGCCGATCCTCGGTCACGGTCAGCACGGATCCCGCCGGGAGTTCGAGGGTCCAGTCGTCGACATGGCCGCCGCCGGCGACGAGGTAGGGATGCGGACCGGTCCCGAAGGGAGCGGCGAGCGATCCGGTATTCAGCGCCGACACCGACCAGTGCAGGCCCGACTCGTCGAGGCGGAACTCGATGCTGAGCTGGAGGCGGAATGGATAACCCGCCTGGGCCTCGATCGTCGCTCCGAGCACGAGACGATCGCTGTCCTCCGCGACGGCGGCGAAGTCCAGCCAGCCGACGAGCCCGTGCAAGGCGTGGCCTCTGCGCGGTTCCGTGAGGGCGAGCTGATGGTCCATGCCCGCGAAGGAATACTCTCCGTCGACCACCCGATTCGGCCACGGCGCCAGGGTTGCTCCGCGGAAAGCGGGTCTCATCTCATCCGCGGCGAA
Organism: Microbacteriaceae bacterium; assembly: GCA_025465035.1. Classification (GTDB taxonomy): domain Bacteria; phylum Actinomycetota; class Actinomycetes; order Actinomycetales; family Microbacteriaceae; genus Lacisediminihabitans. The sequence goes on along the minus strand of JAODMH010000078.1, from coordinate 18,710 downwards.
CGGCAGGACGAGATCGCGGCCGTGGAAGGACAGTTCCCTGAGGGAGGCCCCGACGCTCGAGATCGTCGCGCGATAGCCGCCATACTCGAGGCCGTACTGTCGGCCGCTCAGCTCGGTCATCGTGGGTCTCTCCTCGGTTCGAAATGCGGCTCTGAGGCTACCGCACCGCGGCGTCGTGAAGCAGGATGGTGAGACGATGAGTGAGCAACAGCCGCGAGCACGCGTTGGCACATCGGCGTGGAACAAGCCGCACTGGCGTGGGCATTTCTATCCGGATGGGTTAGTGCAACGCAGGGAACTCGAATACGCGGCCGACCGCCTGACCTCGCTCGAGATCAATGCGACCTTTCACGGACTCCAATTACCGAAGACCTACCTGGACTGGCGTGCAAGAACACCGGCCGACTTCGTCTTCGCCGTCAAAGGCAACCAGACAGTTACGCACGAACAACTCCTGATGGACCCGGCGAAGCACGTCGCCAATTTTCTCGGCTCCGGCCCTCTCCTACTCCAGGAGAAGTTGGGACCGTTCCTCTGGCAGACATCCGAACACTTCGCGTTTCACCCGGAGACTGCGGAAGCCTTCCTTGCGGTGCTCCCCCATTCGGTCAGCGAGGCGCAACGATTCATCGAGCGGCACGCCACGGCGGAAGTCGACCAGCTTTCGCTCGACATTCCGGACCGCCCGATCCGACATGCCTTCGAGGTGCGTCATCCGAGCTTCGAGAATGCACGATTCATGGAACTGCTCCGTCGCTACGACGTGGCCATGGTCATCACCAACTCCCCGCCGTGGCCGGAGTTTCGCGACGTCACCTCCGACTTCGTCTACGTGCGCCTGCACGGCGATATCGAGCGTCGCCCCCACGGGTACAGCGACGCCGACCTCGACGAGTGGGCCGGACGCATCAACGGCTGGCTGAGCGAGAGGGACGCGTTCGTCTACTTCGACAATCCCGACAACAGGGGAACCCGCTCGCCCTTCGACGCGATGCGTCTGTACGACCGTCTCGACGGCCCGAAGACTGATCGACCCGACACGACCGCCTCGCCCCAGCTGTTCTGATCGCTCTCCCCTCCAACTCGATCCGTCTGACAGGATGTCGGCCGCCCGATGGCCGAAATCCCCTGTTAGCAGGACATTTGCCCGATTTTGTCCTGTCGACGGGCGCGACGGCGCCAGCAACGCGGCTGGCCACGGTGCGTTAGCATGATCCTCATGACTGCAGCACGCACCACCTGGTGGCTCCGCCGATAGGCGGCTGCTGTCTGACGAACAGATTCGACCGCCTCCCGAACCGGGGGCGGTCTTTTTTCTGGCCTCGGCGCGGGACACCCTGACAGATGGAGCACCGTGACCCTGCTCGATGAGATCCTCGGAACCACGCCGCCCGAGGCATACGCCCTGCTTGCTCGTGCCGGGCGCGACGACCTCGAGGTGCTCTCCGGCCCCGTCGTCGATGTCGCCCTGCTCGCCGACATCCCGTTGACGGACGCGGCTGGCATCCGTCGCGAGGTGCTCGCGCTGGTGCCGTTCCGTCAGGTCGTCGAGCGCGGCTACCGCGCGCACGACGACGGGACTCCGCTGCGCTGCATGGTCATCGACAGGCGCGAATCCGTGTCACGGGATGCCGCGATCCGGGTGCTGCCCGATGGCGACATAGACGTGGCCGCGGTCGGCTTCGACATCCCAGACGCCGAATACGCCGATATCGTGCGGCACGTGATCGATGACGAAATAGGCCGCGGCGAGGGTGCGGACTTCGTGATCCGACGAGACTTCATCGCCACTACGGGTACCGCGGCGTCGACCCTCGCCCCGAAGCTGTTGCGCCGCCTGCTCGAACGCGAATCCGGGGCGCACTGGACCTTCGCGATCGTCACCCCCGACATCGCCCTGGTCGGGGCCTCCCCCGAACGACATGTCTCCGTCGAACGCGGGGTCGTGACCATGAACCCGATCAGCGGCACCTACCGGCATCCGCCGACCGGACCGGATCGGAACGGGTTCCTCACCTTCCTGGGCGATACCAAGGAGGTCGAGGAGTTGTTCATGGTCGTCGATGAGGAGCTCAAGATGATGAGCGCCATTTGCTCCTCCGGTGGATTCATCCGCGGTCCCTACCTCAAGCAGATGTCTCGCCTGACGCATACCGAGTATCTGCTCAGGGGGCACAGCGATCTTGACGTACGCGAGGTGCTGCGCGAGACGATGTTCGCGCCGACTGTAACCGGCTCTCCCATGGAAAACGCCTGCGCGGTCATCGAGCGGCATGAGACACGAGGGCGCGGCTACTACGCCGGCGTCGCAGCGCTCATCACACCAGAAGAGGGCGGCGGGTTCTCGCTGGACGCACCCATCCTGATCCGCACGGCGCAGCTGGCCGGAGACGGTGTCATCCGGGTAGCGGCGGGGGCGACTCTCGTGCGTCATTCGACCCCGGAGGGAGAGGTGCGGGAGACACACAGCAAGGCGAGCGGCGTGCTCGCGGCGCTCGGGTTGCTGCCGGAGGTCGATGCGGGCCGCCACACACTGCTCGCCGACGACCTCGTGATCATGAGAGCCCTCGAACGGCGCAACGCGCAACTCTCTCCGTTCTGGATGAACGACCAGGAACCGGAGCCTGAGGTCGGATTCGAGGGGCGCCTGGCGCTCATCGTCGACTTCGAGGACCGTTTCACCACCATGCTCGGTCACCAGCTCCGCCACCTTGGCATGGACGTGCGGGTGGTGCACTGGAGCGCCATCGACGACGCGGAGATTGTGAGTGCCGACCTCCTGGTGTGCGGACCGGGACCGGGTGACCCGACGGACCTCGCCTCGGCGCGCATCCGAAAGATCGGCGAGATAATCGATGCGCGTCGAGATGCTAGCCTGCCGCTTCTGGCCGTCTGTCTCAGCCACCAGGTGCTGGCAACGAAACTCGGCATCGGCGTGGACCGATTGGATCGGCCGCGACAGGGACTCGCCATCGAGATCGACCTGTTCGGCAAGCCGGCCGTGGTCGGCTTCTACAACACCTTCACCGCGCGACTCGCTGCTGGGGATTCACTGCCGGACGGGGTGGAGGGGAGCATCGACTCGACCACCGGCGATGTGTTCGCGCTCCGCGGGAGGGGCTTCGCCTCCGTGCAGGGTCACCTCGAGTCCATCCTCTCGCGCGATGGAATCGTCGCGCTGCGGCTGCTGGCTGCGAGCGCCATGAGCACCGTGGCCACCTAGACGGCTCCGTCGCTCAGACGTCACACCGGTCACGCGGCGAGCGGAAGTTCCGCCCGGTGGCGCGCCTCGACCACGAGACCGTCATCACTCACTCCAACGGTCACCGCGCCGCCATCGGCCAGGTCGGAGCCAACCAGCAGGTCGGCGATCCGGTCATCGATCTCGCGCTGGATGACGCGCCGCAGCGGTCTGGCCCCATACTCCGGCTCGTATCCGTGCTCGGCGATCCAGTCGATCGCTGAATCGGTCACCGTGAGTTCGATGTTCCGCGCCCGGAGCCGCGCCTCGGTCGAACGGATCAGCAGCCGAACGATCTCGCGCAACTGCTCGGTCTCGAGCTTGCGGAACAGCACGATCTCGTCGATCCGATTCAGGAACTCCGGCCGCATCACCTCACGGAGCTTGCCCATGACCCGGTTGCGCAGCTCCTTCTCCGCGACCACCCTGTTCGCCGGGTTCTCTGTGCTCGCCACGAACCCGAGCGCGCCCCCTCGGCTCGCCAGGAACTCCGAGCCGAGGTTCGACGTCATGACGATCACGACGTTGCGGAAGTCGACGGTGCGGCCCTGACCGTCGGTCAGGCGTCCGTCATCAAGCACCTGCAACAGCAGGTTGAAGACGTCGGGGTGAGCCTTCTCTATCTCATCGAAGAGCACGACCGAATAGGGGTTACGCCGGATGCGTTCGGTGAGCTGACCGGCCTCGTCGTAACCGACGTACCCGGGAGGGGCACCGACGAGGCGACTCACCGTGTGCCGCTCGCCGAACTCGCTCATGTCGAACCGCAGCATCGCCTTCTCATCGCCGAACAGCGATTCGGCCAAAGCCTTCGCCAACTCCGTCTTTCCCACGCCCGTCGGCCCGAGGAACAGGAAGCTGCCCACCGGGCGATTCTGATCACCCATGCCCGTACGGTTGCGCCGCACGGCCTTCGCCACGGCCGCGACGGCATCATCCTGTCCGACCACCCGGTCGTGCAGTTCGACGTCGAGCCGTGCCAGACGCTCGCGATCAACCTCGGTCAGTCTGCTGGCGGGAATGCCGGTCGCGCGGGAAATGACCGCCGCGATCTCGGCCTCGTCGACGACGGCGGCAGGATCGGCATCAGCTTGCGGCTTCGCGTCATCGAGCTTGCCGTGCACCGCCTCGATCTGGTCCCTCAACCGCGATGCCTCCTCGTAGTGCTCCAGGGCGACGGCAGAGTTCTTCGATGCCTCGAGTTCCGCGAGTTCGCGGAGCAGGCCCGGGATGTCCACCTGCGAGCCGAGCTTCAGGCGTCGCCGAGCGCCGGCCTGGTCGATGAGGTCGATGGCCTTGTCTGGCAGGAAACGGTCCGGGACGTAGCGAGCCGACAGCTCTACCGAAGCCCGGATGGCCGCGTCGGTGTATCGCACGCCGTGGTGCTCCTCGTAGGCCGTGCGCAGTCCGGACAGGATGAGCACGGCATCCTCGATGCTCGGCTCGCCGACCTGAACCGGCTGAAAACGGCGCTCGAGTGCCGGATCCTTCTCGATCGAGCGGTACTCCTTGAGGGTCGTCGCCCCGACCACGTGCAATTCACCGCGCGCCAGTCGTGGCTTCAAGATGTTGCCGGCGTCCATGCCGCCGTCGCCACCGCTGCCCGCCCCGACAACGGTGTGCAACTCGTCGACGAAAACGATGATCTCCGCCCTGTGCGCGCTGATCTCATCCATCAACTTGGTTAGACGCTCCTCGAAGTCGCCACGGTACCGAGTGCCGGACAGCATCGTCGGCAGGTCGAGAGCGACCACGCGCTTGTCGCGCAACTGCTGCGGAACGGCGCCGTCGGCAATCGCCTGCGCGAGCCCCTCGACGATCGCGGTCTTACCCACGCCGGCCTCGCCGATCAGCACCGGATTGTTCTTGGTACGACGCGACAGGATCTCGATGGTTTGCTCGATCTCGTCGGCACGGCCGATCACCGGGTCGAGCTCGCCAGCACGCGCCCTCGCCGTGAGGTCCATGCCATATCTGTCGAGCATCGGCGTGTCGGATACAGCTGTTTCGTCCTTGGGATCCGCTCCCTGGGCATTCACCGTCTCCTTCATACCTGCCTGCAGAGCTTCGGGGGTGACTCCAGCGGCTGCCAACACCTGGCCGGCAGGAGAGTCTTGGTTGATCACGAGCGCGAAGAAGAGGTGCTCTGGATCGATGTACGTGGATCCAGACGCGCGCGCCACCTGGTAGGCGTGGAACAGCGCACGCTGCCCCGACTGTGTGAGCACGGGCGCTGAAACGGAACGCTCTGCGGATGCCTCTGGCAGACGTTGCTCCGCGGCATCCGCAACCTCGGCCGGGTCGGAGCCGACGCGCTTGATGACGTCCGCTGCTGGCTGTCGCTCCGCCAGCACGCGCAGAATGTGCAGGGCATCGAGTTCGCTGTGGCCGTGTTCGACGGCGAAGCGGCCGGCCTCGGCAAGAACCTCGCGCGTGCGACGGCTCAGCAGGCGGCTGAGATCGATGGAACGCCCGGCCTGGGCCGCGCGCTCGCCCTCGAGATATCGGGCGAGGAACTCGTCGAACGAGTTGCCGCCGTTCTCTTCGGGTTCGGAATTGGTAGGCAATGGACCTCCTGTGGAAACTTGAGTGCCTTTGACTCAAGTTAACGCTGGCCCACGCGTTTCATTCCCGGCCGGTCGCTGAAGCGGCGCTATCGAACGGCGACGGGCTGTCCGGCGAACTTCGTTTCGAGTTCCGTGCTAATTGCGAGGAGAGCAGACGGCAGGCTAGGCCGTCGGCGCCTGGGAAATCCGCACTGTGTTGCCCGACGGGTCACGGAAGGCGCAGTCGCGCGGGCCCCACGGCTGGTCGATGGGCTCCTGCAGGACCTCAGCGCCGGATGCGCGCACAGTCTCGAAGGTCGCGTCGAGGTCGTCGGAGCGGAACACGAGCATCGGCAGGACGCCCTTGGTGAGGAGCTCCTGCAGGATGTCGCCGTCGGCCTGCGAGCGGCCGGCGTGAGGCACGGAGAGCACGATGCCGAGGCCGGGCTGAGCATCGCTGCCGAGGGTGACCCAGCGGAACTCTCCTGAGGCCACGTCGTTCTGCACGTCGAGACCGAGCGCGTCGCCGTAGAAGGCGATCGACTCGTCGACGTCGTTGACGGTGATGTTGGTGTACTGGAGAGCGATTGTCATGACCGTGACTTTACGCCGCGGCCACCCTGGTCGCTTCTCCGATCCTGCTCGATGCTTTCCGGACGGGACGCGTGTGCGTCTTCGCGACGCAGGCGGGCATCGCCGTCACCGCGCTGTGCTCTTGGACGCGATACGCGCTCGGTGTCTCCCCCACGAGCTCGGTGAACCGCGTACTGAACGAACCGAGCGAGGTACAGCCGACCGCCATGCACGCGTCCGTCACGCTCATACCCCCGCGCAACAGCGCCATCGACCGCTCGATCCGGCGGGTCATGAGGTAGCTGTACGGCGTCTCACCGTAGGCGGCCCGAAATCGGCGCGAGAAGTGCGCCGGTGACATGAGCGCGCGGCTCGCCATCGTCGGCACGTCCAGGGGACGCGCGTACTCCCGGTCGATCAAATCCCGCGCCCGGCGCAGGTGCGCAAGGTTGGCAAGGTCCTGGGGAGTCATGGGACGAGAGTAACACCGGCCGCAACGGTCGAGCTAGGCACCGCCGACTTGCATGTTTACGCCCTTCGAGGGCCCGGTGAAGGGCGTAAACATGCGAGTCAGCAATGACCCCACAAGTTCTCGCAGGCGACCCGTCGCTAAACTGCCGTATGTTCGCCTCCACCAACCGAAGGAACAACGATGGCTCGCCCAGAACCCACCTACACGATCGAGCAGCTCGAGAACGAGCCCGTCGCGAATGTCCCATCCTTCACCCGGGACGATGCGGTGAGGCTGGGCGAAATCGCCGTCGGTGTCATCCGCGAGTGGGACCGCAACCTCGCGGTTGACATCCACATCGGCGACGAACTCGCCTACCGCGCGCAGCTCGGTAGCACAGGACAGGGAAACGCGAACGTCATCCAGGGCAAGATCCTCGTGGCGAAGAAGTTCGGCCACAGCTCACTGCTCGCCAGGCTGAAGAAGGAAGCCGACCCGTCTATCGCGGATGGCCTCGACGACAGCTACAAATTCTGGGGCGGCTGCATCCCGATCTTCGTTGACGGTGAACTCGTCGCGTCCGTCGCCACGTCGGGCGAGCCGGATGTCGTGGACCACGAAGCCACCGCGGAGGCGGTCAAGCGTTACCTCGCCGAGGTCTCGATCCGGTAGCGAAGCCTGGACGAAGGGCGCCCCCTTCGGGCACGCGCGTTGGCCTTCGCCGATTCACCGAACCGCTTGCGTGACCGCTTTCACGCTGCGCTCGAGGAACGAAACGATCTCCTCGGATGACATCTCGGTGTTGAGCGCGCTGTCGACGAGAGTCTGCTCGGCGAATGCGACCCAGGCACGCAGGGCGATGCGGAGCATCTCCGAATCGGCGACGCCCATCTCCAGGAAGACCGCGATCACCCGTTCCGCCTGCACCGCACGCGCCTGCTCGACAACCTCGCGCACCTCCCTGTCGCCGCTCGCGGCGCCGCGCACCAGGGAGAAAAAGGTCCCGCGGTGATCGCGCACGAACTGCACGATCCGCGTCAGGGTGTCGTGAAGGCGGCTGAGCGGTGGGAAGTGTCCCGCCGGCTCGGTCGCATGAAGCATGCTGTCACGGGCGGTGCTCACCACCTCCCGATGGAGCCCCTGCTTCGACCCGAAGTAGTAGAACAGGAGTCCGCGCGAGACGCCAGCCTGCGCTGACAGGTATTCGATGGTGAGCGCTTCCAGCGGGCGGTCGGCGAGCGAGGCCACACCGAGTGCCACGAGCTGGGCGCGACGCTCGTCAGGGGCCAACCGGGTGCGACGATCCGCTTCCATCCTGCGAGCATAACCGCGTCGGCTCGCGGCCACTCCTCTATTGACAGATAGTCAATAGTCACATTGTCGCGCGGCGAGGTGTGCGACCCGCGAAAAACAAGTTGGCAAATCGGCGTCATACATCGGCGGCCGGGCGGTCTCGCTTATTGGAACGAGTGTCAACAAGCATCAGTTTGGGCGACCAGTCACACGCTGGTCTGGGTCAAGGAGGATCTATGAAATTCCGAAAAATCACGGGCAGCCACGCCGGACGCATTGTGCTCGCCGCGGTTCCTGTGGCCGTCGTCACTACCGTGCTCCTCGGAGGCGTCGCCCAGGGCGCGGTACCCGTATCGTTCGCGGTCTCCGGCAGCCAGTTCCAGATCAGTGCCTCTCTGCTCGACGGCACCGGGTTCTCGCAGTACGCGGGTGTCGCCCCCGACACCGCCGGCAAGCCGCATCAGGTTGCCATCGCGAACATCAACTCGGCGAACCTGGCCGACCTGTGCCAGTCCGTGGTCACGGACACCCCGCTCGGCAAGGTGGGTCTGCTCATCACCGCGGGAGGCGGCGGCAAGCCCGCGACGGCGACCGACCTCCAGATCGGCATGACAGATCTCAAGGGCGACTCCACCTTCGGCAACATCCGCATCGGCGTCGATGCCTCCACGGTGAACACCAGCCACAAGGGTTCGGCCGGCGACTTCGCCCAGGATGCCGAGACGATCAAGATTGCGAACCTGCAACAGACCGCGTGGTCGACTCAGGCATCCGTCTTCACACTCAACGGCATGCACGTGCAGCTCACGGATGGCACCAAGGGATGCTTCTAAGGAATGCGTCCCGTCACAAAGGAGTCGAGCAGATGAGAACCAGTCGATGGTCGGATTTCGTTGCGTGGTCACGGCGCAGACCCTTCGTGGGCGGGGTGCTCACGGTGTTCGCAGGTGTGGAGATGTTCTTCTCTGGCCAGCTCGATATCGGCAAGATCCACGTCCAGGTCGGCATCGAGGGGCTGCAGGCGACGATCATTCCGATCCTGCTGGTGGTGCTCGGCGTACTCGCGATCGCGATGCCGGTTCACCGGATCTTCTACGGGGTGATCTCTCTCGTCGTGTCGGTGTATTCCCTCATCGGCGTGAACCTCGGCGGGTTCTTCATCGGGCTGCTGCTGGGCACGGTCGGCGGGGTCCTGATCGTGTCGTGGGCGCCGGCGGCGCGCGAGGCAGCCGCCTCAGACGATAGGCCGGATGATGCGGCGGTCAGCTCCGACGAGCCCCCCGTGGAGCCGCCCCCTTTAGTGCGAGGCCGGCACTGACCGGCGCCGGAACTGCAGAGTCCCGCGCTTCCCGACGACGCAGCCGCGCGCCGGGCCGCGGCGCGATCGGCCTGCTGCTCGTCGTCGCCATGCTCGGAATCGGAGCCGCGAGGGTTCCTGGGGCTGCACCGGCCGCACTCTGCATCCCCCTGTTGACGAACTGCGGCACGACTCAACCGACGCCGACGCCCACCCCATCGCCGACTTCGATCGTCACGCCGCCCGTCGGTTTGGGGACCCCACCGGGTGCCGGCTCGACGCCCGGCACGGCCACTCCCCCGCCGGTCGTGGCTGTTCCGGATCCGAATGCTCCGACGTTCACGCTCCCGGCAGCACAGCTGGGAGGTTCGTCCATCTCGTTCTCCGGACTCCGCTCGGTCAGCGTGGTGACCGTGCCGCTCGCCGACGGCACGCGTACGCCCGTACTCAAGCTCGTAGCCGACGACATCGTCATCACCGACTTCCTGCTCGATGTGCGTAAGGCGACCGGGCCCTCCCTGGTATCGAACGCGACGCGGATGGAGCTGCGCGGCAACGTACAGGTCTACCTGGACTCCGCCACGGCGACCCTCGTCGACGGCACGGGCATCAGCTTCGGCGCTGCGACTCCGCCGCCGGGAAATGAGCTGCCCCCGACTCTGCTCAGGGTGAACCTGGGACTGGTCGGCGTGACCGCGAACTCTATCTCGTTTACCGCGTCGCACCAGGCAATCCACGAATGACCGCGGAGCGCGGGTCGGATTCGGGCACTGTTGCCGATCCCGGACGGGGTGTACCGTCCCGGTTGCTGTCCCGTTAACGCCGACGTGACCGCCTCAGCTGAGGCCCTCGCACGGTCGATCCGGCGGAAGTCCCGCCCGGGATTCGGGGCACCCGAGGGAGACGTCAATGTCGACATCCGACATCCCGACCCGGGGTCCGGCGCGCCCGGGCCCGTACATCCTTTCCGGCATCCTCATCGCGATCGGCATCGTCATGCCGCTGGTAGTGCCGATCTATGCGCGGCAAATGCCCACGCTGTTCGGGATGCCCTTCTTCTACTGGTATCAGATGCTCTGGGTGCTCATCGACTCGTTCCTGCTGTGGATCTGTTACCGGGTGATCACGCGCGAGGATCGCCGCCGCCGGGACGCCGTCAGGAATACCACTGCCCCCTCTGGAGACGATGAGCCGGAGCCACGAAGTTGAGCGGCATCGCGAGTTCGATTTCGGCCGCCGCCGCTGGCGCGCGTCCCATCAACGGCGTAGCCCTCGCCGTCGTGATCATCATCTTCGTGCTCGTAGCCGTCCTCGGTTTCCTGGCCGTGCGATGGCGAATCACACCGGAGGAGCGCGGTTTGCAGTCCCTGGACCAGTGGGGTCTGGGCGGTCGTGGATTCGGCAGCTGGATCACCTGGTTTCTCCTCGGAGGCGATCTGTACACCGCGTACACCTTCATCGCCGTTCCCGCAGCGATGTACAGCACCGGCGCGGTCAGTGGCTTCTTCGCGGTGCCGTACACCGTCGTGCTCTACCCCATCGTCTTCCTGCTCATGGCGCGCCTGTGGTCCGTGTCGCACCGCCACGGCTTCGTCACGCCGGCGGACTTCGTGGGCGGCAGATACGGCAGCAAGTCGCTCTCCACCGCCGTAGCCGTGACCGGGATCGTCGCGACCATGCCATACATCGCACTTCAGCTGGTCGGCATCAAGTCCGTGCTGACGGTTCTCGGCCTCGGTAGTGGCGCCAACGCGTTCATGCAGGACCTTCCGCTGATCATCGCCTTCGTCGTGCTCGCGGCCTACACCTACACGGCGGGGCTTCGCGCGCCCGCGGCGATCGCAATCGTCAAGGATCTCCTGATCTACGTCGCGATCATCGCGGCGATCATCTGGCTGCCATCCCAGTTCGGCGGATGGAGCAGCATCTTCGCCGCCGCCCAGACGAAGATGGCCGCGACGAACCCGGCGACCGGCCTGCCCGTCGGGTCCGTCATCCCGGGCGCTGCAAGCTTCAACGCGTACTGGACGCTGGCGCTTGGCTCGGCGATGGCGCTATTCATGTACCCACACTCCATCACCGGTGTGCTGTCGACGAAGAGCCGCAACACCATCCGCCGCAACGCGGTAGTGCTGCCGATCTATTCGCTCATGCTCGGCTTTCTCGCCCTGCTGGGGTACGTCGCCATCAAGGCCGGAACCCAGCCCATCGGCCCGGACGGGAAGGTCAACCCGCAACTCGTGATCCCCCAGCTCTTCCTCGACCACTTCCCGTCGTGGTTCGCCGGGGTCGCCCTGGCGGCGATCGCCGTCGGTGCACTCGTGCCGGCGGCGATCATGTCGATCGCCGCGTCGAACCTGTTCACCCGGAACATCTACCGCGACCTGTTCCGGCCGAACGCGACGCCGCAGCAGGAGGCGAAAATGTCCAAGCTCGTGTCGCTGCTCGTCAAACTGGGAGCGCTCCTGTTCGTGATCACGATGGACCAGGCAGCCGCCATCAACCTGCAATTACTCGGCGGCGTGTGGATTCTGCAGACGTTCCCCGCAATCGTTGCCGGCCTCTACACCCGGTGGTTCCACCGTTGGGCTCTCCTCCTCGGCTGGGCGGTCGGCATCATCTACGGTACCGTCGCCGCATACGGTGTGGTCAACCCGGTCACGCACGCCCACTTCGGCGGCTCGATCGCGCCCATCCCGTTCACGAACATCTCGATCTACATCGCGGTCACCGCATTCGTGATGAACGCCATCGTGTCCGTCGTCTTCACCCTGATCTTCCGGGCGCTGAAGATCCGAGACGGCCGGGACACCACAACGGTGAGTGACTATGGCGCCGACGAGCTCGACCCGAAGGTCCGTGTCATCGAGAAGACGGCGGAACCGACCCAGGCCGGACCGGCGCGACCTCGCGGGTGAGCCGCATCGCTCCAGCGGCTCGGTCTCATGACCCGGCGCCGTAAATGGACTTCACCAGGATGCCGGATGCCTCGAGATGCTTGCGCACAGCGGTCGCTATCTCGACGACGTTCGGGCGATCACCGTGAACGCAGATCGAGCGCACCTTCATCTCCATTTCCCGTCCTGCAACGTTGAGGACGGTGCCGTTCGCCATGCGAAGAGCCTGGTCCGCGACCATCGCCGGATCCTTCCACTGCGGCCGTGGCTCAACGATGTTCAGCCCGTCTGCATCGAATTGCTGATCCGCCGCGTTTTCGGGGGTTATGAGCAGCCCGGCTTCCTCCAAGGCGCGCGACGCGGGACTCGGCGAAAGGACGAACGCCCTGCCCGGCCAAATTTGTTGCAGCGAGGCGACCAGCGAAACAGCCAGCTCGGGGGCTCGGCAGATGGCACCCATCAGGGAGCCGTGAGGCTTTACGTGAGTCAGGTGAACGCCTTCCGATCGCGCGATCGCATCCAGGGCCCCCACCTGGTAAAGCACATAGTCGATTGTGTCGGAATCAGAAACCGGAATTGCTCGCCGGCCGAAACCGAGGAGGTCGGGATAGCCAGGATGGGCGCCTGCAGAAACGCCCGCATCTCTCGCTCCGATGATGGCTTCACGCATATTAGCGGGGTCGCCGGCATGGTATCCGCACGCGATGTTCACGGTCGTCACAACCTGAAATAGTGCCTGGTCGTCCCCGAGCTTCCATCGGCCGAAGCTTTCTCCCGCGTCGGCATTGAGATCCATTGTGATCATCCGCTTACCTCTCCTCGTGCAGATTCGCCCAGGATCGGGCGAACAGTCATGGCAGCCGCGGTGGCCGCCGCGCATCGGTGGCGACCTCGACTCCTCGAGCCACGGTGAGGAGGCGCGCCTCGTCGTAGGGCACCGCCATGAGCTCCAGCCCGACGGGCAGACCTGACGCGGTGTATCCGGCGGGCACGGAGATCGCGGGAAAGTGCAGTTGCGACGCGATCAGCGTGTTCGTCGGGTAGTTGAAATCCGTCCACCGACTAGCGAACACGTCCTCGAGGGTGGGTGCCGCAAGCCGGGTGTCGGGGAAGGCGATGACGTCGAGCCGGTGTTCGGCGAAAATGGCGAGCACCCTCCGCTGAAACTCGCCCTGCTCGAGGATGCGGTCCAGATATTCCGGGTCGCCCGCGGGGGTCTCCGGACCTCGCGCGATCAGCTCCAGAAGCTCGAGCTTCTCGTGGTACTGCCCCTCCGAATACACCTTGTCGACGGATCCGATGGGCAGATCCGGGCGCTCACCGTAGAACGCGTTCATGTCCCGCCTCGATTGCGAGAACAGCAGACGGGTGAGGGTGAGCGACTCCTCCAGATTCGGGATGGCGACGTCGACGAGTTCCGCGCCAGCCTCGGCAAGCTGTTCCAACGCGCGCCGAAGCACCTCGTCGACGGGTCCCTCTTCGGGATCGGCGGGATCGGGAAAGGCCTGGCGGAGCACGCCGACCCGCTTGCCGGTCAAGTCCGCATCCGTGAGACCGGCCGCGTAGCTCCCGCCCTGTCGCGTGATCGCCGAAATCGCGGTGTAGGGATCGGTCGGGTCATACCCGGCGAGCACGTCGAGCAGAAGCGCTGCATCGGTCACCGTGCGCGTCATCGGACCCGCGCTGTCCTGGGACACGACCAGCGACGACATCCCGGTTCGGCTGATGAGTGCCGGCGTCACCTTCAGTCCCACCAGACCGCACCACGAGGACGGCACCCTGATCGACCCGCCCGTGTCTTCGCCGATGCCGACGAGGGCCAGATTTGCCGCAACCGCGGCACCCGTGCCGCTGCTCGACCCACCGGGATCCCGACTGAGGTCATACGGATTCTTGGTCACTCCCGTCGGTCCACTTCGGGATGATGTCGAGAACCGTGACGTTGCGAGATCGGGCATGGTCGTCTTGCCGAGGATGATCGCCCCGGCCGCGCGCAACCGCACTATCACTGTCGCGTCCGAGTCGGGCACGAATTCTCCCGCCGCGATGCTACCGAACGTGGTTCGCATGCCCGCGGTCTCGATCTGGTCCTTCACGAGGATGGGAACGCCGTGCAGCGAACCGACAAGTTGCCCCTCCCGAGCGAACGCTCGGTCGAGTCCATCGGCCTCGTCGAGAGCGGTCGCCGAAACCGTGATGATCGAGTTCAAGGTCGGCCCAGACTGATCGATCGAGATGATCCGATCCAGATAGGCCTGAACGAGATCCCGAACGGCGAACGCGCCGGAAAGGTACCCTGCGTGAACCTGCTCGATGGTCAGCTCTTCAACGGATTCGGGCAGCGCCACTGTCAGCTCCCCAGGCTCGGCGCGCGTCGCGCGTGCGTTGCCACCTCGACTCCGCGAGCCACGGTGAGGAGGCGTGCCTCGTCGTACGGCACAGCCATGAGTTCCAGCCCGACGGGCAGACCTGACGTGGTGTATCCAGCCGGCACCGAGATCGCCGGGAACAGGAGTTGCGAGGCGATCAAGGTATTCGTCGGGTAGTTGAGAGCTGTCCAACGACCCGCGAACACGTCCGCATGGGTCGGCGCCGGAAGTTTGGTATCCGGAAAAACGATGACGTCGAGCTCGTGCTCGGCGAAGATGCCGAGCACGATACGGCGAAACTCGCCCTGCTCGAGGATGCGCTCCAGATACTCCGGGTCACCCTCTGGCGTCTCTGGTCCGCTTGCGATGAGTTCCAGGAGCTCCAGCTTCTCGTGATACTGGCCCTCCGAATACACCCTGTCGAGGGATCCGATGGGCAGGTCCGGACGGGCACGATAGAACGCGTTCATGTCCCGACGCGATTGCGAGAAATAGAAGGAGGTGAAGGTGACGTAGTGATCCAGGTTCGGGATGGCGACGTCGATCAGTTCCGCGCCTCCGGCAGCGAGCGCGGTCAGCGTCGCATCCATCACCATGCTCACGGCGGACTCCTCCGGGTCTGCCGGATCGGGAAACACCTGCCGGAGCACACCGACGCGCTTGCCCTGCAGCGTGGCATCCTTCAGGCCGTCTGCGTAGCTTCCCTCCTGTCGCGTGATCGCAGAAATCGACGTGTAGGGATCGGTCGGGTCATACCCGGCGAGCACGTCCAGAAGGAGCGCGGCATCCGTGACCGTGCGCGTCATCGGGCCCGCGCTGTCCTGGGACACCACGAGCGAAGACATGCCGTTCCGGCTGATCAGCGCCGGTGTCACCTTCAGTCCCACCAGACCACACCAGGACGAAGGCACCCTGATCGACCCGCCCGTGTCTTCGCCGATGCCGACGAGCGACAGGTTCGCCGCAACCGCGGCGCCCGTTCCGCTGCTCGACGCCCCTGGGTCGCGGGTGAGGTCATACGGATTCTTGGTGACACCGGTCGGCCCGCTTCTGGATGATGTCGAAAACCACGATGTCGCAAGATCGGGCATGGTGGTCTTGCCGAGAATGATCGCCCCGGCCTCGCGCAGCTTTGCGATCACCGTGGCATCCGTAGCGGGCACGTAGTCTCCCGCCGCGATACTCCCGAATGTCGTCCGCAGGCCCGCGGTCTCGATCTGGTCCTTCACCAGGATCGGCACGCCGTGCAGCGAGCCGACAAGCTCGCCCTTCGACGCGAAGACTCGGTCGAGCTCGTCAGCCTCGCCGAGAGCGGTGTCTGACACCGTGATGATCGAGTTCAGGGTAGGTCCGGACTGATCGATCGACGCGATCCGATCCAGGTACGCCTGAACAAGATCTCGAGCCGTGAACGTGCCGGAACGGTAGCCCTCATGAACCTGCTCGATGGTCAGCTCTTCAACGGATGCGGGCAGTGTCATGATGTCTCCTTAGATAGCGATGGTGTGATTTCACTGTGGGTGGTTGGTGACGGTTCTGGCAGCTCGCTGCGAACCTCGCGGTTGAGGCGCGGCCCGATCAGCCGGCGCCAGTCCACCCGGGCGATGGCGGCGATGACGATGACTCCTTTGATGATGTCCTGGTAATACGGACTGACGTTGAGCAGGTTGAACCCGTTCTGCAAGGCGGCGAGGATGCCAACGCCCACCGCCGTCCGCCAGATGGCGCCGCTCCCTCCGGTGAGCAGGGTTCCACCGACAATGACGACGGTGAGCACATCGAAAACGATGCTGGGATTGAGATTGGCCTGCGCAGAACTGAGCTGCGAAGCCGATACCGTGCCGGCAATCCCCGCACAGAATCCGGCGAGTGCGTAGCTGCTCCAGACGGTCGTCGACGTGGGGATTCCGGCGAGACGGCTCGCCTCCCTGTTGCCGCCGACCGCGTAGATGGCCTGACCGTACGGGGTGTAGGCGAGAACGAGGCCCCCGATTATCATCAGCGCCAGCATGAGCATCCCCGAGTACGGAACTCCGAAAGCGCGCCCGCTGCCGAGCACCCTGAACTGATCGAAGGTCACGATGAACGCCACGTTGCCGGTGAGCACCAGGGTCATGCCCGTGATGATGAGCTGGGTGCCGAGCGTCGCGATAAAGGCGTTGACTCGAAGTACCGTGACCACCAGCCCGTTGATGACACCCGCCAGCAGTCCAACGGCGATCGCCAGCGCAAACGCGATGATCGGGGCCTCGGTTCGGCCGACCGCGGCAGCGATGACAGCACAGAGCGTATAGACGGCACCGATGGATAAATCGAACCCGCCGGTTATCACGACGTAGGTCATCCCGATCCCCATGATGGCCACGGGCGCCCACTGGCTGACGATATTCATCAGGTTGCCGAAGGCGAGAAAGCTCGGGTGGATGATCGCGATGATCGCGACCAGGATGACCAGAGCGGCGACGATGCCGTAGGAGCGGAGCGCGAGAGAAGCCCGCAAGGCGAGTCGCTCGCCGGTGAAGCCTTCGCGTGTCATGCTGCAACCGCCGTTCTGCGCTCCGCCGCGGATGCGGCTGCAAACGACAGGTCGAGCACGTCGTGGACCGTCGCCCCACCGGTGAGTTCGGCCACCACTCGTCCCCCGGCGAGAACCAGGATCCGATCGCTGTGGTGCACGACCTCTTCGATTTCGCTGCTCGTCCAGATGACAGCGCGACCGTCCCTGGCGATCTGCCGCATGGCCTCGAAAACCTGCGCTTTTGCCCCGATGTCGATGCCCCTGGTCGGCTCATCCAGGAGAAGACAGGGGATCGGGCGACTCAGCAGCCGTGCCAGGATCAACTTCTGCTGGTTACCGCCCGAGAGCGTTCCGGCTTCCGCGGAAAGCCGGCTGCTTGCAAAACCCACCCGATCTGTCGCCGATTTTGCCCAGCGCGTCAGGCGCTCCGACCTCACCGGGCGACCGGCGCTTGCGAGGAAAATCGTCCAAGCGCGACGTTCCACGCCGATGGACGACCGAGTACGAGGCCCTGCGCCTTGCGGTCCTCCGGCGCGAGCGCGATGCCGATCTTCGCGGCCTGTCGAGGAGTACGTGGCCAACGACGCTCGCGTCCATCGACCTGCAAGGATCCGGCGTTGACGGTTCCGGCACCGGCCAGGGCGCGGAGCAGGCGAGTGCGCCCCGATCCGACGAGACCCGCAAGCCCGACTATCTCGCCCTTGCCCACTTCGAACCGGGCCAGATCGACCCCTGGAGCCCTGAGGCCGTCGACTCGCAGGAACGGTTCGAATGCCGCGGCCTTGCCTGGAGCGGGTGGGCCCGCCGCATCGAGCACCACCTCCCCCAGCATCATCCGGACCAGTCCACGGTGATCCCACCCGCTCGCCGGCCGCGTCTCGACGACTACCCCTTCTCGCAAGACGGTCACGTTGTCGCAAACCTCGAGTACGGCGCCGAGATCGTGCGAGACGTAGATGACCGAGTGGCCTTCCGCCTTCAGGGTGCCTATCACCGCATGGAGGCGTCGGATGTCCTCTGGGCCGAGCGAGGCGGTTGGCTCGTCCATGATGATCAAACGTCGACCGCTGGCGAGCGCGCGCATCACCTCCAGCAACTGCTGTGCGGCGGTAGAGAGGTCACCCGCCCTCGATGATGGGGCGACGGTCGAGCCGACGAGGCGCGCGGCCTCCGAGTACTCCTTGCGCGCTCGTCTCCGGTCGACGAATCCGAACCGGCGGGGAAGCCTGCCGAGCAGAACATTTGCGAGGGCCGACATGTTCGGCACAATCGTCAGTTCCTGGTAGATCATGGCGAGCCCCGCGGCAGCGGCTCGGTGCGGGTCGCCTCCGGGAATCTCCTTCCCCCAGACCTGGATGGATCCCGAGTCCTGCGCGATGGCCCCGGCTATGGCCTTCATCAGTGTCGATTTGCCGGCACCGTTGGCTCCCACGAGCCCGTGGACCTCTCCCGCCTCAACCGTGAGCGAGACATCCTGGATCGCGCGGACTCCTGGATAGAACTTGTAGAGGTTATGAACCCGGAG
>JAODMH010000057.1 GCA_025465035.1 Microbacteriaceae bacterium | reverse complement strand
CAGATCATCACCCCCGACTCGATGACTATGGACCTCCGCACCGCCTTCCGGCCGCAGGTGGCGGCGAAGCTGCCGGCGACCGCCTACGCGGCGCGCTTCGGTCCCGCAGAGTTGCTCATTCGGGTCGTCGGCTCCACCCTCGATGTGACGCGTGGGGACGGACCGGTGGACCTCGCCTTCGCTGCGGGTCCGGGCATCCGCCGGCTCATCTCCGGCGAGCTCGCACCCGCTCGCGCGATCGCGACCGGCGTGGTCGAGGTGCTGCGCGGGCGCGGCGACCTCCTCGACCGCTTCGCGAGCACGTTTCACCTGGCCGCCTGATCCGAGCGGGGTATGAGTGCCCTGAGCGTCGCAGGTCGGGTCAGGGGTCCATCGCACGGCCTAGGCCTCGTGCGCGCTTCGAATGAGCGTTCGTCACGGGTGCATACGACTGCCGGTCGGCGCGAGTGCTGCCGTCAGGCAACCAAAAAGCGCCCATTGCTGGGCGCTTTTGTGTGCGGAGACGGAGGGATTTGAACCCTCGGAACCCTTGCGGGTTCTCCACCTTAGCAGGGTGGTGCACTAGGCCGAACTATGCGACGTCTCCAGTACCCTCAGCAATCATAGCGGCACCGGCGGCGTGATTCGATTCGACAACCCCCCTGTATTGGGGAGTTGGCGCGCCTTGTCCGCGCTATGGGGGACTCCTAGAGTGAAATGACCATCCACCGACGAGACAGACTCACAATGCTCACAATACGTGCCGATCTTGCTGTGACCGGCACCGAATCCGTTGGCATCCTGATCGTCGTGCTCGGTCTCGTCGCACTGGGACTCGCTCTGCTCTTCCTGGGGCTGAGCCGTCGTAGTCGTCGACGAATGGACCGACGGTAATACGCCTGGCTGGCCCTCGACGTCAAACTGGGGCCAGCCAGTGCCTCACGTTTTAGTTGTTCACCTTCGAGCAGGTGTAGTCCGCGGCGGTCTGGCCGAGGACGCCGGGTAGCACTTCTGTGTTCGCCGCGGGTGTTGAAGCGGCGGGCGCGGCGGGTTCAGACGGTGCTGGCGCCGCAGGGGTTGAGGAAGCGGGCGCCGCCGGTACCGATGGCGCGGGCGCTGCGGGCGCGTTCGGGTCACTGACAGAGCCGCGTCCGGTCCCAGAGTCGAGAACGAAAGGCTTGTCGGCCTTGATCTTCGCGAAGAGGGCGGTCGCCGGGCCGGTGAGTGGGGCGACCTTGCCCGAGTACACACCGCCAACGCCCGTCGTCCCCGGATACTGCACGAAAGTGATGTGATTGAGCGGGATGCCCTTGAGCACGAGAGCCATCGACACCATGGTGTTGAGGTTCTTCAGGTTGTCGGACAGCGTCATGTTCTTCGTCGCCGCAGTGGCGAGACCGTACAGTTTCGTGAAATCGGTGAAGGTGCTGTTGCTTTTCACCGTGCGCACGAGCGATGAGAGGAACACCTGCTGCGAGCTGATCCGGCCGAGGTCGCTGCCGTCACCGACGCCGTGCCGACTGCGCAGGAAGGCTAGCGCGTCGAATCCGGAGAGCGTGTATGTGCCGGCGGCCGGAAGATTGATTCCGGTGTACGGGTCTTTCATGGGACCGTTGATGCAGACCGGGACACCGCCGACGGCGGTGGACATGTCGATCACTCCCTGAAACGTGACGAGCGCGGCGAAGGGGATGTCCAGGCCGGTCAGCTTCTTGACCGTCAGCACGGTGCAGGGCAATCCGCCGTACGCGAGGGTGTTGTTGATGGGCTGGGCGGACATCGCGCCGTAGTTGCCTTTGCCGTTGGTCTTCGGACAGGCCGGAATCTGGACGACCATGTCGCGGGGGATGCTCACGGCGACCGCGTTGGTCTGGTCCTGGGAGACATGCAGGAGCATCGTGACGTCGTTGAGTACACCACCGTCTTTGCCCGCATAGGCGCCCTGTCCCTGACGCGTGTCGCTGCCGACGAGGAGGAAATTGAACCCGCCATCATAGGAGCCGAGGTCCGGCGGCGGGCCTTGGGTCGGAGCGCCGGCGAGGTGGACCGTCTTGATATCGCCGGCGAGGTGGCTGAGCGTGATTCCCGTGACCGCTGCCGCGCTGACTGCCAGCACGGCGACAGCGGCCCCGAGAAACTTGAGCACCGTCAGATAGGGATTCGACTCCTTGAGCCGACCGTGCCGGGCGATACCGTCGACCGCACGCGATCTGGTGCGTGGGCGAAGATCGCTCATGACGGATCCTTCTCGTGACGGTTACGGTAAGAGGGCACGGGCGGAGGGCGTGGGATTCGAGGCCTCGCGACCCCCTAGACGTTACCGCACAACGCCCCGTCGAGGCGGGCGAACTGAATCCAACGCGCCCTCCGTGAGGTCGCCCTCGAGACGCGCAGGTTGGCAACTGTGGTTGCCACAGGTAAATCAACATCGTTGGGGCGGAGGGCGTGGGATTCGAACCCACGAGACGTTTCCGCCCACCAGTTTTCAAGACTGGCTCCATCGGCCACTCGGACAGCCCTCCCATGGAACAGGCACGATTCTACAGAGGTTGCCTCGACCGGATTGCTCCCTCTTGTGACGTCTGCTCCTGGTCGAGCGGGCGCAGACGTTCCAAAAGGGAACAATCGCGATCCGGACCGCCCTCAGAGCGAGGCGAACAGCCTGGCTACGCCGTCATCGAGATCGGATGCCGTCGACTCGTTCGCGACGGCCATCACCTCCTCTGGCGCCTGCCCCATCGCGATGCCTCGCCCTTCGGCGGAGGCCCACCGCAGCATGTCGATGTCGTTGCGCCCGTCCCCGACTGCGATGACGTGGGACCTCGGAATGCCGTGCCACTCGCGTACGCGCTCGAGTGCGGTCGCCTTGTTCACCCCATCGGGTGCGATGTCGAGCCAGGCCGTCCACCCGACGTTGTAGGTGACCTTGTGGAGGCCCATCCGCTCGACGATGGAGAGGAAATCCTCGATCGCATGCTCGGGCGAAATCACGACCACGCGAGTCGCCTGGTGCTTGAGCAGTTCATCGAAGGCGACCCTCTGGCTGCTGGCGCCCAGCGTGGAATCGGGGAAGAAACCGGTGTAGCGATAGAAGCCGGTCTCGTCCTCAACGGCGTAGCTGGCATCCGCGAGGCTGCCGCTGATGGTCGTGAGTACCTCGGACGGGTCGAAGGAGTCGACGACGCTACGGGAGTAGCCGGTCGGGGCATCCGGATCCCGTTTGAGCGTGATCGCACCATTCGAGCAGACGACGTAGAGCGGTGTGAGCTGAAACCGGTCGAGCACGGGGAGGGTCATCGAGACGGAACGCCCGGTCGCGAGCATCACCTCGTGGCCGAGGTCGCGCACGCGCTGCACCTGCGCGATGACCTCGTCGGAGATGGAGCCGTCCTCGCGCATGAGGGTGCCGTCGATGTCGAGGGCGATGAGCCAGCGATCGGTCACGTGACAGGTTCCATGACTTCGAGGCCGCCGAGGTACGGGCGCAGCGCCACCGGAACGACGACCGATCCGTCCGCCTGCTGGTGGGTCTCCAGGATGGCGACGAGCCAGCGCGTCGTCGCAAGCGTGCCATTGAGCGTCGCCACGGGCGTCGTCCTGCCCGACTCGGTGCGGTAGCGGATGTCGAGACGTCGCGCCTGGTAGGTGGTGCAGTTGCTCGTGCTGGTGAGCTCGCGGTAGGTGCCCTGAGTGGGGACCCAGGCCTCGATGTCGTACTTGCGCGCGGCACTCGATCCGAGGTCGCCGGCCGCCGTGTCGATCACCCGATAGCTCAGCTCGCAGGCCTGCAGCATCGACTCTTGGAAGCCGACGAGCCTCTCATGCTCGGCCTCGGCGTTCTCGGGCAGCACGTAACTGAACATCTCCAGTTTGTTGAACTGGTGAACGCGCAGGATGCCACGGGTGTCCTTGCCTCCTGAGCCGGCCTCGCGGCGGTAACAGGTCGACCACCCGGCGTAGCGCAGCGGTCCCTCCGAGAGGTCGAGGATCTCGTCGGAGTGGAATCCGGCGAGCGCGACCTCGCTCGTGCCGGTGAGATAGAGGTCATCGGCCGGGAGGTAGTAGATCTCGTCGGAATGCGCACCGAGATAGCCGGTGCCTGCCATGATCTCCGGCTTGACCAGGGTTGGGGTGATGAGCGGCTCGAAACCGCCGCTGAGTGCCTTGTCGAGGGCCAGGTTCATCAGCGCGAGTTCGAGACGTGCGCCGATGCCGCGCAGGAAGTAGAAACGGCTGCCGGAGACCTTCGCCCCGCGGGTCATGTCGATGGCACGCAACAGTTCACCGAGTTCGAGGTGATCACGCGGCTCGAAATCGAATGCCGGCCGTTCCCCCACCTCGCGGAGCGTGACGAAGTCGTCCTCGCCACCCGATGGCACGCCCGCGATGATGGGGTTCGCGATACTCCCGACCGTTCTGCTGAACTCGGCCTCGGCATCCGTCGCCACCTGGGAGAGTTCTTTGACCCGGGCAGCGAGTTGCTGGGCTTCTCCGAGGAGCGCCGTCTTCTCATCACCGCTCGCCTGCGCGACCTGCTTGCCGAGAGACTTCTGGGTGGCGCGCAGGTTCTCCGACTCGGTGATGGCGCTTCGGCGGCTGACATCCGCGGCGAGTGCGACATCGACGAGTTCAGCGGATTCTCCCCTGGCGAGCTGCGATGCCCTGATTACGTCGGGATTGTCACGGAGAAGCTGCGGATCAATCACTGGTCCAGTCTATTGAGCTATGCCGTAGCGTTGTTCACGTGCCAGGCTCCCCGACCCCCAGCAAGCGGCGTGCCGCGGTCGTCTACAACCCGGTCAAGGTGGAACTGGCGAAGCTCGAGAAGTCCGTCGCCGCCGCGGAGATATCCGCCGGCTGGGCAGCGTCGCGCTGGTACTCGACGACCGAGAAGGACGCCGGGCAGAACGTCACCCGGGCCGCGCTCGCGGACGGGGCGGCAGTCATCATCGCGGCGGGCGGCGACGGAACGGTGCGCGCCGTGGCCGAAGCACTACGCGACAGTGGCGTTCCGCTATCGCTGGTGCCCGCCGGTACCGGCAACTTGCTGGCGCGCAACCTCGATCTCGCGCTCAACAGCCTCGACGAGTCGATCGAGACGGCCTTTACCGGCGCCGATCGGCGGATCGACCTCGGGATGGCGGAGATCGTGCGCGACGACGACGAACGCGAGGAGCATGCCTTCCTGGTGATGGCCGGCATCGGCCTCGACGCCAAGATGATCGCCATGACGAAGCCGCGGCTCAAGAAGGCCGTCGGTTGGCTCGCCTACGTCGACGCTGGTGTGCGCGCTCTGCCGGAGCTCAAGCCGGTTCGGATCAGATACAGCATCGACGGTTCTGTTGAGAAGTCGTCGAGCGTGCACACCATCATCGTCGGCAACTGCGGCGCATTGCCGGGCGGCATCCTGCTGATGCCCGATGCGAAACCGGATGACGGCATCCTCGACATAGCGGCGCTGCGACCGCGCGGCCCCTTCGGCTGGCTCAAGGTATGGAACAAGGTCGCGTGGGAGAACGGCGTGCTGCGCAAGAGCGCACTCGGGCGTTCGATCATCGATCTGACCGCCGACGTGAAGGACGTGCTCTATCTCACCGGCCGCGATCTGCAGCTCACCGTGGAGGTGTCGCAGGAGTTCCAGCTCGACGGCGACGAATTCGGCAAGGCGAAATCGGTGCACGCCTGGGTTGATCCCGGTGCGTTGACGGTCAAGGTTCCGGCTTAATCCTCTGGCTCTTGTTCGGTCAGGGGATGCCAGTGCAGCGCGCGCAGGAAGAGCAGCCCGACAGCTCCGGCGAGGCCGATCAGCGCGATGTGCGGCGCGATAGTGGTTATGAACTGCGTGACGAGGAAAGCGAATGGCACACCCCCGCCATCGACCGTGAAACCGGAGTCCGGGAGGATACCCGCGGCGAAGCTACAGCCAATGGCGATTATGAGGAACAGGCCAGTGATCGCAGCGAGCACGCGCTCCGCCCAATTCATCGCCGTGGACCGAGTAAGCGGGCGGCCTTTACAAAGACGAGCCCGACGATGGTCGCCAGACCGATCGTTACGAGCGGCCCGCCGAAGACATAGCCGAGCAGTCCGAAGAACCGTGAGGCCTCCTGTGTGCCAGAGGAGGAGATCATGAGGGTCGAGAGATACAACCACGCCCCCAGGACAACGAAGACGACCGCGATCGCCCAGAGCGCGACGAAGTATGGATTGATGCCATGCGGAGCCACCTCTGCCGAGTTCACCACGGCAGGGGGATCCGCTTCCGGCAGTTGTTCGACCACCCGGTGCATCGTGGGAGGATCGGGCGCCTCGACCACCTCGATCCGCGCGGGCACACCGGTCGGCTCGAACCCGCGTTGGAAGACGGCGTCGTAGCGCGGATCGAATTGATCGGCCATGCTGCCCTCTCGATCGTGAGCGATGTTCAGCCAGACTATTCGAGGCCCCGCTCGAGCCGATCGAGCCACTCGCGTGCCTCGATGAAGATCTCGTCCTCGTAGCGCGCGTCGAATTCGATACGGACGCGATCCGCCCGCGGATATGAGCCCAGGAAGATCACCTTCGGGCTGAACCGGCGCACGCCGAGCAGGGCATCCGCGACCCGTTCGTCGAGGATGTGGCCGTCGAGGTCGATGACGAAGCGGTAGCGCCCGAGGGAGTCGCCGATGGGGCGCGATTCGAGCAGACTCATGTTGACGCCGCGGGTGGCGAACTGTTCGAGCATCTCGAGAAGCGCGCCCGCACGATCATCGGGCAGCTCCGCGATGATGCTCGTCTTGTCGGCGCCGGTCGCCGGCGGGGTCGGAACCGTGCGGCTGACGAGCACGAAACGGGTGACCGCACTCGGGTTGTCACCGATGTTCTCGGCGAGCACGACCACATCGTGATGGGCCGTAATGCCGGGTGGCGCGATTGCGGCATCCGCGAGATCCGAGTCGAAGAGGGATGCTGCAGCGGCGACGTTCGACGTCGCGGGGATGTGTCCGTGGCTCGGCAGATTCGCCTCAAGCCAGCGGTGACACTGCGCGTAGGCGACGGGATGCGCGTTCACGACCTTCACGTCGGCCAGCCTCGTGCCGGGCACGGCGACGAGGACGAAGTTGACCGGAACCAGGTATTCGCCGATGATGCGCAGGTTCGGGATGTTCGCCAGGGCGTCCTGCGTCGCGGACACGCCGCCCTCGACCGAGTTCTCGATCGCGATCATGGCGGCCGTGCTGCGCCCGTTAACCACATCGTCGAGGGCCTCGCCGACGTTGTTGACCGGACGCCAGGTCTTGCCCGCCGCCTCCGGAACCTGTGCGAGTGCTGCCTCGGTGAAGGTTCCCGCCGGGCCCAGGTAGCTGTACGTCTGTGAAGCATCCGTCTCGGGCATGTTTGGAAGCCTAGCGGCTGTCCGTCGCCGCCGGCCGGTCCAGCCACGCCTTCGGCTGTGGGGGCCCGAAGTGACAGACTTGCTCCATGAATGCTCGCGCTGGACAGCCTGCTCAGACCTCCGATCTCATTGACGTCAAGGACCTTATCCGGGCCTACTACGACCTGGTACCCGATGTGACCCTCGCCGAGCAGAAGGTCGTGTTCGGCACTTCTGGGCATCGCGGATCCTCCCTGGACAGCGCGTTCAACGAGACCCACATCGCGGCGATCACGCGGGCGATCGTCGAGTACCGCGCGAGCCAGGGCATCACCGGTCCACTCTTCATCGGTGGCGACACGCACGCGCTGAGCCGACCGGCACAGACCACGGCGCTCGAAGTACTCGCGGCGAATGGGGTGAACGCACTCGTCGACGAGTTCGACGACTACGTGCCGACGCCGGCGCTCAGCCACGCGATCATCACGTACAACGCCGCGGGGCACGACGACCAGGCGGACGGCATCGTCATCACCCCGAGCCACAATCCCCCGCGCGACGGCGGCTTCAAATACAACCCCCCGCACGGCGGTCCGGCCGACAGCGACGCGACCAACTGGATCGCGAATCGCGCCAACGAACTCATCGCCGACGGCAATCGTGACGTGAAGCTGGCCGAGCCGTCGGGTGTCGGCAGCTACGACTTCCGCGGCATCTATGTCGACGATCTCGAGAACATCATCGACGTCGAAGCGATCAAACGCGCGGGCGGGCGCATCGGAGCCTACCCTCTTGGCGGCGCCAGCGTGCACTACTGGTCAGCGATCGCGGAGCGCTATGGGCTCGACCTCACTGTCGTGAATCCCGAGGTCGATTCGCGATGGGCGTTCATGACCCTCGACTGGGACGGCAAGATCCGCATGGACCCGTCTTCCGCATCCGTCATGGCCTCCGTGCTCAAGCACCGAAACGACTACGACGTCGTCACCGGCAACGACGCGGATGCCGATCGCCACGGCATCGTCACCCCCGACGGCGGACTCATGAATCCCAATCACTACCTGGCCGTCGCCATTCAGTATCTCTACGAGAACCGCCCGGGCTGGAGAGCGGATGCGGCGATCGGCAAGACCCTCGTCTCCAGCACCATGATCGACCGGGTGGCCGAGGCCCTCGGTCGTCGTCTCTGGGAGGTGCCGGTCGGCTTCAAGTGGTTCGTGCCAGGCCTCGTCGACGGCTCCGTCGGTTTCGGTGGCGAAGAGTCGGCCGGGGCGAGCTTTCTCCGCAAGGACGGCACGGCCTGGACGACGGATAAGGACGGCATCCTGCTCGCCCTCCTGGCCAGCGAGATCATCGCCGTCACCGGCAAGTCGCCGAGTCAGCTCTACACGGAACTCACCGAGAAGTACGGCTCGCCCGTCTACGAGCGCGTCGACGCCGCCGCGAGCAAGGCGCAGAAGGCGGCATTGAGCAAGCTGAACGGCTCGGCCATCACCGCCGATACCCTCGCCGGCGAGCCGATCATCGCGAAACTGAGCGAGGCGCCAGGCAATGGCGCCCCGGTGGGCGGGGTGAAGGTCGTCACCGAGCATGCCTGGTTCGCCGCGCGACCGAGCGGTACGGAAGACGTCTACAAGATCTACGCCGAGTCGTTCCTCGGAGCCGACCACCTCAAGCAGGTGCAGGCCGAGGCGAAGACCATCGTGGATGCCGCGCTGGGTGGCTAGGCGTTAAGGCGCGTAGTCCGGGGCGGCGGGCAACCCGAAGAATTCCTCCAGGGTGGTCACACCGGTGGTGTGCATCTCGGTCGCGAGTGGGATCCCGATGTACCGGAAGTGCCACGGCTCGTAGATATATCCGGTGACCGGGGTCTTGTCTGCGGGGTAGCGCAGTAGAAAACCGAAACGGTACGCGTTCGCTGCGAGCCACATCCCCTGCGGGGTTTGACCGAAGCAGGCTTGCAGCGCGCAGGTCAACGGCAGCGAACTGATGTCCGCGGCGAGCCCGGTCTGGTGCTCGCTGAAGCCCGGTCGCGCACTCTGCGAATCGGCGCCGGCCTTGCCCGCGCTGGCGACGTAGCCGTTGTAGACCTTCACCTGCACGCTGTATGAGCGATAGGCGCTCTGGAGCTGCATCCCGCCCGCTCCCTCGACCTTCCCCGCGGCGAACATGGCGACCATCGCATCGGCGGCCTCCTTGCGCAGGGTCGGCGGATTGAGATGGGGGACGGGGGTCTCCACGAGGTCGGATGGAACATAGGTCGGCGGAGTGAGCTGTCGGAGCTTGTTCGCGACGACCCAGATGCTCGTCGGGTCGTCGATTGACATCGCGGTCCTG
>JAODMH010000045.1 GCA_025465035.1 Microbacteriaceae bacterium | reverse complement strand
GGCGGGCTCGTCGGCGTTGCGTTCCTCCTGCGAGCCGTCGGTGATGCGCTCGGCACGGCATCCGCGGACGGGCTCCACGTCACCAGTGCCTGGCCATCCTGGCTGTCGCCGATCGGATGGAGCCAGCAGGTACGGGCCTGGGGTGCCGACGAATCGCTCCTGCCGCTGCTGCTCAGCGTCACGCTCGCCGTCCTCGCCGGTGCTGTGGCGGTGGCGCTCGTGCGCCGTCGCGACCTCGGCTCCGGGCTCGTCGGCGAACGTGCGGGTCGCGCAACCGCAAGCCGTACCCTGCGAGGATCCTTCGGGCTCGCCTGGCGCCTGCAGCGCGCCGGCGTGATCGGTTGGGCGGTCGGAGGCGTGCTGCTCGGGCTCTTTGCCGGTGGACTCGCCGATCCAGCGATCGCGGCCGTCAAAGACAATCGCGACCTCGCTGCCGCGGTGCAGGGCCTCGTCGGTGGGGGCACTGCCGGACTCTTCGATACGTTCGTCGCCGCGATCATGGCCTTCCTCGGCATCCTCGCGGCGGGGGCGGCCATCCAGGCCGTGCTCCGCGCGCGGTCGGAGGAGGTGGATGGGCATTCCGAGCTGCTTCTGTCCGGGGCCGTCAGCAAGGCGCGGGCGCTCCTCGATTCGATGCTCGTGGCCCTGCTGTCGATTGTCGCTGTGCTGCTCGCCGGGGGTCTCGTCGCCGGGCTGACCTTCATCGCGGTTGGACACCCGGACCGTTTCGGAAGCTCGCTTGCGGCCGCCTTCGTGCAGCTGCCCGCGGCACTCATCTTCGTTGCCGCATCGGCGCTCGTCTTCGCCGTGCTTCCTCGGCTCACTGTGGGCCTCGGATGGGGCATGCTCACCGTCGGCTTCGTGCTCGGCCAGTTCGGCGGGCTGCTCAAGCTCCCCGATTGGCTGCGCGAGGTGAGTCCATTCACACACACCCCGGTCGTGCCCGGCGACGATGTCGACTGGACGCCGCTGCTCGTCATGGCGGCCATTTCGATCGTGGTCGCTGCGGGGAGCATCCCGCTGGTGCGCAGGAGAGACTTGGTGTCATGAGCAGTTCGGCAGAGGTGGGCGAATTCGCGGAACAGATGGCTGCGACGCTGGCCTCTGCCGGATTTCCGCGGATGGCCGCGCGCGTCATGATGGCCCTCATGGTCACGGAGTCCGGGCGCCTCACCGCGGAAGAGCTGATGGAGCGGCTCGGGGTGAGCGCGGCCGCTGTCTCGGGGGCGGTGCGGTTTCTGCAGAGTCTCACCATCATCCGTCGCCTGACGATTCCCGGTACCAGGCGCCACCAATACGAGTTGCCGGATCACCCCTGGTACGACGCGGCGAACTCACAGGGCCCGCTCTACACGCAGCTCATCGGGCTCTCAGAGAGAGGCCTGACGGCCATGCCCGAGGGGTCGAACGTCGCGCACCGCACGTCGGAGATGGTCGACTATTTCCGCTTTCTCCGTGAGCGGATGCCGCAACTGGGGGAAGAGTGGCGAGCCTCGCGGGAGAATGGCTAAAGCGTAGCGAGTACGGCTTAGGCTGGTCATCATGAGCGCCGAACCGCCCCTCGCATCCGGAATCCTCAGCGACGAGCTCGACCCAGCGGTACGACCGCAGGATGACCTCTACCGCCACGTGAACGGCAAGTGGATTGCTCGCACCGAGATCCCCGCCGACAAGGCCCGTTACGGCTCCTTCTATGTTCTCGCGGAGGAGGCGGAAAGGGCGGTTCGCGACATCATCACCGAAGCCCAGTCCGCCGATCCCGGCACCGAGGAGCGCAAATTCGGCGACCTCTACGCGAGCTACCTGGACGAGGCACGGGTGAACGAACTGGGTGCGGGCCCGCTCCAGCCGGCGCTCGCCGAGGTCGACGCGATCAGCGACATCCCGTCCTTCCTCGAGACCCTCGGGCGCCTCGAGCGTCAGGGCGTGAGCGGATTCTTCCAGCTCTACATCGACAACGACCCGGGTAATCCCGAGCGCTACATCGCGCTCTTCGAGCAGGGTGGCCTCGGCCTGCCCGACGAGAGCTACTACCGCGAAGAGAAGTTCGCCGACATCCGCACGGCCTATGTCGCGTACCTCGAGACGATGTTCGGCCTTGCAGGGCTTACGGATGCCGCGGCTCGCGCCACGCGCGTGATCGAACTCGAGACCACGGTCGCGGCGTCGCACTGGGACAACGTCGAGTCGCGGGACAGCGAGAAGACCTACAACCTCACGACCTGGCACGCCGTCGTCACCACGGCCTCCGACGCGACGGACGGACCAGATCTGAATCGCTGGCTGGATGCGCTGGACGCCCCCGACGGAGTGTTCGACGAGCTCGTACTGCGACAGCCCTCCTTTCTCGAGGGTGTCGCTGCCGCACTGAATGCCGGCAACTTCGAGAAGTGGGCGGACTGGTTGCGGTGGCAGGTCATCCGCTCGTCGGCGGCCTACCTCTCGGACGAATTCGTCGAGGCCAACTTCGACTTCTACGGCCGTACCCTCACCGGCACCCCCGAGTTGCGCGCCCGCTGGAAGCGCGGCGTCTCGCTCGTCGAGGGCGCGATGGGTGAGGCCGTCGGCCGCATCTACGTCCAGCGGCACTTTCCGGAGGCGGCGAAGACGGCCATGGACGTGCTCGTCGCCAACCTCGTCGAGGCGTACCGCCAGAGCATCACCGACCTCGCCTGGATGACGGATGCCACCCGCCATCGTGCCCTCGAGAAGCTCGACAAG
>JAODMH010000020.1 GCA_025465035.1 Microbacteriaceae bacterium | reverse complement strand
CCGAGCAGGTGGCCGGGTCCCTGACCAAGGGCTCCCGCGTCATCGCGATCGGTCGACTCAAGCAGCGCTCTTATGAGACCAAAGAGGGCGAGAAGCGCACCAGCATCGAACTCGAGATCGACGAGATCGGTCCGAGCCTTCGTTATGCGACCGCTCAGGTCACCCGTACTTCCCGTGAAGGTGGCGGCGCAAATGGTGGCGGCGCACAGCGCGGCGGCCAGGGTGCCAGCGAGCCATGGGCGGCATCCGCTCCCGCTGCGGACTCCGCTGGCGGCGACGTGTGGAACACCCCGGGCAGTTACAACGACGAGACGCCGTTCTAAGCGATCTCGATACGCGCGCCAGAGCGCGCTACTCGATCAACAATTACTGAAAGCAGGAAACCATGGCTGGAAAGAGCAGCGGCGATCGCCGCAAGCCCCTCCGCACTCTCAAGGGTGGCAAGAATGCCGCCCCCGCGAAGTCCATTCGCGTCGGCGTCATCGACTACAAGGACGTTGCAACCCTCCGCAAGTTCATCTCCGAGCGGGGAAAAATCCGCGCTCGTCGTATTACCGGTGTCTCCGTGCAGGAGCAGCGTCTCATCGCCCGCGCCGTCAAGAACGCGCGTGAGATGGCACTGCTCCCCTACGCCGGCTCAGGCCGTTAAGGAGCCATCACATGTCTAAGTTGATCCTCACGCACGAGGTCACCGGCCTCGGCGCCCCCGGCGACGTCGTCGATGTCAAGAACGGCTACGGCCGCAACTACCTCATCCCTCAGGGCTTCGCCGTCGCGTGGACCCGAGGTGGCGAGAAGCAGGTCGAGTCGATCAAGGCCGCCCGCGTCGCGCGCGAGCACGCCACGATCGAAGAGGCACAGGACCTCAAGGCCAAGCTCGAGGCCACTATCGTCAAGCTGACCGTCAAGGCCGGCCAAGGCGGCCGTCTCTTCGGCTCCGTGAAGACGACGGATGTCGCCGACGCTGTAGCCGACGCCGGCCTCGGCACTGTCGATAAGCGCAAGATCGAGATCTCGACGCCGATCAAGGCGACAGGACAGCACGAGGCGACCGTTCGTCTTCGTGACGACCTGGTCGCGACGATCACCCTCCAGGTGGTTGCTGCGAAGTAGCGTTTCCAAGGGGGGTAGCAGTTGGCGCGAGCCGGCCGCTACCCCCCTTTTTGATGTCATTTCCAAGACGGAAGAGTCTTGTTTATGCACAGTTGGGCGATTTGGGCACCAACCCTCAACCGCAACTGTAAACATGTTTCTACACACAGCGAGATTGCGGGAAAAACCCTGGTCAGCGCTGGGTTAGCGGGAGAAATTACTTTCTTACTAACAGATAAGTGCACAGGTTGCTCACACGACCACCGGCGTTTCGCGCCATTTACCCACAGCGTTGTCCACAGGGGTAGTTGGCGGTCGACCGCACCCCTTCCTAGTGTGTAGCAGTGCGCTACGGGGGAAAACGATCCGGCGGGCAGGCGACGGGGTGGAGTGTCGGTCGTCAGGGATACAACTGCGTAAAGAGCGACTTTTCGACACGGGGATTTTAGCTCCGTGGCGGACGACGAGAGTTTCTAGGAGCTGAAGATGTCGATTGCCCATCTGGGACTGGCGACAGATCAGCGACAGTCGGAACGCACTCCGCCGCACGATCTGCTTGCCGAACAGAGCGCGATAGGCGGAATGCTCCTCAGCAAGGATGCCGTGGCGGACGTCATCGAATCGGTGCGCGCGGTCGACTTCTACATCCCCAAGCACGAGATCATCTTCGATGCCATCCTGTCGCTCTACTCGCACGGAGAGCCGACCGACGTCATCGCCGTGACGGACGAGTTGACCAAGACCGGCGAAATCGCCCGGGCGGGTGGCGCGGAATACCTGCATACCCTGACCGGCCTTGTGCCGACTGCCGCTAACGCGGGTTTCTACGCGACCATCGTCGCTGAGAAGGCCGTGCTGCGGCGCCTCGTCGAGGCCGGAACGCGGATCGTGCAGATGGGCTATGCGAGCGAGGGCGAGGTCGTCGACCTCGTCAACAACGCCCAGGCCGAGATCTACGGCGTGACGGGCGGTGTCGAAGCGGAAGACTTCATCCCGCTCACGATCGCCGTGACGACCGCGATCGACGAGATCGAGGCCGCCAAGGGTCGCGACGGCTCGATGACCGGTGTCCCGACGGGGTTCGCCGAGCTCGACGAGCTGACGAACGGGCTGCACGGCGGCCAGCTCATCATCGTGGCGGCGCGCCCGGCACTCGGAAAGTCGACGCTTGCGCTCGACTTCGCGCGCTCGGCATCCATCAAGCACGATATGCCGTCGATCTTCTTCTCGCTCGAAATGGGGCGGTCGGAGATCGCCATGCGTCTGCTTTCGGCCGAGGCATCCGTCCCGCTGCAGAACATGCGCAAGGGCACAGTGGACACGCGTGACTGGACAACGATCGCGGCGACCCGTGGGCGCATCAACGACGCGCCGCTGTACATCGATGACAGCCCCAACATGACCCTGGTCGAGATCCGGGCGAAGTGCCGCAGGCTCAAGCAGAGGGTCGGCCTCAAGATGGTGATCATCGACTACCTGCAGCTCATGACCTCCGGCAAACGCGTCGAGTCCCGTCAGCAGGAGGTGAGCGAGTTCTCCCGTGCGCTCAAACTGCTGGCGAAGGAGCTCCAGGTTCCGGTGATCGCGCTATCGCAGCTCAACCGCGGTCCGGAGCAGCGCTCGGACAAGATGCCTGCCCTCTCCGACCTCCGCGAGTCAGGATCGCTCGAGCAAGATGCGGACATGGTGATCCTGTTACACCGGGAGAGCGCCTACGAGAAGGACAATCCGCGCGCCGGAGAGGCCGACCTCATCGTGGCCAAGCACCGCAACGGTCCGACACGGACGGTGACCGTGGCGTTTCAGGGGCACTTCTCGCGATTCCAGGACATGGCCTCGGTCTAGTCCACGGCAGCCACGACCGCCGAACCCCCAGTGGCGGCAGCGTAAACTGGCCTGCGTTGCCGAGTCGAGAAAGAGGTCCCGTGGCTGCCGAGGATAACGCCGCGCAGCGCGCGGCCTACTGGCCGGTGCCCATCGCGCGGGCTATCCCGGCGGCGGCCCTTGCCCTGCTGATCACTTTCTCTGCCGACCACTCCGCCCAGTTCGGGTTATTGTCCTTCGGCGTCTTCGGCATCGTGAGCGGCGTCGTCGTGGCCGTGATGGCGGTTCTCCGCCTGGGCGACTCGCGCGTTCGTTCCTACGTGATCGCGCAGGGCGCCATCACTGTCGTGGCCGGCATCCTGGCCCTCTCGTTGAATCATGGCGGCGTTCGCGCGCTGTTCTTCACGCTCACCGCCTTCGCGGCGATCACCGGCTTCCTGGAGCTGTACAGCGGTCTGCGCAGTCGGCATCGTTTCACCGGGTCCGGTGACTGGTTCGCCGTCGGAGCATTCACGGCCGTGGCCGCTCTCGTCTTCCTGCTCGTCCCGCCCGGCTTTCACCAGAGCTTTCGTGGGCCGGACGGCGTGAACCGGGTGCTGGATGCATCCGTCGTCGTTGTCGGGCTGCTCGGCGCCTATGCCGCCATCGTCGCGGTCTACCTGCTGATCGCTGGGCTCTCCGCGAAGTGGGGAACCCAGGCGAAGCCGGTTGCCGCATCCGCTAGCCATGAGGAGACCAAGGCGTGACCACCCCCAGCCGCCAGGATCGTCTGAGACCACTCGAGTTCGTCATGCTCTCCGCGATCATCGCCGTCTTCATCGGCCTCGTCGTGCTCATGAGCACGCGCCAGCTGATGCTCGCGCTCATCTTCTTCGGCATCGCGTTCATCGTCTCCCTCGTGGGCATCGCGATGTTCTCACTCACGATCAAGCCGGGAGATGCCGAGAAGACCGATCTCGACGAGCAGGACCACGAGGACCGCGGCCACTAGTCGCGACGCCTACTCGGCCGCGTAGTCCACGAGTTCGCTCGCGAGTCCCGCATAGCCGGCCGGGGTCAGTGCGACCAGGCGTGCCATCGCCTCCTCGCCGATGTCCAGTGACCGCACGAATGCGACGAGTTCTGCCTGGCCAACGCGTTTCCCCCTGGTGAGCTCCTTGAGCATCGCGTATGGATCGGCGATGGAACTGCGTCCGGCGGTGACCTCGGCGCGGATGACCGTCTGGATGGCCTCTCCGAGGATCTCCCAGTTGTCGTCGAGGTCTTCCTCGAGCCGCACGGTGTTGACGGCGATCTCCCCGAGTCCGCGCAGGATGTTGTCCAGTGCGAGCAGGGAGTGCCCAAGAGCGACCCCGATGTTGCGCTGCGTCGTCGAATCGGTCAGGTCGCGCTGTAGCCGGGACGTGACGAGCGTCGCGGCGAGCGAATCGAGTAGGGCACTCGACAACTCGAGGTTGGCCTCGGCATTCTCGAAGCGGATCGGATTGATCTTGTGCGGCATGGTGGACGACCCGGTAGCACCGGCCTGGGGAATCTGGGTGAAATAGCCGAGTGAGATGTAGGTCCAGACATCCGTCGCCAGGTTGTGCAGGATGCGGTTGGCGTGGCTCACGCGCTGATAGAGCTCCGCCTGCCAGTCGTGCGGTTCGATCTGGGTGGTGAGCGGATTCCAGCTCAGGCCGAGTGAGGTGACGAACTCCCGCGAGATGGCCGGCCAGTCCCTGGTGGGGTCGGCCGCCACGTGTGCCGCGAAAGTGCCCGTGGCGCCGCTGAACTTGCCGAGGTAGTCCGTGGCCTCGATCTGCCCGACGACGCGACGAAGGCGGCTGACGAAGACCGCGAACTCCTTGCCGACCGTCGTGGGGGTCGCCGGCTGACCGTGGGTGTGCGCGAGCATGGCGTCGCCTCGATGATCGACGGCGCGCTCGTACAGGGCGTCGATCACCGCGTGCGCCTTCGGCAGCCAGACATCGCTCACGGCCGCGCGGATGGTGATTGCATAGGAGAGGTTGTTCACGTCTTCGCTGGTGCAGGCGAAATGGGTGAGTTCTGCGACATCCGTGAGCCCGAGATCGACAAGTCGCTTGCGGACGTAATACTCGACGGCTTTGACGTCGTGCCGGGTCGTCGCCTCGAGGGCGGCGAGCTCGTCAATGTCCGCCTGCCCGAAGTCCGCGACGAGTTGCCGCAGCGAACGGGCCTGTGTGGCATCCAATCGCGTGGATCCGAAGAATTCGTTGTCGGTCAGATAGAGCAGCCACTCGACCTCGACCTGCACGCGGGCCCGGTTGAGGCCTGCCTCCGAGAGGTGCTCGCCGAGGCCGGCGACGGCGGACCTGTAGCGGCCGTCGAGCGGACTCAGTGGTTGTTCTGGCAGTGGGCTCACGAGACTCCCCGTCGGATTCCTGGCTCAATTTGGCGGAAGAGCGCCGCGCTGGACTTTTCGATCATTCCGAGGACCCTGTCGAACATGGCCGCGTCGGAGTAATACGGGTCTGGAACATCGACCTGGGCGGCCTGGTCGCTGTCGAAGCTCAACAGCATCTGCACCTTGCCGCGGTCCTGGTCCGTATTGGCCCAGGCCCTCAGGATACGTTCCTGGCTGCGGTCGAACACGACGACGAGGTCGAGGCTGTCGAACCATTCGGGGTCGAACTGCTTGGCGCGATGCCGCGAGCCGTCGTATCCGCGTGCCGCGAGCGCCTCGATGGTGCGTGCATCCGAATGTTCGCCGACGTGCCAGTCTCCGGTGCCGGCAGACATCACGGTGACTGCACCCTCATAGCCGGCCATCTTGACCAGGTCGCGAAAGACGATTTCGGCCATCGGGGATCGACAGATGTTACCGGTGCAGACGAAGCAGATCCTGAAGAGAGCCGACTCGTCGAGGGTGCGGTCGAAGCTCATGGGGTCCATTCTCCCGCAGATCGGGTGTCGAGCGCGGTTGTGCCTTTCGCGGTCCACCCCTGAACACGGCGGGCACACAGGGGCTGTTCACATTTTCCAAGATCGCGCGGGTCTCGTGGTCGGCCCGGGAAGAGGATGGTCACGGCGAGAGGAGGGCGGGATGTCCGATGCCGTGGTCGTTTCGGTTGCTGCCATCCGGGTGCGCGCGGCGCTCGAACTCCAGGTGCGCGGTCTGGAGGATCTCGTGCGGCGATTCGACGAGGCGCGTGACGGCATCCCGCGCGCCAGCGACAGCGAGATCTGGCGCGGAGAGGCCCAGCGGCGCTACGTCGCCGCGGTGGAGACCCTCGCTCGGGAACTTGCGACGGCAGACACGCTCATCCGGAGCGCACTCTCGCACAGCAGGCGGGCGCTGAGCACCATGGCCGAACGTGTCGGGTGACATCGTCGTCAGCGGCGGCGGATCGAGCGCGGTCGCCACGAGCGAACTGTTCGCTCAGGCACAGCAGCTCGATCTGCTCCATGAGCGACTGGCCGGGTGCCTGAACCTGGCCGCGGCCGTGGACAGGATCGTGACCTCGAGCGCGCTGGACGCTACGGATGCTCCACCAAGCGCGGCCGCCGCGGAACGGGACCTGGATGATGCGGCCATCGTAATTGCCAGCGCGACATCGCACGCCGCCCACCTGAGGTCGGCGCTTGAGCAGTCGGCCGAGGCTTATGGATTCGTCGAGCGGTCGGCCACCCGGCTCACCCAGGAGCTGGCGGCCCGATTCGGTTGGCTCTTCGGTCTGATGCTGCCGGGCATCGCGCTCTCTCTCCTGCCGGGGATCGTCGGCGTGACGGGCGGACTGACGGCAGGCCTTGCGTTGCTGCCAGAATCCTCCCGAAAGGCGTTGCTCGCCGCGCTGCCGCAGTGGTTCCGCAGGAACAGCGCCGGTCTCAGCGATCCGCGCACCGTTCAGCTGGTGCGCCTCCTCGTCATGAGCGCCGACGACATCGGGGGCGGAGTGCTGCGCCTGCCAGCCGATGTCGTCCACATCCTCGGCGACGAGGGTCTCGGCATCATCGGTGTCACGTCGTCGTCGGCGGTGGTCGTCGGCACAGCCGGCATCGGCGGAGCGCTCGCGGAGACCCCCGTCACGGTGCGGAGGTCGGGCGCTGCCATCGCGACGACCGCGCCGTCGTCCTTCGAGGAGCGGGCGGCCAGGCTACCACGGGGCGAGGCTCAGATTCGGATCGACAGGTACGAGCAGGCGGATGGCTCCGCCAGCTACGAGGTCTACATCGCCGGCACACGGGATTTCTCGCTCGTGCCGGGAGATCAGCCGTGGGACATGACGAGCAACCTCAACTCGATGGCAGGCAGGGAGTCAGGCTCCTACCGTGCCGTGGAAGAAGCGATGCGGCTCGAGGGCGTCGATGCGAGTTCGCCCGTGGTGTTCAACGGGCATTCGCAGGGCGGGCTGATCGCCGCGCAACTAGCCGGATCCGGCGACTACAACACGAAAGGAGTCTTCACCCTCGGTGCGCCTGCGGCACAGATCGACGTTCCCACGAATGTCCCCTGGGTCGCCGTTGAGCACAGCGACGACCTCGTGCCGGCGCTCGCCGGGAACTGGCGGAGTTCCGACCCGGTTCTCGTACGCCGTGAGGTCTTCGCTGATCGACCGGTCACCACCGACGTCGCCTTCCCCGCTCACCAGATCGAGCCATATCGGGAGACGGCGCGGCTCATCGACGAGTCCGACGAGCGAAGGCTCGTGCAATCGGCGCGGGACTTCACCCAATTCGGCGACCGGTCCACGAGGGTCGAGTCGCGCCTGTACACGGCCGTACGCGACGACCGACGGTGATGCTCAGCGGCGATCGCTTCCAACCAGGGGCCGGACGATGATGCCGATGAGCCAACTGATCAGAGCGAGCACGAGCGCCCCGAGCACGCCCCACCAGAAACCGTCGATGACGAGTCCGAAGCCGAGCAGCGAGGTGATCCAGCTCACGAGCAGCAGTAGGAGCGCATTCACGATGAGTGCGAGGAGGCCGAGAGTGAGGATGTAGAGCGGAAAGGCCACGATGCGGATGAAATTGCCGATCACGCCGTTGACGATGCCGAAAATAAGAGCGATGAGCAGGTAGGTCAGTACCCAGGCCAGAGTGTCCCGATTGCCGAACGGCACCACATGGACACCGGCGACGATGAGGGTAGTGAGCCACAGGGCCACAGCGTTGATCAGCAGGCGCACCACGAATCTCTTCATGCGACAACTATGCCCGTGCCTCAGGTGACGGCGCAATCGGTCCGGACCGGTGACGGTACACCTAGGCTTGGTCCGTGACCAACCCCGAGACATCGCCCGTCAAGCTCAGGCCGGAGATCGTGGCGCTCGCAGCCTATCGGCAGGGCAGCCCCGCATCTGACGACGCGTTCAAGCTGTCGTCTAATGAGAATCCATTTGAGCCGATCCCCGCGGTGATCGAGGCTCTCGCGGCCTCCTCGGCGATCAACCGGTACCCCGGCAGCGGTCTCGAGTTGCGGGCGGCCATCGCGACCCGGTTCGGTGTCACGGTGGCGGAGGTCCACCTCGGAGCCGGATCGGTCTCGATCCTCGCCCAGCTGATCCAGGCCGCCGCCGGCGTCGGCGACGAGGTCATCTATGCGTGGCGTTCCTTCGAGGCCTACCCTGGGCTCGTCGCCGTCGCCGGAGCCACCAGCGTGCCCGTGCCGAACACCGCGGACGAACGGCACGACCTCGGCGCGATGGCAGCCGCGATCACCGATCGCACCCGCGTCGTCATCGTCTGCACTCCGAACAACCCCACCAGCACGATCGTCACGGCCGAGGAGTTCGCTGCCTTCATGGCCGTGGTCCCGAAGGACATCCTCGTCATCCTCGATGAGGCATACGTCGAGTTCGTGACCGATGAGACCGCCGTGGACGGCATGGCCCTCCGCGGCCGGTATCCGAATCTCGTGGTGCTGCGCACCTTCTCCAAGGCTTACGGACTTGCGGGGCTGCGGATCGGCTACGCCGTCGGGCCAGAGCACATCCTCGATGCGGCACGTAGCACGTCCATCCCCCTCTCGGTCACCGAACCGGCGATGCGCGCGGCGCTCGTGTCGCTCGAGCATGAGGACGAGCTTCTGGAGCGAGTCGCCCGCATCGGCGAACTGCGGGACCAGGTGTGGCTCGCCCTGGTCGATCAGGGCTGGTCCGTGCCGAAACCGCAGGGCAATTTCGTCTGGCTCGCGACGGGGAGCATCACGGAGGGGGCCGCGGAGGTATTCGATCGTCACGGAATCGTGGTGCGAGCGCTTCTCCCGGATGGTCTCCGGGTGTCCATCGGAGAGGCTCAGTCTGTGGACAAACTCCTAAGAGCCTCGGCGGAGGTTGTCGGCAACCTACCAAGTGCCCTCTCGAAGGCCGGGTTAGATTAGAACCTCGGCGTCATCGAGCATGAGCTGAGACCGAACCACCGGATGCCGGCCCAGGCCAACAACACAGACAGGACTGCGAGGTCACCGTGGCAGAAACCGTACAGACGGTGCAACTCCTCTCTGCCGATGGGGTGCTGCAGACGGATGACACGGCGGCGGAGTATCTGCCATATGTCGATGCGCTGAGCGACGACGACTTGCGCCAGTTCCATCGCGACATGGTGATCACACGGCGCTTCGACCTCGAGGCGACCAATCTGCAACGCCAGGGCCAGCTCGCGCTGTGGCCGCCGAGCCACGGCCAGGAGGCCGCACAGGTCGGGTCGGCGCGCGCCACCCGCGCTCAGGACCATATCTTCCCCTCCTACCGAGAGCATTCGGTCGGCATGATCAGGGGCCTCGATATTCTCGACATCATCACGCTCATGCGCGGAGTATCGAACGGCGGCTGGAACCCGAAGACCAACAACAATTTCCACCTCTATACGCTCGTGCTCGGCTCGCAGGCGCTGCACGCCACCGGCTACGCGATGGGAATCAACTTCGACGGTGACACGGCGACCGGCGACCCGGAGACCGACCAGGCGGTCATCGTGTACTTCGGCGATGGCGCGACGAGCCAGGGGGACGTCAGCGAGGCATTCGTCTTCGCCGCCAGCTTCCAGACCCCCCAGGTGTTCTTCCTGCAGAACAACCACTGGGCGATCTCGGTTCCGGTGAGCGTCCAGTCGCGGATTCCGCTCTACCTGCGCTCGCAG
This sequence comes from Microbacteriaceae bacterium, assembly GCA_025465035.1. Classification (GTDB taxonomy): domain Bacteria; phylum Actinomycetota; class Actinomycetes; order Actinomycetales; family Microbacteriaceae; genus Lacisediminihabitans. The sequence goes on along the minus strand of JAODMH010000020.1, from coordinate 7,688 downwards.
GGTTTCGGAATTCCCGGGGTGCAGATCGACGGCAACGACGTGCTTGCCAGCTACGCCGTCACTCGCAAGAATCTCGACGAGGCCCGCTCCGGCAGCGGCCCGCGCATGATCGAGGCCCTCACCTACCGCGTCGGCGCTCACACGACGAGCGATGACCCCAGCAAATATCGCGGCGACATCGAGCTGCAGGGCTGGATCGCCCGCGATCCGATCACGCGTTTCGAGGCCTACCTCAGGAGCCGTGGCGAGGGCGATGGCTTCTTCGCCGAGGTCGCCACTGAGGCGCAGGACTTTTCGGCCGATCTCCGTCGCCGCACCCTCGCGCTCGCCACCCCGTCCACTGAGAAGCTGTTCAATCACGTGTATTCGGAACCGCATCCCGTGATGGATGTTCAGAAGCAGTGGCTTCTCGACTACGAGGCATCGTTCGGAGGAAACGAGTGAGCACCGAGACTACGAGCACCGGCACGACGACAACCGAGACGAACACCGGCCTGACGAGCACGGATACCGCGAGCACGGAACCGGCGAACCCGAAGGCGGAGACCGCCGAGCCGACGAGCACGGAAATCCGGGAGCTCGCGTTCGGCAAGGCGCTCAACGCCGGTCTGCGCATGGCCCTCGGCGACAACGACCAGGTTCTCCTCATGGGCGAGGACATCGGCCCGCTCGGCGGCGTCTTCCGCGTCACGGAGGGCTTGCAGGAGGAGTTCGGGACGAAGCGTGTCTTCGACACACCGCTCGCCGAGTCCGGGATCGTCGGAACCGCGATCGGTCTCGCCATGCGCGGCTACCGACCGGTCTGCGAGATCCAGTTCGACGGATTCATCTTCCCCGCCTTCGACCAGATCACCACCCAGCTCGCCAAGATGACCAGCCGCCACGAGGGTCAGGTCAGCATGCCGGTCGTCATCCGAGTGCCGTACGGCGGACACATCGGCGCCGTCGAGCATCACCAGGAGAGCCCCGAAGCGTATTTCGCTCACACACCAGGCCTGCGTCTGGTGAGCCCGAGCACCCCGAACGACGCCTACTGGATGATCCAGGAGGCGATCTCGTCGAACGACCCGGTGCTGTTCTTCGAGCCGAAGAGCCGCTACTGGAACAAGGGCCCTGTCGACTTCTCCGCGAGCGCCGCTCCGTTGCACTCGAGCCGGGTCGTGCGCACGGGTACCGAGGTGACCGTCGTCGGCCACGGCGCGATGGTCACGGTGCTGCTCCAGGCGGCCGAGGTCGCCGCGACGGAGGGCACGAGCCTCGAGGTCATCGACCTGCGTTCCCTCTCCCCCATCGACTACGCGCCGATCATCGCCTCCGTGCAGAAGACGGGGCGGCTGGTCGTCGCCTCGGAAGCGCCAGGTTTCGTGAGCATCTCGTCCGAGATAGCGGCGACGGTCACCGAGAAGGCCTTCTACTCGCTCGAGGCGCCAGTGCTGCGGGTCACCGCGTACGACACACCGTTCCCGCCAGCGAAGCTCGAGACAACCTACCTTCCGGACGCCGACCGCGTGCTAGAGGCCGTCGACCGCGCACTGGCTTATTGAGAACACTTCAGGAGCACAGATGAGCAGCTCAGAATTCAATCTCCCGGATGTCGGCGAAGGCCTGACCGAGGCCGAGATCGTGGCCTGGAGGGTCAAGCCGGGCGACGCGGTCACGGTGAACCAGGTGCTTGTGGAGATCGAGACGGCCAAGTCGCTTGTCGAGTTGCCGTCGCCATTCGAGGGGGTCGTCACGGCAATCCTCGTCGAGGAGGGCCGAACCGTCGACGTCGGGACCCCGATCATCTCCGTCTCGTCAGACGGCGGAGTCCCCGATGCGGTGGAGGCGCCCGCGTCGGTCGACGCGGATGCCGTGGCAGACACCGCGGGGAGCATCTCCCACGAGAAGGCGGAAGAGCAGCAGGACGCGGTGCTCGTCGGGTACGGCCTCAAGGGGCATGTGACGTCCCGCCGCGGCCGCGCGACGACGACCGACGCGGCGCCGTCGCAGGTTGCGACCCGTCCTTCCTCTGTGCCAGCGGCATCCGCCGCCACCATCATCGCGAAGCCGCCGATCCGCAAGCTGGCGAAAGACCTGGCCGTCGACCTCGCCGAGGTGAACCCCACCGGTCTCGCCGGCGAGATCACCAGGGATGACGTCGTGCGCCACGCGTCGCAGGCCAGCCTGTTCCGCAATATCGAGACGCCGGCCTGGTCGCCGGAGCGCGAGGAGCGCATCCCAGTGAAGGGGGTGCGCAAGGCGATCGCCACGGCGATGGTGTCGAGTGCTTTCACCGCACCGCACGTGAGCCTCTTCGTCGACGTCGATGCCACGCGAACGATGGAATTCGTGAAGCGGCTCAAGAATTCGCCCGATTTCGCCGGGGTGAAGGTGTCTCCCCTGCTCATCATGGCGAAGGCGATGATCTGGGCCGTGCGACGCAATCCGACCGTCAATGCGCAGTGGACCGACAGCGAGATCATCGTCAAGCACTACGTCAATTTCGGGATCGCCGCCGCAACGCCCCGCGGCCTGATCGTGCCGAACATCAAAGAAGCCCAGGAGCTGTCGCTGCGCGACCTGGCCTCGGCGATCGAACAGCTCACCATCACCGCCCGCGATGGCAAGACTCAGCCGGCGGAGATGGCCGACGGCACCATAACGGTCACCAACATCGGTGTCTTCGGCATGGACACCGGGACCCCCATCCTCAATCCCGGCGAGGTCGCCATCGTCGCGCTCGGCACAATCAAGCAGAAGCCGTGGGTGGTCGACGGCGAGGTTCGTCCGCGGTTCGTGACGACGCTCGGCGCGAGCTTCGACCACCGCATCGTGGACGGGGATGTCGCGAGCCGCTTCCTCGCCGACGTGGCGAGCGTCATCGAGGAACCGGCGCTGCTGCTCGACTGACCAGCGCACCGCACGACTGCACCCCTTTGTCGCGTTTGCGCGAGGGCGAGCAGGCGCAGAAGCGACAAACGGTGTCAGTTCGCTCAGTAGTCGAGACCCGACCTCCTTGCCACTTTCAGAATATCGCTCGGTAGGGGGCTTGCCGCAAGACCCCTACCAACGACCAAAATGGTTGGCCGCGGCCAAGATACCTGCGGAAATGATTCCGCGACTCGGAGCCGCAGGCCGGAAGGTCAGTTCTTGGATTGGGGTTTCACATGTTCGACGTGATCGTTAGCGGCGGCGGGCCGACGGGGATGATGCTGGCCAGCGAGTTGCGACTGCACGACGTGGACGTGCTGGTGTTGGAGAAGGACGCGGAGCCGAGCCAGCTGGTCCGCTCGCTGGGACTGCACCCGCGCAGCATCGAGATCCTGGACCAGCGCGGGCTGCTGGACCGGTTTCTCGCGCACGGGCAGCAGCATCCCGGCGTCGGCGGCTTCGCCGCGATCGACAAGCCCCGGCTGACGAACCTGAACACCGCGCACGGCTACGTCCTCGGCATCCCGCAGCCGGTCACCGATCGCCTGCTGGCCGAGCGTGCCAGCGAGCTCGGCGCGCAGACCCGCCGCGGCTGCGAGGTGATGGGTGTCGAGCAAGACGAGGAGGGGGTAAGCGTCGAGCTCGCCGATGGCACACGGCTGCGCTCGCGCTGGCTGGTCGGCTGCGATGGCGGACGCAGCCTGGTACGCAGACTGCTCGGCATCGGCTTCCCCGGCGAGCCCGCCAAGACCGAGTGGCTCCTCGGCGAGGTGGGGGTGGCCATGCAGCCGGACGAGCTTGCTGCCGTGGCGGACGAGGTGCGCAAGACCCATAAGGGGTTCGGCATCGGCCCCACCGGAGACGGCCTGTACCGGGCCGCGGTTCCCGCGGAGACCGTGGCCGAGGATCGCTCGGTCCCCCCGACCCTGGAGGAGTTCCGAACGCAGCTGCGGGCCTACGCGGGCACCGACTTCGGCGTCCATTCACCGCGCTCGCTGTCCCGTTTCAGCGACGCTACCCGGCTTGCCGAACGATATCGAGTGGGCCGGGTTCTCCTCGCCGGCGACGCCGCGCATGTCCACCCGCCGCTGGGAGGGCAGGGCTTGAACCTCGGCATCCAGGACGCGTTCAACCTCGGCTGGAAGCTCGCCGCGGAGGTCAACGGGTGGGCACCGGACGGGCTGCTGGACAGCTACCAGGCAGAGCGTCACCCGGTCGCCGAAGACGTGCTGACCATCACCCGCGCCCAGAGCGAGCTGCTCTCCCCCGAGCCCGGCCCGCAGGCCGTGCGCCGGCTGCTAGCCGAGCTGATGGACTTCGAGGACGTCCGCCGGCTCCTGGCCGAGAAGATCACCGCGATCGGAGTCCGCTACGACTTCGGCGAAGGACCGGAGCTGCTCGGCAGACGACTGCGCGACATCCCGCTCTCGCAGGGCCGTCTCTACGAGCTCACTCGCGAGGGCCGCGGGCTCCTGCTGGACCAGACCGGCGAACTCTCCGCGACAGGGTGGACGGATCGGATCGACCACGTCGCGGACGTCAGCGGGGAACTGGACGCGCCCGCCGTCCTGCTCCGACCGGACGGCCACGTCGCATGGATCGGCAAAGACCAGAACGACCTGCTCCGCCACCTGCCGACATGGTTCGGAGCCGCCTCCGAAGGGGCCGGAGACGATCACGATCGCCAGGTCTGATCTTTGAGGGGCTTGCAGTTGCCTGCACCCTTCTATCAGGGGTTCAGGTTTATGCGGCGAGTTCGCGCCCGATGAGTATTTAGCCGGAATGTCGCCATCGGCAGCGCGCCGGTTCCATGAGGCTCTCCCGGATGCCGGATGCCGGATGCCGGATGCCGGATGCCGAATACGTCGAGATCGACGGCGCGCCGCATGGCATGCTGTGGACGCACGCCGCTGAGGTCAACGAGGTTCTCGGACTCTTCTGAGTGAGTTACCGACCGTATGCCGTGAGGAATCGGTTACGGAAGGTATCCATCCGCCACAGCGGCGCTGTCGGTGAGGGGAGCATTCCTGGTTGCCAGCGCCAGGAGGAGATTCGGTTCATGACTTCGGGGTCCTTGGAGATGATGCTGATGGGCACATTGTGGTTTGCGCCTGCTCCGCTGACCTCTGTCGCGGGTTGGTGGTCGCCGAGAACGACCAGCACGAGGTTCGGGTCATTGTAGGTGGTGAGGAAAGAGAAGAGGGTGCTCATCGTGTACTCCACCGACTGGCCGTAGAGCTGCTGCACATGCTGCGGGCTCTGCCAGACGATGCTCGGCGAGAGCCCCTGTGCTGGCTGGGGGTCATAGATTGAGCCGTTCCCGACAGAGGCCCAAGGCACCTCGTGGGGTAGCGGAGTCCACGGTGTATGCGAGGACACGAAATCGATCTCTGCCATCAGTGGTTTATGCGGTTTTGCCAGTTCGTGCTTCTGAAAGTACTCCCACGTATATTGGTCGGGGATGCGGGCGTAGCTGAAGCTGGGGCCCTGATATCCGACGTTCTGTGAGTTGAGTTGGGTGCCGAAGTGGTAGAACGAGGTGCCGATGGACCACGGCTTGGTGTCGGATGGCACGTCGCTGACGGTTTGCCAGCCGCCTTTTTTGAACGCGTCGCTGAGGGTGAACCGGCTTCCAGCGGTGACCTGATCGTATTTCTGTTGCGAGTCGATCCATAGTCCGGTTTGCAGGGTGGAGTGGGCGAGCCAGCTGATTCCGCCGAACGTGGAGGACGTGAGAAATGCACTGCGTTCGGAGTAGCCGTCTGCCGCGAGTTGCTTGTTTCCGTTGCGGAGCACCTTGTCGACCCCTTTGGAGAAGGAGGTGTTCTGCACGGCGACCTGGCCGTAGCTTTCGATGAACGCGACGATCACGTCTTTGCCCTTCAGGCCGGTGAGCAGGTCGGATGCCGGCAGGTGGGCAAAGGCGTCAGTTGCGCCCGCATTGTCAAACGCCCCCTGCTCGGCCGCGGCGACGGTCACTTGGCTGGTTTTCGCGCCTGCCGTGCTGATCGTGTCTGCTGCCGCGATCGGTTCGCCGGGGACGAGCTGGGCGCCGACGAGTCCGAGCACGATCCAGCTCGCTGTGACGGCGGAACCTCCGATCAGGGCCGCGCGGTAGCGCCGACGGATCACGCTTGCGAGGTGAAAGAATGCCACGGCGACCACGAGGGCGGCCACCGCAGCCGCGAGTACGAGCAGTACGAGGATCGCGACCGCGGCGACCGGTCCGGTGGAGTCGCGTAGCACGCCGTAGGCATCCGCTAGTTGCGGCCAGCCTGTCACAACGTTGAACGGCTGACCGACGGCTGTCGCGAAGCCACGATCGAGAGCTGCGCTGGCGATCGTTGTGACGAAGATCATTGCGACGAGGATCGCGACGATCCGACGGGCGCCCAGCCACGGGAGTACTGCCAGAATGACGAGGGTGAGCACTGATTCCAACGGAATACGAATCAGGGCGAGCACCGACCCGGAGCTGATGAGTCCGGGTGCGAGGACGGCGAGGAAGACCACCACTGCAGAGATGACCGCACGCACATTTCTTCGGACTGCGTTCGAACGACCGAGCTGAGCGGCCCGGTCAGTTGGCTCAACCGAGTTCACGGGGTTTGTCGTACTCACGACATTCCCATCACGAGAGGGTTGGTCGTCGTCAGCCGGTGGTGATCTTCGGCATCATGCCAGGTGAATCGATCTGAGAGTGCGTAACGCAGCAGCACCATGTCGCCCATCTGCCGGACCTCCGCGAGTGTGGCGCGCCGGTCGCTAGTCCAGGGGAACACGGCGTCGCCGACGAAGCGGGGAGCCCGCGGGTCGCCGACGAAGAACGGCGCCACGGCGAGATGGAGTTCGTCGACGAGGTTCGCGGCCAGAAACTGCGTGTGGACTGGTCCGCCTCCCTCGACCATGAGCTGGCGAATTCCGCGATCCGCAAGGTCCGTGACGAGGTCGGTCATTGTCACGCTGTTGCCCAGCCCCACGACAAGCGCGGTGTGCCCGACCCGTCGACGGATGCGTTCAGCCTCCGGCGTAGGGCAGTAGACCAGCTTCGTTGTGTCGCCAGCGGTGAAGAATGCCGCGTGCGGATCGAGCTCGCCCGACGCCGTCACGGTTACCTTCCACGGTGAGCGCGTCAGACCCGCAGTCTCTCGTCGAGTCTGGCGAGCAATGCTGCGGACCAGTAATCGGGGGTTGTCACGCCGCACGGTGCGTGCGCCGACCAGAATGGCGTCGTTTCTTGCACGCACGTCATCGATGCGGTCGAAGTCTGCGTCATTCGAGAGGGTGAGTCGCGGTGGATCGGCCCTGTCGAGATACCCGTCGAGCGAGGTGGCACTGCTCAGAGTGACGTACGGGTTGTCTGTCACGATGTCTTCTCCTCATTTCTAGAGCTCAGAACGAGAACAGGCGCGATGGGCGCGCGTGGTGTCGCCAGCGATTCGCGCAGCCTGGATCGGGGAGCCGTGCTCGGCACGGCGTTGTTCGCTTTGCGCTGGCGGGCAGCGAAGACCACCATGACGATTGCGCCTGGCGCAACGGAGATGATGGCGAGGACGCCGAACAGGGTTGACGCAGCGACTCCCGTGGAGGCGCCGAATCCAGCAAGCGCGAAAGCCCAGCCGGCGATGCCCTCGCGGGGTCCCCATCCGCCGATGTTCAGCGGGATCGAGGCGCCGAGCAGGATGACGAAAGCGAGGGCGAGCATTTTCGGCGGCGGCACGCTCTCGCCCACGGCTGCGGTTGCGATCGTGAAGGTGGCGGCATGGCAGGCGATG
>JAODMH010000212.1 GCA_025465035.1 Microbacteriaceae bacterium | reverse complement strand
GGAAGTCCACGTCAGCGAAATGGATCGTCCCCCGGATGCCGCCAAACTCGTCACGTTACCGGACGAGTCGTGCCCAACGGTGACGACGTTTCCGTGCAAATCTCGGGTCGCGGTGAGGAGACCGGCGGAATCGAAAACCATGGTCTGTCTGGTTTGACGAATGAAGGTCCACTGTTGACTTCCGGTGTCATAGGACAAGGTCGCCAGCACGCGGGCCGGGGCGGAATAGGTCTGATCAGTGTTCAAACCGAACTGGACCGTGGCCCCGTTCTCTTGCACCGCCGTTACCTGCTGCGGCAGAGAACCACCACTGGCCGGAGGAGCAAGAATCAAACGGGACGAGAAATTCGCTGACCACCCGAAACCGAATGGTCCATCCTTTGCCGCGTTCGTTGACGAGTATGTGCGAGCCACCGACAACCCAGGTCCGGCCCCAACGATTCCAACATCAGTTGAGGAAAGGAAGAATTCGCCCGTTGCGCTGTTTACCGGATCCGCATGAGAGCACTGGCACGCCTTCTCAGCAGCGTTGGCGCCGCCGATCGACTCGCTCGGAGACATGTCACTCACCGAGCGCCAAGCACCGTTGAAGCGAGTTCCCGTCGAGTTGTAGGTCCTACCCACGACATACGGGCGCAGCGCGACAACTTGAGCCATCGGCAACGAACCGGTGAACCTAAACGAATATGGGTCGCCGGTGAAATTGATATTCGGCGCCGAGGTGACGTCGCCGGTACTGCCGTCCGCATACTTCGCCTGGATGCCCAAATCACAGTTCGAATAGACAGAGTTGTCGCAAACACGACCAGGCAACAAGTAACCCGACGCCGTTGCGCTGACATCGAAGACTAGGTAACCCCAAGCAGTTCGGCCGATCGAGTTGACGCTCATCGACACCGATTGTTGGGCCGGATACGGATCGCTGACGGACACCCAATCGCTGTAAAAAGGGGCCCCGTTGGAGTAATACGACGATCCGAAAATTAGTGACCTGACCGCCAGGATCGGAGGCACCATGATCGAACCCGTGAACTCGTGACTGTACGGGTCTCCCGTAATTACGCCGCCCCCCACGATCTGGTGGATGCTGCCATCCGCATATTTAGCTTCGATGTTCACCACGCACTGCGGATACACGGAGCTGTCGCAGACCCGACCGGGAATCAAATGGCCAGCGGCAGTCGCCGTGAAATCGTACGTCAAGGCCCCCGAAGCGGCCCGACCGATCGAGGCCACGCTCAACGACACAGATTGCTGGGCCGGATACGGATCGGCGACGGACACCCAATCGCTGTAAAAGGAGGCCCCGTTGCTGTAATACGAGTGTCCGTACAGCTCCGCCCTGACCGCAAAAATCCGAGGCAACATGATCGAACCGGTGAACTGCTGACTCGACGGCTCTCGCGAAAAATCTCCGCCTCCCACAATCTGGTGAATGCTGCCGTCGGCATATTGCGCTTGGAGGTTCACCACGCACTGCGGATACACGGAGCTGTCGCAGACCCGACCGGGAATCAACTGACCAGCGGCACTCGCGGTGAAATCGTAGGTCAAGGCCCCCGAGGAATTCCGGCCGATCGAGGTGACGCTTACTGACAATGATTGCTGGGCAGGATACGGATCGGTGACCGGAGCCCAATCGCCGTACAGGGGGTCACCAGCGCCGCTATAGGACTGACCGTAGAGTTCCGCCCGGACCGCAAGAATCCGTGACACCACGACCGAACCGGTGAATTGCTGACTATACGGGTCTCCCGAGGTCCCGCCAATCCACAACATGTCGTGGGCGGACCCATCGGCGTACTGAGCCTGGATGACCAGCTGGCAGCTTGAATATTTCGAGTTGTCGCAGACGCGACCCGGCAGCAAATAGCCGGCACCGGTTGCGGTGAGATCGTACGTCATCGTCCCCGTAGCGGTCCGACCGATCGCAGCAACACCCACCGACACAGATTGTTGGGCCGGATACGGATCGGTGACCAGCGCCCAATCGCTGTAAAGAGGTGCACCATCGGCGTCAGCGTGGCCATAGAGTTCCGCGCGAACCGCAAGAATCCGAGGCAACATGATCGAACCGGTGAATTGCTGACCGTAGGGATCCCCGGAAATGCCCCCGATGCCCAACATGTTGTGGACACTGCCATCGGCGTACTCCGCCTGAATCGTCAACACACAAATCGGATACACGTGGCTGTCGCAAACACCGCCGACAGCTAACTGGCCCGCAGCAGCTACCGAGAAATCGTAAGTCATGGCCGCCGACGGCGCCCTGCCGATCGACGTGACACTCATCGACAACGAACCCAGATCCAACGCGTTGGCCGGCGTCAAATTGGCTGACATCGCGAGCACACTAACCACGCCGATCACAAGTGCCATCCGCAGTCTCATACGCTCCCACAATTGGGCATCACGCCCACGCCGCATACCCGCAACGGAATCGGAATATGACAAGTTATCGTGTGAAACGTACTGGGAAAGGGCACCAGGGTTCTACCCCCCAATCACGGGTCGCATTGCACGAACGTCGGCCATGCGATAGGGGCAAACTGCACCCCAGAACAGGCCGACGTAGGCCAACAGTTACGGCATCGTGCAATGACCGCGATCTAAACTCCGACGCCTCGCAAGCAGCCTGAACGTTAGGGGTTCTGAAGGTCGTGACGATTGTCATCACCACGGGCTGCTTGTCGCCGTTAGTGTCGTCGGTATGGCATCGGTCGGTAAGGAGTCGGTCATCGATGTGATGACATCGGTGCTGGCCAGCTGCAGGACGGGATCGTGATGGTGCTGTCATGCATCCGGCTTATTGCCAAGCAGTGCGAACCACTAGGTGATCGGTTCCCCTCGGAATATTTTCGCGATGTTGACCGCAGCTAATACAACTTTGACTTCCGGACATCAACCTGGTCTGCAACGATCGCAACCTTGACGTGTGGAAACACGCCCATGAGCGACAAGGTGATCCTGTGCGACCGAGGGGATTCGATTCGTACCGGAGGATCCAGCTCGTCTGAGGGCACTAAGAAGACAATCAAGGACAAGCTCGGCCGGGAACAGAAGCAACTGCTGCAAGCCCAGAAGATCGACGTGATGAACAGGCTCGGCCGCGCCATGGCCGATCCCACGAGGTCGCGCATCTTGCTTGAACTGCTCGATGGCCCAGGGCATCCGTCAGCTCTCGCGCGAACGCTGACCTTGACACGTTCGAACGTGTCGAACCATCTCGCATGCTTGAGAGGCTGCGGGATCATCGTCGCTATTCCGGAGGGCCGTCAAACCCGATATGAAATCGCCGATGCACACTTGACCAAGGCGCTCTCGACGTTGATGGACGTCGTGTTGGCCGTTGACGAAGGTGCCCCTTGCGCGGATGGCACATGCACACTTCCGAGCTGCTGCGCGCCGCTCGAGTAGACCGCCCGAAGACAACGGACGGAGAGGAGGCGATCATGACCGAATGTTGTGACACCAGCTGTTGCACAGCGGAATGCGCCGATGGCTGCACCTGCTGCTAACAGCCTCTGAATGAGGGCCCTTCGGCGATTTCGTCGGAGGGCCCTTTGGGTTCTGTATCAGCGGGCGGCGGGGACGCCGAGTTCGTGGGCAGAGCCAGGACGCGCGCGGCGTCAGGGCAACCCACCGCCGCTACACCGTCGGATACCTCGACTAAGGCGCGTACCGGTGCCTGGGCTCACCGCGCTCGAAAGCGTGCTGCTCCCAGCGCCACCCACCCTTCGGTCAAAGGCTCCCGTTCGCCGGGGTGCTTCTCGATCGCCTCGAGTGCTGACTCCGTCATTCGGATGCTGCGCTCCATTGCCGGCGAAGGCATCGTGGCACTGCTGTTGCCTCTAGGCTTCGCAATCCAGCTTGAGATCAGCCCCCACAGTTCCGCAACGATACGTTCGGCACGTAGCCGCTCAGGGGGACGACCGCCTCAAGGCGTTTGCCCAAGGGGGGAAGGTAGAGACAGCCAAGGACATCCCGAGAGTCGCTCGCATACACCACACACGCTTCTTTCGGATCATCCGCGTTGGGATAGATGGTTGCCGTCGCGCCTGGTCCCAGCGCAGTGAGAGCGCTGCCGCACGTCGCAATCGTCACATATGCTTGCGTGTCATTCTTGACGAACATTCGTGTAGTCGGCGCAACGAGGACGTGGAGCACTAAGACCGCCACCCCCACCGCAAAACCTACCGAGACGATCGCACCCACAACGCCGCCAACGACGATAAGGGTGATCCGCTGAGACTTAGACATGAAAACCCTCACCACTCAATATCGGCGTGCGGTTTCCCGCTCGAATCCCGCCACAATCCGGGAAGCCAGGTAAACGGAGAATGCGTCCCAGTTCCGAGAATTCGTCCCCGGAAATGCTCATCATATGGCGATTCGATAGAAGCAGTGGTGCGGCTCTTGACGATGTCAAATCTTGCGTCCTTGTCGAGCCAATATGCCTGTATCACCGGCGACGCAGTGACCACATTCAATACGTGAGCGGCCGCGCAACCATTGCGGCCGAACCGGCAGCCGACCTTATTGGCCGCGCGTGACATTCTATTTGGGACATAATATGCGAGGTATGGGCCGAATGAGATTACGTGGGCGACTGCACCCCAAATACGTTCAGCAGGAGAACCGCACCATAATCTCTGTTTTGTACAGCGGTATGCCAAGCCGGTCAGATCGGAGGAGTTCATCGGGTCATTCGGATATGTATAGTCGTTTGAATTCCCACCCGCGACGGGGTCAACCGAAAGGAAACGACCGAGGCCGGCAGCGTATTGCCGTGCTCCCATTTCGATGACGGCGATGTCGCCTGCGTGTTGGTAGAGCTTTTGGTGGGATCCTTCCCATGCGTTGGTCGCCCCGCTGACGAGGGTGTTGTTCGGCACGGCGCCATCCGACGCCGTCGTCCCCAACGCGTATGTCGTGGGGTCGATTGGTTGCCCGAATGGGTCGTACAGTCCGATCGCTCCCTGCCGTGCCCCGCCGACGTCGGTGCGGAGGATCGTGTCGCCGTGAAGGTTCGGGTACGACCAGTTGTATGTTCCGCCCTGGTTCTGGATCGACACCACCACGCCGCCGGGCAACGCCAGCGTGTGTTCGAGCACCGCGGCCGCGCCGGTGATGTCGGCGTCGATGGTCCAGTCCGGGGAGTCGGTACCGTCGGTGAAGGAGTAGTGGATGTGCTTCGTCGTCGCACCGATCACCGATGTCTCTGCGATGATCCGGTCGGTCACATCCCGAATGTACGTGATCGTCGCGCCGGTGCCGACGGTGGAGATGTGACGGTTGGACTGGTCGTAGGTCATTAAGGCTCGCACTTCGATCTGCGACCTCAAAGCCGTCCTCATCGACGTCATCGAAGACAAAGTCGCCGACCTCTACCGGACTATCTCCCTGACACCCGAAGACCGCCAACGGATCGAGGCGTGGGTCCTCGAAGAGATCGCAAGCACCAGCCGCGACACCCTCGACCGGCGCAAAGCCCTAAATGGCGAACGCGACCGCCTCGCTCGGGAACGACAACAACTCCTCCAGGCACACTACGCCGACGCGATCCCCGTCGACCTTCTCAAGACCGAACAGGACCGCATCACCCGGACTCTCGCCGACATCGATCGGGAACAGCACGCGCTCGCCGCCGACGAGAGCACCGCGAAAGCAAACCTCACAGGCATCCTCGACATGCTCGAAAACTGTGACCAGACTTACCGGCGCCTGCCCGAACACCTCAAACGGCTAATGAACCTCGCCTTCTTCGAGCACATCCTCGTCGCCCTCGACGAACACCTCCAGCCCCGCACCATCGGCCAGCTCGTCGAACTCCTGACACTCACAGCCAGCTTCCGCGCGCTTGCAGCCAATGCCGAAGCAGCAGAAACAGAAACGAGCCCCGTCCAAACGGACGAGACTCGTATCAGTTCCTGCTCTATTCACCGCCGTAAGCCCAACGATCATGTCAGGGGTTTACATACGGGCTACGTGGTGGATCCAAGGGGATTCGAACCCCTGACCCCCTGCATGCCATGCAGGTGCGCTACCAGGCTGCGCCATGGACCCAAGCCGTTCGTTGGCGGCCTAGACGACCGATCCGAACAACCTCTAAAGATTACTACACATCCAGAGCCCACCAAACCGAGGCGGACAGGAGGTCGCCCAGGCGGCTTTGCCTGCAGGACCTACTCGTCGCACGCGGCGACGAGCGCTTCCCGCAATGATCTCATCGCCTGAATCGCGGATCGGAGCTCCTGCAGGTGATGCGCCGCCGTGAACCGCTGACTGTACTCCCCCAGGTCGTTTGCGCGGTCGCTGGTGCCGATCGTTTCCACCGCAACTCCGAAACCCAGGCCGAGCACCTCCACCGCCGCGGCGCCCTGATAGGGCACATATACGGGCGTGGTCACGACGAGGACCGAACGCTGCTCCGCCGCGCGACGTTCCGCCCAGAAACGGTAGGTGTCCCCCGAGTTCGCTCTGCGCAGGGCCGGAGCGGACGACGGCGCGGCCAGCACCGAAAAGCTCGGCGTCGATTGTGTCCAGCGATACTCCCGCCACGAGCCGTTGCCGCTTTTCTCGGTCGAGCAGGAGACGTCCGGGACGCCGAGCGGACCGAACGCCCGTTCCATTCCCGTGACCATCGAGCCCCACTCGTCGTCACCGTCAACACCGAGTGCGCGCGCCAACTCGATCTCGTCGCCCGCGAACGGCCGGAATCCGCCGAGGAACACGACGTTGCCCACCGACAGGCCACCCTTCAGCAGGTCGGCCACGAATCGCGGTTTCACTATTCCGGCACGGACCATCCCGCCCGTCATGAGTACGGTGTCGTAGCTGCCCTGCGATGGCGAGCCCTGGCCGGCGAGTCCGAGCGCCACTGTCGAATCGGCGACCAGCTGATCCTGTTCGGCTGTCAGTCGCGGCACGACGGCGAGGTTACGTTCCCGTCCGGCGCGAAAGTCCCAGTGTTCTGCCGAGAACTCGTCGAGCCAGGCGAGCAGTGCGGCCGGCTCGCGCGATGGCGGCCGCCCGCCGAAGGCCGCGACAAGACCGGAGAGTGCCGGGGTATGGACCCAGGCGTCGATCGTGTGGATGACGCGGGCCGGGTCATCCCCCGGACCCCGCCAGCTGGGCAGCTCGACGCCGGGCACGGCAATCCGGAGCTGGTTACTCCGCGTTCTCGCGAACGGGGAGATCGATCGGAACGACCGGGCAGTCCTTCCAGAGACGCTCGAGCGAGTAGTACATGCGATCTTCCTCGTGGAAGACGTGCACGACGAGATCGCCGAAATCGAGGAGAATCCAACGACCCTCCGAACGGCCTTCACGCCGCAACGGCTTGGAGCCGCGCTCGATGAGCTTGTCTTCGATCTCACTGGCTATCGAGATCACATTGCGTTCGTTACGACCGGTGGCGAGCAGGAAGATGTCGGTCAGCGGCAGCGGTCCTGAGACATCGAGGGCTACGAGATCATCCGCTTGCTTGGAATCAGCCGCGGCGGCGGCAATCTGAAGCAGTTCGCGGGCATGGTCGGTCGCAGTCACAGGGTCCTTTGCGGTGATGAGGAAAGAAAAGTCACGGGCCTAAAAGATCTTGAAGATCCAGCCGGCGACGAGGAGTGCCACGATGCCCGCCGCGACGACCGCGGCCGAAACGGCAACGACGGTAAGCATGCGGTTATTGCTCTTGGGCTTGACGGTGCTGATCACCGGGCCCGACGAGGTGTTGGTGCTGATGGCGCGAATGGCGCGAACAGGAGCAGAGTCCACATCCGTCGAATCTTCACGGTCGTCGGCCGCCAGCAGCGCATCGACATCGGAGTGGTCATAGCGCGCAGGTAGAGCACCCGTCGTACCCATACTGCTCGGCAGGCTTATCGAACCGGTGATCAGGATCTCGCCGGTGCTGCTGAGCGGGCTCAGCATGTCGTCTGCGGTCGGTATGGACGGCAGGACGAGGGCGCTCGTCGTGATTGCCCCGCTCGTGACACCGACATTACGGCTGAAGGTGTTCTCGCCCACCTGCTCGTCGTCGTCGATGGATGCCTGAGTCGACCAGTGGCCGACGGGAGGCGTATAGGGCGCTGGTGCCTCCGGCTCCAACCGGAGTCCGAAGGGCCTCTCCTCGACATCGGCCGGTGCCGGAATGGGTTCGGCCTCGACCGGCTGTTCCGATGACGTAGGCGTTGGCGTCTGAAACAGAAGGGCATCGAAATCGGAGATGGGGCTCTGCGCCTCGTCTTCGACGATCTCGGCGGAAACCACGTCCTCCGCGACAGCGAAGTCGGTTGAGGCGACGAAAAGGGATTCGACCGCGACCGTTTCGAGCGCGGGCTCTTCGACGGCCGGTGCGACCGTGGCCGCGGCGGTTGCCACTGGCGCGACGAAGAGCGGAAACGACGAGAGCCGAGGCGGCTCGACGAGGGCGGGTGGCTCAGCGACATCCGGTGATGTCGACGCCGTGGCATCCGCCTGCTGCGGAATCCCTCCGGCCGGGGTTGGATCGGCGTCCCGACTGCGCTCGCGGGTGCGAATCGGCTCCGCCGATGTCGTGTGCGAGGACGGAGCATCGAACGGCAACGGATCGCGATCCTGCTGGAGCGCACGCAATTCACGCCGAGTCATCGTGCGCTCGTCATGTGGCAGGTCGTCGTGCCCTGCCGGCTGGGCGGCGGGAGGCGGTGAAGCCTGGGTGCGATAGTCGAGTTCTCCCGGCTCGCCGACGACAGGCGCCGGCGGCGTCCAACTCTGCGGCGCAGAAGAGAAGGTCGAACGCCGACCCTCCGGACTGAAGTCACGAACTCGATAGGGCTGCTCCGGCGCGGCGCCTGTTCGAGGCGACTCGGCCGAAGCGTCTTCCGGCTGGTCCGGTACCGCAGAGATCGAGCGACTGCGGAACGATGGTCCGTCGTAGCTCGGCACCTGAGGGCGGCCCTGGGTAACGTACGTCAGCGGCTCGGGAGGAGCCACATCATCCGCAGTCTCGGCCGGTTCTTCGTCCTGGTTCTGCGGCACAGCGGAGGGGAACTGCAGCTGAGCGCGACGGCCTCTCACGACCACGCCGTCTGCCCTCTGGGTCTCCGAGGCGACGGCGGCGCGGCCATCCCTGTTCCAATCCTCACGAAGAAACGGATTGAAGGCGGGTCGGTCAGGGGGATTTTGGGCAAGGCTGACCTGCGAGTCCACGGCCTCGCCGCGCTCGTTCTGCCGAACTTGCCGCCTGCTAACGGGCGGCTCATCTTGCCAGGCTGTCATGTAAGACTCCGATACAAGTGGTGCTTGGATATGTATTGAACAACACCATCGGGGACCAAATACCACACCGGGAAACCCCGGCTCACCCTGCCGCGACAGTCGGTCGACGAGATCGCAAGCGCAGGCACTTCCAGCAAGCTTACTTCCGACTCCGGCAAACCGGAAATAGTCAGCGAATGTCCCGGCCGGGACACAGCTACGAAATGCGCGAGCGACCACAGCTCGCGGACGTCTTTCCAATCGAGGATCTGAGCGATCGCGTCGGCGCCCGAGATGAAGAACAACTCGGCATCCGGACGCTGCGCGTGCAGATCGCGCAGTGTGTCGATCGTGTAGGTCGGACCCTGACGGTCGATGTCCACCCTGCTCACGGTGAACCGCGGGTTGGACGCGGTCGCGACGACGGTCATGAGGTAGCGATGCTCGCTCGCGGTCGCGCCAGGCTTTTGATACGGCTGCCCGGTGGGCACGAAGATGACCTCGTCGAGGCCGAAGGACTGCGCCACCTCGCTCGCTGCGACCAGGTGCCCGTGGTGAATGGGGTCGAACGTGCCGCCCATCACGCCGATCTTGGGGCGCCGCGCCGCGGTCTCGGTCACTGTGATCGGGCCGTTAGTGGTCGGTCGTGTGCCCGGATGCGGCCGACTTGTTTGACTTGTGGCTGTGACGGTTCGCTACATCGCGAAAGCTCCACACGACGACTCCGAGGGCAACGAAGACCAGAACCGCAATGAGGGGAAACACCCAGTTGGGAAAAATCAAGGTCGCGGGAGCTTCCGCAGCAGCCAAAACAATTGCGCTCAGCAACGAGATCCACCAATCTTTTGTGACACATCCTGATAGCAGCAGCCTACCGGCCGCGACAGGCTGTCAGCGTGCGTTACGCGCGCACCTGGCCGGAACCGCGGACGATCCACTTGGTGCTGGTCAGCTCGCTCAGACCCATCGGGCCTCGCGCATGCAGCTTCTGGGTCGAGATTCCGACCTCGGCGCCGAAACCGAACTCCCCGCCGTCCGTAAACCGGGTGGAGGCGTTGACCATGACGACGGCCGAGTCCACCTCGGCGAGAAAGCGCTCGGTGTTGGCAAGATCGTTGGTCACGATCGACTCGGTGTGATGGGTCGAGTAGCGGCGGATATGGTCGATCGCCTGATCGAGGCCGTCCACCACGCGCACCGACAGGTCGAGCGACATGTA
This sequence comes from Microbacteriaceae bacterium, assembly GCA_025465035.1. Taxonomy (GTDB): domain Bacteria; phylum Actinomycetota; class Actinomycetes; order Actinomycetales; family Microbacteriaceae; genus Lacisediminihabitans. The sequence continues at coordinate 5,348 of JAODMH010000212.1, read as the reverse complement.
TTCGGTCGTCCAATCATCTTCGGTGGCCGGTACGGCATCCCCGAAGATCGCGAGGGTGCGCGCATCACCGTGGATGGTAACGCCGGATGCCCGCAGGTCGGCCAGCACGGAGGGCAACAGCCGCTCGGCCGCCGCCTCATGCACGAGCAGGGTCTCCAGTGCGTTGCATACGCTCGGGCGCTGCACCTTGGAGTTCTGCACGATGTCGATCGCCCATTGCTCGTCGGCGGACTCATCCAGGAAGACGTGCACGACGCCGGCTCCGGTTTCGATCACCGGGACCTTCGACTCGAGCACCACCGTATTGATGAGTTCCGCGCTGCCACGCGGGATGAGCACGTCGACGTAACCGCGGGCCTGCATGAGTTGCTTCGCGCCGTCACGACCGAACTCATCGATGGTCTGCACGGCATCGGCCGGAAGCCCCACGCTGGCGATGGCATCCTGGATGACACCGACGAGGACACGGTTGGTGTTCTCGGCAGCACTACCGCCGCGCAGTACCGCGGCGTTGCCGCTCTTCAGGGCGAGACTCGCGATGTCGACTGTGACGTTCGGGCGCGCCTCGTAGATGACCCCGACGACACCGAATGGCACGCGCACCTGGCTCAGCAGGAGCCCATTGGGAAGGGTCTTGCCGCGCACGGACTCGCCGACCGGGTCGACCAGGGTCGCGACCAGGCGAACCGCATCGGCGAGGCCGGCGAGACGCTTCTCATCGAGGCGGAGGCGGTCTTGGAGACCGGTGCTCAGGCCGTTCTCTCGACCGTTCGCGAGATCGAGATCGTTGGCCAGGAGAATGCGGCCGGCACTGTCGACGACGGCTCCGGCAATCGCCTCCAGGGCGCGGTTCTTGAGGGCGGCGTTGGCCGTCGCCAGAACGACCGACGCATCGCGCGCCGCGGCCAGCTTCTCGGTGAGGGTGCGCGTCGCGACGGCGGTTTCAGACATGAAGCCAGTTTACGTCCGGCCGCCGTTGCCTTCCATTACGCGATTACGCCCGAGGGGTCGCAAACGGCTCCGGAACACGTCACGGAGCAGCCATTCGTGTCCTTTGGCGAGACCGGTCCCCTGGGGAGACTGTCCCTTGGGGAGCGGGACGCTCAGCTGATCGGGTTGGCGGCCTCGAACCACGTACCCAGCTCTGCTCCGCGGAGGGCGGCAGAAACGGCACTCGTGGCTGCGAGCAGCACCGGGGTGCCGGATGACGCGGCGAGCTTGGCCGCGGCCACCTTGGTACCGGCTCCCCCGGTTCCCACCCCGGCGGATCCGATGTCGCCGAACTCGATCCCGGCGAGATCGTCCGCAAAGGGGACGTGGTCGATGCGGCGCGCTCCCGGCTGGTCTGGCGGCCTCGTGTAGAGGGCGTCGACATCCGACAGCAGCACGAGCAGGTCGGCGCGCACCAGTTGGGAGACCAGGGCGGCGAGCCGATCGTTGTCGCCGAAGCGGATCTCGTGAGTGGCGACTGTGTCGTTCTCGTTGACGATGGGCAGGATGCGCAGACCGAGCAACCGCTCCATGGCCCGTTGCGCATTGCTGCGGTGCGACGGATTCTCGAGGTCTCCGGCGGTGAGGAGGACCTGGCCGGCCACGATGTCGTAGCGGTCGAGGCTCTCCTGGTAGCGGTATATGAGCACGTTCTGGCCGACGGCGGCGGCGGCCTGCTGCGTCGCGAGGTCCGATGGCCTTGCGTCCAGTCTCAGATAGGGCATGCCGGTTGCTATGGCTCCGGATGACACCAGGATTACTTCGGAACCGCGGGCGTGCGCCTCGGCGAGAGCATCGACGAGCGCAGCGATCTGCCCGGCATTGGCGCCACTGATCGACGACGAGCCCACCTTGACGACGATGCGTCGTGCCCGGGGAATCTCCGAGCGCGAGACGATCGGAACGGCATCCACCGCATCCGCATTGGCCGAATCAGGCATCCGTGGCAGAATCCTCCGTCGAGACGCTGGCCTTCTCCGTGACGGCGAAGCCATCATCGTCGTTCCACATGCCGGCCTCGCGCTCGCGCACGAGTTCGGCGCGAGCGGCGGCCTTGCCATCCATTCGCTCGAGGTATTCCTGGCGGCGGGTCTTGCTCGTCGGACGATCGTTCTGCACGAGACGCGGGTCGGTGCCTCGCGGGGCCGTGAGGAGCTCCGCGGTCGAGGTGAGCGTCGGCTCCCAGTCGAAAGTGACCGGGCCGATGATCACGGTGGACCCCGCGACCGCACCGGCCTTGAACAGTTCGTTCTCCACGCCGGACTTGGCCAGGCGGTCGGCAAGGAAGCCGATGGCCTCCTCGTTGTTGAAGTCGGTCTGTGCGACCCAGCGCTCCGGCTTGCCGCCGACGACCCGGTAGATGTTGCCACCGGATCCGCCCTCGACCTTGACGGTGAAGCCGGCGTCGTTCGCCGCGCGAGGACGTAGCACGATTCGCTGCGTGACTGGCTCTGCCGCGCGCACGGCACGATCGGCTTCGACGAGCTCGCCGAGCGCGAAGGAGAGGTCGCGAAGGCCCTCACGGCTCACGGCGGAGATCTCGAACACGCGGTAGCCGCGGGACTCCAGTTCTGGCCTGACCATGTCGGCCAGCTCGCGCCCCTCCGGAACGTCCACCTTGTTGAGTGCGATGAGTTGTGCGCGCTCGAGCAGAGGCACCTGGCCATCCGGCACCGGATACGCGGCGAGTTCGCCGAGGATGACGTCGAGGTCGGTCAGCGGGTCGCGACCGGGTTCCAGCGTGGCGCAATCGAGCACGTGGAGGAGCGCCGAGCATCGCTCGACGTGGCGGAGGAATTCGAGCCCGAGACCTTTGCCTTCGCTGGCTCCCTCGATGAGACCGGGGACATCCGCCACCGTATAGCGGACCTCGCCGGCCTGCACGACGCCGAGGTTGGGATGCAGGGTGGTGAAGGGATAGTCCGCGATCTTGGGCTTCGCGGCCGAGATCGCGGCGACGAGGCTCGACTTGCCCGCCGACGGATAGCCGACGAGCGCGACATCCGCAACGACTTTGAGCTCGAGGAAGACATCGCCCTCCCAGCCGGGGATGCCGAGAAGCGCGAAGCCGGGCGCTTTACGTTTCGTAGACGCGAGCGCCGCATTGCCGAGGCCACCCTGGCCGCCGGCCGCGACGACGTAACGCATGCCGGGCTCGGAGAAGTCGATCAGCTGATTGCCCTCGGCGTCTTTCACGACGGTGCCGACGGGAACCTCGAGCACCACCTCTTCGCCGTTGAAGCCATTGCGATGGTCGCCCATGCCCTGGCCGCCCTTATCCGACTTGCGGTGCGGCGCGCGATGGAAACCGAGCAGTGTTGTCACGCCGTTGTCGCTGACGAGAACGATATCGCCGCCGTCGCCGCCGTTGCCTCCGTCGGGACCGGCGAGCGGCTTGAACTTCTCACGCTTGACCGAGACACAACCGTCCCCGCCGTCGCCAGCACTGAGGTGGAGCGTTACCTGGTCAACGAAGGTAGCCACAACGCATCCCTTCGATCGAACTGCTGCTTAAAAGGCGAGAGCGAGCCGAAGCCCGCTCGAACCCATGACGTGCCGGCCAGAGGCCGAGCGAAAACCTACTGTGCTGCCGCCACGATGTTGACGACCTTGCGGCCGCCCTTCGCGCCGAACTCCACAGCACCGGCGGAGAGAGCGAACAGCGTGTCATCGCCGCCACGGCCGACGTTGACGCCGGGGTGGAAGTGTGTGCCGCGCTGCCGGACGATGATCTCGCCCGCGCTGACGACCTGGCCGCCGAAGCGCTTCACGCCGAGGCGCTGTGCGTTCGAGTCACGACCGTTACGGGTGGAGCTTGCGCCCTTTTTGTGTGCCATTCTCGGGGCCCTCTACTTGATTCCGGTGATCTTGATACGGGTGAGCTCCTGGCGGTGACCCTGGCGCTTCTTGTATCCGGTCTTGTTCTTGAACTTCTGGATGACGATCTTCGGGCCGCGCAGATCGCCGACGACCTCGCCGGTCACCTTGACCTTCGCAAGCGACGTGGCGTCGTGAGTGATCTTGTCGCCGTCAACGAGCAGCACCGGGGCGAGCTCGACATTGCCGTCTTTGTCGGCCTTGATGCGGTCGAGCACGACAATGGTGCCGACCTCGACCTTTTCCTGCCGACCACCGGCGCGCACAACTGCGTAAACCACTTGTAACCCTAACTATGTGACCGGAGAAGATTCCGGGAGAAGTCCTGGCGCGTAAACACTGCGGGCTTGGCCCAGCACACACCAAGGGTCAACAATACTCGATCATCGACCCCTCGGTCAAACGCCGTGCGCCGCGTTCTTACGCCTGATCGACGATACCCGAAACCGGATGCTTCGACGGATGCCGCTCCAGCCAGATCCAGAGCAGAACGCCCGCCAGGATCACCACAGGCGTGGACGAGACGAACTCCTGTCCGCCTGCACCGACAGCGGAACCAAGGATGCTCACCACCGTTTCCCCGCTGAGCCTCGTCGCCAGGAGATTGGCCATCAGGCCGCCACTCAGCATGCCGATGAGCGACGCGACGATCGTGACGAGCACAGCCAGCACCCCGCCGACGGCGGCCGCGAGCACGCTCCGAGTGATGACATGCGCGACGTGCAGCTCAGCCGCAATCGGCGCGATGAACCAGAGGCTGAGAAGCACGCCGACGGCGAATGGCAGAAGGACCGTGCCCAACTGCGGCGCGTAGTACGACCACCACGGGACGCTGTAATTCGAGCCGGAGCCGAGATTGCTGAGCTCTGAGATCAGAAAACTGACGAGGGTCTGCACGACCAGCACCGCCAGCACCACCGCAGCGCAGACGAATGCGACGAGAAAGCCGTGCTGCCGAACGACGCGATGGGCGATGTAGCTCATTGCCTAAGGATTCCCCTGTCTAGAATCGGCCCATGACCGTGTTGATAGACCAGCCTAGGTGGCCTGCGCATGACACGCTTTGGTCGCACCTCGCGAGCGACTTCTCTCTCGACGAATTGCATGCGTTCGCGCAGGGGCAGGATATCCCCCGCCGCGCATTCGACCTGGACCACTACGACATACCCGCTCACAGGTACGACGAGCTGGTGGCGGCGGGGGCCGAACCGGTCACGATTCGACAGTTCGTCGAGCGCCTCGCGGCGAGCGGCCTGCGGGTCTCGCAGCGCGAGCGACGCGCCGTCGGGCGCTGAGCCCCGTCGGCGGCTCGCGGATGTCTGCGGGCAGCCGGGAGCCGTCGGGTGGCTCGCGGCGGGGAAACCGCGCCGCGGACGCTGCTATAACTCCGTCCGCGACCGCATAGCCCCGCCGCGAGGGGCTACGGGGGTGCGGGCTGCGCAGGTCACCAGCTATCGTCGAAGCCTGCGACGCTGCGCACG